>CAUQVM010000046.1:0-11297 GCA_963521575.1 uncultured Rothia sp.
AACGTTCCATCCCTGCACCTCTAGAAGCAGACGACGAGGATGAGGACGAGGAATCGGTACCTCTATCCTCACAATCCCAGGCTGCTGACCTCGATTCCCAGACGGAACAGGAGTCCATTTCCGCCTCCAAAGAGTACTCTCCCATCTATGCTGAGCGTCCGCTAGATTCGTACTTGCGGGACTCGTATTCCCGCTACTCCGCTGACGACATGGCAAGTCAGAGAAACGACCAAGAGTTCGGTCGAGCCCCTCGGGAACCTGATGCGTCTAGTCTCGCCAGCTCCTTCGGTTTAAAGGCTCGGACCGAGGGTCTCTCCGAGAGTGAGCGCCCGCGCGACCGCCGTCTTCCGGCCAAGAAGTTCGGCTCTACACCCTCGGGTACGGTTGTGGGTGTATGGGCTTTGGCCGTTATTATGATGGGTGTGAGCGCCAGCTTCACCGGCTGGTGGGCGGCCACCTCGGTCTTGCAGTCAGCCTGGTGGCAGGGACTGTCAGGCCTCTTCGGCGCGGGTTAGCCCCCCCCCTGTACCCCCTACTTATTCCTGATAAGGAGCCACCTGGCGGCAGGGCCAAACTGAAGAGTTCACGCACAAAGCTACACAAAAAAATACGCGACGGGCCCCAATCTCCCCAAGGGGGGAGTCGGGGCCGGAGCGGTTAAGTTAAAAACGTATACGCGCCGCCTGAGGTTGCACCTCAGGTTGCCTTAGTGGCGACCGCCACGGTTCTTGAGGTACTCAGAAACCAGGAACGCAATCTCCAGGGACTGCGAATGGTTCAAACGCGGGTCGCACAACGACTCGTATCGGTCAGCCAGTGCGGCCTCGTCGATGGCATCGGAGCCGCCCAGGCACTCGGTCACGTCATCGCCGGTCATCTCCACGTGAATACCACCGGGGAACGAACCCAGGGCCTCGTGCACCTCGAAGAAGCCGCGCACTTCATCCAGTACGTCGTCGAAACGGCGAGTCTTGTAACCGGAGGGCACCGAGATGGTGTTGCCGTGCATCGGATCGGTCACCCACACAACCTTCGCACCCTCGGCCTGCACACCCTCAACGATTGTGGGTAGCTTCTCACGAATATTCTTCGCGCCCATGCGGGTGATGAAGGTGAGTCGGCCGGGCTCGCGGTTCGGGTCGAGCTTATCGATGAGGGCGAGCGCATCCTCAGCGGTAGTGGTCGGGCCGAGCTTCACGCCAATCGGGTTGCGCACTTTGGAGAGGAAATCCACGTGGGCGTCGTCGATACCGCGGGTACGCTCACCAATCCACAGGAAGTGCGCGGAGGTATCGTAAGGAAGCTGAGTGCGCGAATCGATACGAGTCAGAGCACGCTCATAGTCGAGCACAAGAGCCTCGTGGCCAACGTACATGTCGGTGGTTTTGAGAGCCTCAAAATTGACGCCGCAGGCCTCCATGAACTTGAGGGCGCGGCCGATTTCACTCGCTGTCTCCTCGTAGCGTTCGTGGGCGGGGTTGGAGGTGAAGCCTCGGTTCCACTGGTGCACGGCTCGCAAATCAGCAAAGCCGCCCTTCGTGAAGGCGCGTACCAGGTTCAGGGTGGAGGCACTGGTGTGGTAGCCGTGCAACATGCGCTTGGGATCGTGGGCGCGTGCTTCGGGGGTGAATTCGTAGCCGTTGACGGTCTCACCGCGGAAGGAAGGCAGGGTGACATCGCCACGGGTCTCCGTATCAGCCGATCGCGGCTTGGAGAACTGTCCGGCCATGCGGCCCATCTTCACCACGGGCATGGAAGCACCGTAGGTGAGCACTGCAGACATCTGCAGAATGGTCTTAACACGGCCCGAAATCTTGTCGGCGGTAGCACCCGCGAAGGTCTCAGCGCAGTCGCCACCCTGCAACAGGAAAGCGCGGCCTTCGGCGACTTCACCGAGTGCTGAACGCATGGCGTCTACTTCACCGGCGAAGACGAGCGGGGGAACCGAGCTCAATTCGGCAACGGTGCTCGCAAAATCTTCGTGATCGCTCCACGTAGGCTGCTGATCAATGTGCAGATTGCGCCAGGTATCCAGGCCGTAGTCATGTGCCTGCGAGGTGCTGAGGTTCTGGGTGCTCATCTTCACTCCGTCGGGATCGTCTTGGCGGTTTACCTTTCCCGGCGTGGGAGAGGCTGTTCCGCTCAGTTTCTATGGGGTTATTCTTCACTATTTATTCCCCCGATTTTCTTCTTTCGGGGCTTGTCCCCTTGGAAATTCCGCGAGGGATTGAGGGATTATGTTGTATCGTAAAAATTCCATTTGAAGAATAGAACACCATTGTACTCGCGCCGTGCGCTGGGCGCCGCTCCTTTAGCGATGTCATCTCATAGTTCAGATAGAACGGTACCCCTTAGCGTTCTGCGGTTTTCTGTAGATATTCCAGGGCTGCGGTAGCATCCAGCGATTCTTCAGCCATTAGCTTTTTCACACGGTCAGCGTACACGTCCACGTACGCCTGCCCGCTCAGGGCGCGAATTGCGGCACCGATGCTGTCGGCCACCTCACGCTGGGAGCGGTAGCTGTTTTCCGCGTCGATGGTGTATTTCTCAAAGGTGAGGGGCTTGCCAATGACGGTGCACACTCGGATGGGCGCGCCGTTATGGCGCAGGTGGATGCGGTTCGAACCGGCGGGCTGAATCAGGTCGGTGCCAATCTGGCCAATAGGCACGACGGGTACGCGTGATTCCAGGGCTAAACGAGCGACACCGATCTTGGGTCGGTAACCGCGACCGTCGGGGCTACGGGTTCCTTCGGGGTAGATACCGATAACACCTCCCTCGGCGAGTACCTTTGCACCGGTATCGAGGGAGCGCTGGCTTTTGGCACCTCCGGATCGGTCCATGGGCAGCTGGCCGACTCCGCGGAAGAAGGCCGCCATGGCCCGCCCCTTAAGGCCGGGGGTTGTAAAGTAGTCACTCTTGGCCAGGAAGTTCACGGTACGTGGTAGGGCGAGAGGGATGAAGATGGAGTCACAGAAGGCCAGGTGGTTGCTGGCGACAATGTAGGGACCCTCGGGTAGGTTATCGAGACCTTCCACCTCGTGATGGTAGAGTCCGGTGAGCAGGGGCAATCCGAGGGTTTTGAGGCATGTGTAGAGGGGGGTGGTCGGCATGAGTTTCCTCTCTGAAATATTCCAGCCACGTATCGTCCAGCCTCAATTCTAACGTGTTCTAAAGCTCCGACGAGATCGATGTTCGCCCATGGCACGCACATGCCTTTTCACAGCTACCACTGAGGGGCGTGGGGTATGGTTTCATCGGGAGATGTGCGATGTGGCCGGCCGGCCCCTCCGGTCGATGCATCCGCGTTCCGCTATTAGACCTAGCCCACGTTCCAATATCAGCCGGTATTGCTTCTGCCCGGAGGAGAATTTTGAGTATTTTTGATAATTCCCTGGAACCGATTAGGCGCGCACGCCGCAAGGCTCGCGAGCGACGCGAACTCACCGTCCAGAACGCGAGGGATGCGGGGGTGCAGAGCTTCGACCACTCCCCTGTTTCTTTTAGGCCTTCATCTGAAGGGGGTTCTCCGGTGTCGGCTCCTGCCGCGATCCTTCTGGTACACGGTTTTACCGGGTCCCCACACAGTATGCGTCCTATTGCTGAGCGTTTCATGACTTTGGGGTACCCGGTGGAGATGCCCTTATTGGCTGGGCACGGCACCAACTGGAAGAATCTGCGGGGTAGCACTTTTATGCAGTGGCTCGAGTCAGTGGAATCTGCCTACGATCGCTTGACTCAAACCGGGCTGCCCATTGTGGTAGTGGGTATGTCCATGGGAGGGGCTCTGGCTCTGCATCTTTCGGCGCGCCGACCGGTGGCGGGAACGGCACTCATTAATCCCTATATTGTTGATGTGAACCCCCTGATGCGCCATGCCGGCGTTTTGGCGAAGATTTTTCCGGTCCTCAAATCGGTGGGGTCTGATATTGCAATTCCGGGGGTGAGCGAGGGCGCCTACCCGATGACACCCACAGCTTCTGTGTATCAGCTACACCTATTGGGAGTGCAGGTTCGCGCCTTGATTCCGCAATTGACGGCACCGGTACTATACCTGCGTTCGCTCGCAGATCACACTGTGTCGGATGGCTCCCATAAATATTTTCTCGAACACTGTTCAGCTCCTGTAGAATTTAGGTGGCTGACCCGCAGCTACCATGTGGCAACGCTCGATTACGATGCAGAGCACCTCCTTACGTCCCTGCAGGATTTCGTTATGTCGCTCACTCATGACTGCGCTACTCCCCAAGACCGCATCACACTCTTAAAGGCGTAGCATCTCTCGTTCATACCTATGCTCCCTCGGGAGCCTCCCACAGGATACAGTCCGGAATCGGGCGTACCCTCACCGAAAGGCTCACTATGAAAGTCTTCTCTTCCCCCGCCGAGCTACTCGTCGATCCGTCGTTGAACCTCACGAGTATTGTTGAGCGTCACCGCGCCAATAGTGCGAACCCCGTGCTATACCGCCGGCAGATGTCTCCGGGCAATTGGCAGCCGGTGCGTGCCCAACAGTTCCACCAGCAGGTGACCGACCTGGCCAAGGGTTTGATGGCGGCCGGTATCCGCCCGGGTGACCGCGTGGGTATTATGAGCCGCACCCGCTTTGAATGGACAGTTATTGACTTCGCCATTTGGTATGCCGGCGCTATTTCTGTGCCGGTCTACGAGACGAACGCACCGGCTCAGGTTGCCTGGGCTCTCTCCCATTCGGAGACCATTGCTGTCTTCATCGAGGACGAGAAGCTCCTGCAGCGTATGCGGGAAGCGGAGAAATTCTCCTCTACCACCGATAAGCCGATGCGTTTAAAGTATCGCTGGGTCATTGAAAACGGTGATTTGGAAGCTCTCAGCGCCCGAGCCAAGGAAATTACCGATGAACAGCTTGAGCAGGTTTGCTCCATCGCGGGTGGAGAAGACATTGCCACCATTGTGTACACCTCCGGTACGACCGGCCGCCCTAAGGGTTGTTCTCTCACTCACGGCAACTTCTTAAACCTGAGCGCTAACGCCAAGCTGGTGGAATCGGAAATCGCTAACCCTCGCAATTCTTCCATCCTATTCCTGCCGCTGGCCCACGTGCTGGCTCGTCTGATTCAGGTGCTGGCGCTGGATGCGGGCCTGGTTATTGGGCATTCTCCCAATATTAAGAACCTCGCGGCAGATTTGGGCAGTTTCAAACCGACCATGCTGTTGGTGGTTCCCCGCGTTTTTGAAAAAGTATACGAAAGTACCAAAGCTAAAGCGGAGAAGGGTGGTGCACTGAACAAGGCTCTCTTTGAGCGCTCGGTCGACATTGCCATCGCGTGGTCCCAGGCAAAAGTTTCGGGGCGCATTCCGCTCAAACTGGCGGCGCAGTATGCCCTTTATGACAAGCTCGTGTATTCCAAGTTGCGTGCAGCCCTGGGTGGCTGTCTGCGCTACGCCGTCTTAGGAGGCGGCCCGTTGAGCGAGCGCCTCACCCACTTTTTCCATGCTGTTGGCGTGCAGGTCATTGAGGGCTACGGCCTGACGGAGACCTGCGCACCCATTGCTGTGGGCCGCATTAACCCCTATCAGATTGGCATGATTGGCCCCCTTATTCCGGGTGCAGAGGGACGCCTGGACGAGGACGGTGAGCTACTGGTGCGCGGCGTGGGCGTCATTAAGAGCTACTATAAGAACCCCGAGGAGGACCGGCAGGCCTTTACCGAGGACGGCTGGTTCCGTACCGGAGATTTGGCCCGCTTCGATGAGTCCGGCAACCTGAAGATTGTGGGTCGCAAGAAGGAAATCATTGTAACTGCCGGAGGCAAGAACGTGATTCCGGGTATTGCAGAGAATCATCTGCGCACCTCTCCCCTGGTTTCTCAGGCGATGCTGGTGGGTGACGAGAAACCCTTTGTTGCCGCGCTAGTAACGCTTGACCCGGATACCCTACCCGATCAGCTGGAGCGTCTGGGCCTGCCCCGTTCCCTATCCGTTCCCGAGGCGGCGGTACATCCGGCGGTGCGGGCTGCTGTTCAGCGCATTATTGACGAGGCAAACCAGCTAGTTTCCCGCGCCGAGGGCATTCGGGAGTTCCGCATTATGAACCGTGATCTAACCGAGGAGGAGGGCCATCTAACCCCCTCGCAGAAGCTTCGCCGCGCAAAAATCTTGCAGGATTTTTCCTCCTATGTAGACGAGATGTACGGCAAGATGGCTGATAGCACTTCGGACTCGTTGGCTCGTTTGCAGACCTACGCTGCGGAGCAGTCGGAAAAGTTTGCTGGACTGCGCGAGCAGGCGAGCGAGAAGCTGGAGGAACTTCGAGGTCAGGCGAGCGAGAAGCTGGAGGAACTTCGAGGTCAGGCGGCCGAAATGATTCAGGAGTACCAGGAGACTCATGGACCGGGCGCTGAGGATTCTCCCTCGGATGCTTCTGGAGAGGTAGAGAACCGGAAGGGGGCAGGAAGTCCCGAAGATCTTGGTGAAAGTATTGAGGAGCCTACTCCGGGGGTCTCCCTAAAGGCCGTTCCAAAGACTGAGAAACTGGCCGAGCAGAAATCCTCGTCCTCCCAGCAGAAGGACTAGAACGCTAGCTCTTTAACTCTGGGAGCAGGAACAGCAGGATGGGGTCGCACCGATTCGGTGCGGCCCCATCCTTCTTATTGCCTGCACATGTGGCTCACCCGCAGAAAAATTGGCGCTCGATGGATGGGCTTTAGCCCTGGGCGGGTGCGTCGAATTCCAGGCCGAGTAGCGCGTTCTCCACGACTTCGGTGAGCGCCGGGTGAATCCAGTACTGTCCGCGGGCCAAGGTGCGGGCATCCTGGTTGAAGCTCATGGCCTGAATGAGCGGCTGGATGAGTACAGAGGATTCCTCACCCACCAGGTGAGCACCCAGTAGCTCGCCGGTGTCCTTACGGGCGATAAGCTTGCACAGACCAACTCGATCTTCCATGGCCCAGCCGTAGGCGGTGTCACCAAAGTTCTGGGACTTGACGGTAATCTCAAAGCCCTCTCGAGCGGCGGCCTGGCGTGCTTGTTCCTCGGTCATGCCGACCACGGCAATCTGCGGGTTGCTGAAGACCGCACCGGGTACGTAGCGGTGGTCACTGGCTCGTAGCGCCTCGGGGTGAGTGAGGTTGTGTTGCACAATGCGCGCCTCGTGGTTGGCCACGTGCTTAAGCTGGTAGCTACTCGACACGTCGCCCAGAGCGAAGACTCCGTGGACCGGGGCCCCATTGTAGAGTACGCGCTGATACTTATCGACGGATAGTAGACCGTTATTTAGTACATCGAAGAAGTTCTTGGCATTGAGAGTGTCGGTATTGGGTCGGCGACCGGTGGCGATGAGCACCGCATCGGCGGTGACTTCGAGGAGTTCCTCAGCCTGACCTTCACCGTGTTCTGCCACCACGGTCACGCTACCGTCTCGGTTCTCGCGAATCTCGACGAGGGAAGTATTCTTGGCAATCTCCCACTGCTGACGCGCAGACTCTTCGAATCGATCCACGACCTCCTCATCCACACCGCGCAGTAGGCGGGAGGAACGGTTGATCTGGGTGACTCGGGTACCCAGGGCTGAGAAGACATGAGAGAATTCGGCGGCAATCACGCCACCGCCAATGACGACGAGGCGCTCGGGTTGCTCATCCAGGCGCATAATAGTGTCGTTGGTGTAGACCTTCACCGAGTCGATACCGGGAACTTCAGGTATAACGGGACGGGAGCCTGCCGCAATTACAATCTGGCGGCCGTGCAGGCGGGTTCCGTCGGTCAGTTCCACGGTGTGCGAACCAACAAACTGACCGTACTGGCCGTAGAAGTCCACATTGGGTAGGCTCGCGCGCCAATTGCGGCCACCTTCAGAAATCTGATCGATGCGGGAGGCAAAGATTCGGTCGCGGATATCAGTCCACCGTACAGCGTCTACGTGTGCCTCTACCCCCAGATGCGAGAGTTCACGTGCCTTCTGGGCTACGGTGGCCGGGTAGACGTACATTTTGGTGGGGATGCACCCCACGTTGAGGCAGGTTCCGCCGAAGATTCCACCGTCGATCAGCGCTACCTTTTTCTCATCCCATTCAGGGCCGATGAGGGTATTACCGGATCCTGAGCCGATAACGATTAGGTCGTACTGGGCTACACCGTCGATGTGCTCCAGGTTCTCAATGCTCATAGCGTTCCTCTCGTATGCATTCTGCGGGCCGTCCCAGCGGCCGGAATGGTGCCGACGTCTGCTTCTCCAGGCGCACGGATATTCTCTACTCCACACTATAACGTGTGGAAGCGAGCCTCTATTCCGCGTGCTTTGAGGAACGTTGCACAAGGTTAAAGTGGCCGGTTTAGAGATCGGCCATAAGGCCCAGGAGCAGGCGAGTAAAGTCCACTGCGGGTTCGACGGACTCTTCATCGGGCCAGAAGTGGATAGGATAGGCTGCGCCCTGAGCGCGCTGCAGTACGGGGCTTTCGGCAATGATCGGTTCGGCCACCAGGTCGCCAAAGAGCGAGTGCATTTCCTCGCAACGGTACCTATGCTCGCTATCGGAGGGGCGCATCTTATTAATAATGACTCCGGCTCCGTCTATGGTAGATCCGCTCTCCTGTTGAAAGCGGAGAATGGCGCGCAGGGTGCGTTCGGTACCGGCCACGGAGAAGAGCGCAGGTTCGGCGACGGAGAGAACGCGTTCGCTCACGGCCCATCCCATGGAAGAGAGAGTCCCGAAGAAAGGCGGGCAGTCGATAAGGATGAGGTCATAAGCATCGGCAGCGGCTTTGACCATCCGTTTGAATCGACGAATGAAGGGGGCCGCTTTCTGGCGGTCAATGAGAGTGGAACGTGCCGATCCGCGAGCCACCCGGACGCATCCGGTACCCGCAGGGGTACTGGTTAGGAGGGTCGGTTTGTCTACGAGAGTGTTCCAGGAAGATTCACCGGTTTCGTCCGCGAAAGCCCGTTCATTGGGGCTGGCAATCAGGGAGGCAACATCGGGAATTCTCTCGTCGACCGCCAAAGCGGTACTGGCATCCCCGTGGGGGTCAAGGTCAATGACAAGTGTTGAGAGGCCGCTGTGGAGCGCAGCGGAGGCAAGCCCCAGGGTGATGGAGGTTTTTCCTACGCCACCTTTAAGGCTACTAATACTGACGATTCGGGGCATGGAGAGTCCGTTATATGAGTGAGGTGTAATGCCCCTTTATTTTAGCGAACCTCCGGGGTTTACCCACCCTGACAGGGGGTTATAGTTAGTATTTTCTCAACCGTGTATTGATATATTTCTCAAGTATTAGGCCTGTACGCGGCGAGCTCGACGGGCTGCCAGCTCATCACCGTCGAAGGGTTCATGCATTTCTTCACCGGGCTGACCATTGAGGTTCATTTCAATTTCTCGCCAGACACGACCGATGGCGATACCGAAGACCCCCTGACCGGCTTGGACCAGGTCGATGACTTCGTTGGGTGAGGTGCACTCGTAGACTGTGGTGCCGTCGCTCATGAGGGTAATATTGGCCAGGTCGTCCATACCGCAGGTGCGCAGGTGATCAATGGAGAGGCGGATCTGCTGCAGAGATACGCCGGTGTCGAGCAGGCGCTTAACGATTTTGAGAACCAGCACATCTCGGAAGCTGTACAGGCGCTGACTGCCCGAACCGGAGGCGGCACGTACGGTAGGTACAACTAGGTTGGTGCGAGCCCAGTAGTCAAGCTGACGGTAGGTAATGCCTGCAGCCTTGCACGCGACGGCCCCGCGGTAGCCAAGATTTTCTGCAACGACGGAGTAAGGATCGGTGAACAGGACGCCCTGCTCACCGCGCGGAGGCGGGGCCATGGGGAAGAGAGCGTCAAATCCTTCCAGGGGCTGGTCATAGCCCCGGCATACTTCGTTGGCGCCTGCGTTCTGTCCGGTGCGCCCGGATGCCTGATGCTCCAGCATGGTCCCTCCTTGTGTCGTCATCTGTGCTCGAGACGGCGCGGAACCGTCTCGTACGCAGGCTTCGCGGTGTCTTTGCACACCGTGCGGGTAGTGCGGGTCGTTAAGCGATTCACCGTGCCCCATCTTATACAGCCGGTATCGCATCACGCGCGAACTCCAGACAACTAACCCAGGCCTTCCGCGAAGATTTGACGGAGCGACCGGTGCGCGATAGGCGCGGTACACTCACTTCATTTTAACCGATGGATGTCTCTACTTAAAATCAAACCCACCGATTCGGAATGATCTTTTTCGAAGCTCTTTTCCCGAGTTTTTCGAAGTGTTCTTCTGGATAAAGCCTTCTCCTCGGGAGTCTAGCTCATACCTCGACCGGGGCTCTCTCAACTCACCACCAGCATGGACGCTCTTTCTGCGGCCTATCCCGCTGCCCGTTCCGAGGGATTAAAAAGCGAATGCGTGCTCACCAATTAGTGAGCACGCATTCGCAGCTGAGTTGAGTGAACAGCCTTTAGCAGGCCGGGAGCCCCTGGAGAGAAGCTCTTCGTGTTGGATGAAGGGGTAGAAAGCTTCATCCAAATCTAGGTGCCGCCACACTGATGTGTTACGACTGCCGGGTCTGCACCGTGTGGCCAGCACTCCCCGTAAGAGAATGAGAGGTGGTTAGGCTCTCAGGGTCTTGGAGAAGTTGGGCAAGCTGTCCGGTGGCTTGCCTTCTATCCGGAGTATATGAAGCCCGAAGACCCGCCTAGTCATAGGTGGGCATGGCCGATTCGACGAGAGTCGCGTGCAACTGCAGGCAGAGCTTGCGAATCTTATCGGCTCGGTCCTGCGCCTGCGAGGCCGCGTCTCGACGCAAGGCCAACGGTGCCACCGCGATCTCCACGAGGGAGATTTCACGATCGGCAGCGGATTTAAAGGCGCGCAGGTGGCGGGGCTGAATGCCGTGCTGAGTGAGTTCAGCACTCACGCGTGCAATCAGCACGTCATAATCGCTGTACTCATTCTCCGGCGCGTCTTCCAGCAGACCAAAGTCAATGAGCTCACGAATCAACTCCGGAGTGGTGTTCGCGTACTCTGACAGCTCGCGGAGGGTGTAGGTACGGCCCTCCTGCTCGTTAACTCCCAGGACGCTATCGAGAACGTCCTCGCTGACCGTAGTCGGCATGGAGTTCAGCACTCGACCAGCTTCCAGGTCTTCCAAGTGCTGACGAATAACTTTGAGCGGCATGTAGTGGTCGCGCTGCATGGTAAGGATGTAGCGTAGACGCTCGATATCCGTCTGAGAGTACTTGCGGTATCCGGTTTCGGTTCGACTGGGATGCACCAGACCGCGCTCCTCCAAGAACCGAATCTTGGAGGCGCTGATTCCGGGGAATTCCAGATCCAATTGGCTTAGAA
>CAUQVM010000047.1:0-11244 GCA_963521575.1 uncultured Rothia sp.
ACCCCAGTACGGCACCCCCCACTTCGGTACCGACCATAATGCACCCGTCTACGAGGATTTTGCACACTCCGAACCCATCCCCGCTGGCGAGCGTCTGACCATGAACGACGTGCTAGTCAAGACCGGCATTAACCTGGCGCTGGTCACCGTTGGCGCAGTTGTTGCCTGGTTCGTCCCCCTCCTCATGCTCTTGGGCATGGTTGGTGGCCTGGTACTGGGTCTGGTGAACTCCTTTAAGAAGAAGGTTTCCCCGATTCTGGTCATGACCTACGCGCTGATGGAAGGCCTGCTACTGGGTGGCATGTCAGCCCTTATTAACCAGCGTTACCCGGGTATCGCAATGCAGGCCGTTCTGGCAACCATTGTGGTGGCCGGTGCAACCCTGGCCCTGTTCGCTAACGGTAAGCTACGCGCTACCCCCAAGCTAAATAAAATCTTCATGATCGGCGCGATTGGCTACCTCGCCTACGGCCTGATCTCGATGCTGGGCGCCGGTATCTTCGGCTCCTCCCTGGGGAGCGTGAGCCTCTTCGGTATCCCGCTGGGCCTGGTTGTGGGTATCTTTGCCGTGGCATTGGCAACCTACTCGCTACTATTGGACTTCACCACTACTGCTGAGGCCGTGGATGCGGGTCTACCCGAGCGCGAGTCCTGGCGTCTGGCCTTTGGCCTGACCGCATCCCTGGTCTGGCTCTACGTTGAGATTTTGCGTGTTCTCATGTACCTGGCAAGTATGTTTACCGACGACTAAAACAACGTCGAGAGGCGGCGGTACCCCGAGTGGGTGCCGCCGCCTTTGCCGTGTCGGGTTGGCAGCCGGGTGCAAGTAATACCGAACCTCGCCGGTAGAATGGTAAAACTATGGCATTGCCCCGGCTCTGACCTGTTTCTACTCGAGGTCGAGAGCGGGATTCGAGGGCGCGCGCTTCGCACAGATAGGAAGACAGCTTGAAAATTACACCGGTTGCAGAAGAATATCTGGCTGAGGAAGAACGCAGGTATCGGGTACCTTTCGCACTGGAAGTGGCTGGTTCCTGGGCTTGGCGGATCATTACGATCGTGGGTGTCGCCTGGCTCATCTGGAAGGGCCTGGGCCATGTGTCTCTACTGGTCATTTCACTCATGGTGGCTACGTTGCTGGCCGCCTTGCTCAGCCCGACCGTTATGCTCTTGCGCAAGAAGGGTGTGCGTGCCGGTGGTGCGGCAGCCATTGCTGAGGTGGGCTTGCTCTTGGTACTTGCCGCAATTATTTCCCTAACCGGCCAGCAATTGGTGCGCGGCTTTGCCGCCATGGCGGATAAAGCGCTTGAGGGATATCAGAAGCTGGTTGATCTTCTTAAAAGCCTCGGCTACGATCTGGGAGCGGAGCAACTCAACCAGATTCTGGATCAGGTAGAAAAGGCCGTCACGGATAATCCTGCTTCCGTGCTGAACGGTGTTTCTCGGGTGGGATCTACCGCCGCAGAGGTTGCCACCGGCACTCTATTGACCCTCTTTACTCTCCTTTTCTTCCTCATGGAGGGTGAACGCATCTGGCTGTTTATAACTCGTCTCTTCCCAAAGGATGCGCGCGCAGCCGTGAACGGCGCGGGCCGCGCCGGCTGGAAGTCCCTGGGCGCGTACGTGCGCGTTCAGATTCTGGTGGCGGCTATTGATGCCGTGGGCATCGGTGTGGGCGCCGCAATTCTGGGTGTCCCCCTGGTTGTTCCGCTGGGCGTGCTGGTCTTCCTCGGCTCCTTCATCCCGGTCATTGGTGCCCTGATCTCGGGTGCGGTGGCAGTTCTGCTGGCCATGGTGGCTTTAGGGCCGGTGCAGGCACTCATTATGCTCGGCATCGTATTGCTGGTCCAGCAACTGGAATCGCACATCCTGCAACCGCTCATTATGGGCAAGGCTGTTTCACTGCACCCGCTGGCTGTGATTTTCTCGGTTGCCGGCGGATCTATGATTTTTGGCGCGGTGGGTGCACTCTTCGCTGTGCCCCTGCTGGCCATGGTCAACTCCGTGGTGCGCTACCTGGCTCAGCGCGCCTGGGAAAACGACCCTGAGCTACGCGATAAGGAGTTCCTCTTCCCGCACGAGCGTAAGCGTGCTGAAGCTGCGAAAGAGCGTTCTATCGAGCGCCGCAAGAACGTTCAGAAGGTCACCTCGAAGCTGGAGCACCGAGAATCAATGCCGCAGGACGTGACGAAAGATAAGAGTACCTCGACCCAGGAGGCACCTCAGAGGGGTGACGGCCAGTGATCCCCCAGCGGCTGTGGCCTTTAAGAAACATTACAGTGTCTTAGATAGAGACTACCCGGCCGCAGTCGGCCCCTTGCCGTACCCATCCACTAGAATGGGATGAGCAAGACATCACCGCACCACACCAGTGATTGCGGCACACCATCAGAATGGAAGACCCGTGAGCGTAGACCTCGACTCCCTGCCCGTGACCCTCAGCGATATTGAACGAGCCGCAGAGCTGCTGGACGGCGTTATTGAGCGCACCCCGGTGGCTCATTCGCGTGCGCTGAGCCAGCGCCTGGGATCCGAGGTGTATTTCAAGTGCGAGAACTTGCAGCGCGCGGGCTCCTTCAAGGTGCGTGGCGCGTACGTACGTATGGCTAAACTCTCCGAGGAGGAGAAGAAGCGAGGCGTGGTGGCGGCAAGCGCAGGCAACCACGCCCAGGGCGTGGCGCTGGCGGCAGACCGTCTGGGCATTAAGGCACGCATCTACATGCCGTTGGGTGCAGCTCTGCCGAAGATTACCGCAACCCGAGATCATGGCGCGGAGGTTGAGCTGCACGGCGTGACGGTAGATGAGGCGCTCGCGGAGGCCAAGCGCTACGCGGAGGAAACTGGTGCCGTGTTCGTGCATCCCTTCGACAACGAGGATATTATCGCCGGCCAGGGCACCATTGGCCTGGAGATTCTGGAACAGGTTCCCAACGTGGACACCGTCATTGTGGGTGTGGGCGGCGGCGGCCTGCTGGCTGGGCTCTCGGCGGCTGTGCGCGCCAAGGAGCAGGAACTGGGCAAGAAGATTAAGATCATTGGTGTTCAGGCCGAGCACGCCGCGGCGTACCCGCTATCTCTTGCTGCTGATGCGCTCGTGCCGCTGAAGAAGGTTTCCACGATTGCTGACGGTATTGCGGTGGGTCGCCCCGGTCAGATGCCCTTCTCCATTATTAAAGAATTAGTGGATGACGTGGCAACCGTAAGCGAAGACGATATTGCCCGCGCCCTCATCTTCCTCATGGAGCGCAACAAGCTGGTCGTGGAGCCCGCCGGTTCTGTACCGGTTGCGGCCCTCATGAACGGCAAGCTCAAGGAGGAGTACGGCGACCTTGGCACCGTGGTGTGTGTGCTCTCGGGCGGCAATATCGACCCGATGCTCATGCTGAAGGTGATTCAGCGCGGCCTCTCCGCAGCGGGCCGTTATATGACCATTAAAATGATGCTTTCTGACCGCCCGGGTGAGCTGGCGACCATTTCGCGTATTATCTCCGAGAACGATGCAAACGTCACCGGTGTGGACCACACCCGCGTGGGCGGCTCGCTGTCTATGGGCGACGTGTCCATCACCATCGATATGGAGACCAAGGGTGTGGAGCACTGCCGCCAGGTCATTGCAGCCCTGGAAGATGCAGGCTTCAAGCCGATCATTGTCTATTAAGCCGATCTCTAACAAGGCCGATGGGCTGTAAGTCTTAGTCCTGAGCCTACAGCCTGACTGAGGCCGTTGAAGGTAGAAGCAGTGCGGGGTGCTGAACTTAAAAGTTCAACACCCCGCACTGTGCTTTAGTTAGCTGATTCTGGCAAATAGCCGTGGACGGCTCCTAACCCTGGAAAGGAACTACCGAGATAATCTTGGCGCTCAGTTCCTTGCCGTTCGGGGCCAGATAGGAGACGGTATCGCCCTGCTTAGCGCCCAAAATAGCGGCACCCAGCGGGGACTTCTCGGAGAAGACCTTCAGATCGGTGCCGGCGGGAAGAGTATCCTCAATTTCGCGCGATCCTAGCAGGAACTTCAGCGCGCGGCCAGCTACCTCTGCCTCAATGACCATGCCGAGGGCAACGATACCGTCGTCGACGGGGGCGTCACCGATCTGGGCGGTCTCCAGCAGGTGCTTGAGTTGCTTAATGCGGGCTTCATTCTTAGCCTGCTCGTCGCGGGCGGCGTGGTAGCCACCGTTCTCGCGGAGATCGCCTTCATCGCGAGCCTGCGCAATGCGGTCGACAATTTCCTGACGGTACGGTCCGGACAGGTACTCCAGCTCCTGGGTGAGGCGGTCGAAGGCGTCCTGGGTGAGCCATGCACCGGTATTTTCAGCCATACGTATCCTTTGCTTGTGCGCCGGCATTGCCGGTGCGGAACGATTAAAATAACAGACCCATTCTAGAGCACCCGCGGATTGTTCCGCGGTATCAGTCCAGAAATCCCTCACCTTGAACCCGCCTTGAATGCTGTTCCTTGAGCTAAATACGATCTGCCGAACTCCGCCTCCATATGTGTTGAGAAGTCGCAATATTTCGCGGATATGACGCCATATTTCATGATGTCATACGGCGTCATCTGCACTAGTGTGCTCTGCCCTTCCTTGGGTATCATACGAGAAGCTACACGGGTAAAACATTGCCCCTGTAAGCCCCGGTTTCCACACCAAACCGCACCGACGCACTATTTCATTCAAAGGACACACACCGTGAGCGAAGCCATCGAACTGCTGAAGGAAAACCTTCCGACTCATCCTCCCGTGCAGGCTCTCAAGCCACTGGACGAAGACTACACCGGTCTGCGCATTCTGGCCGTGCACGCGCACCCCGACGACGAGTCCTCCAAAGGTGCCGGAACTGCCTCCGCGTACATTGCCCGCGGCGCCCGCTTCATGGTGGCAACCATGACCGGTGGCGAGCGCGGCGATATCCTCAACGAGGAAATTGCTAACAGCCCCCGCGCGCACCGCGACCTGCCGGGTCTGCGTCGCTCAGAAATGGCCGCCGCCCGCGAGATTATGGGTATCGAGCACCGCTGGATCGGTTTCTTCGACTCTGGTTTGCCCGAGGGAGATCCCCAACCCGAGCTACCTTACGGATCCTTCGGCACCATGCCCCTGCACCGTGCGGCTGCACCGCTCGTGCGCCTGGTACGCGAGTATCGACCGCACATTATTATTAGCTACGACGAAATCGGCGGTTACCCGCACCCCGACCATATTATGAGTCACAAGGTGGCGGTGGAGGCTTTTGAGAAGGTTGGCGACCCCGAAGCCTATGTGGGGGAGGGCGAGCCCTGGACCCCGCTAAAGCTCTACTATGATCGTGCTTTCAACCCGGAACGCACCCTTGCTCTGCACGAGCACCTGCTTGAGACTCAGGGGGAGAGCATCCTGAGCGGGTGGATTGAAAATATTGCCCACCGTGCAGGTTCGGGGAATGGCCCGCGCCATGAGACCACGACCCGCATCTTGGTTCCTGAACATCTTGAGCAGCGTGACCGTGCCCTGCTGGCACATGCTTCGCAGGTAGACCCGAACGGCGTATTCTTTGCGGTGTCGAACGAACAGCTCAAGACGATTTGGCCTTGGGAAGACTACACACTGGCTTCTTCGCGCACTGAGGTAAACCTACCCGAGCATAGCCTGGCTGAGGGTCTTAGCGATTACTACGTTATCTAATATATTTATTCTCTGGACTGGGGATTTGGTATTGCCGTAGCCGAAATAAGTATTCTGTTCAGCCTTCGTGTCCCGTGAGAATTCGCGGTATTGGAGGAGCGGAGTGGGTGGGGTTTGGCGTCCTATCCGAGCTGTAAAATTTTGAGCTGATTCCCAGCCCGCGATCCCGGGGCGGCTCTCCACCGTTGGGGGCTGGGGCGTAGAATAGAGGCTTGGGGATTTTATCACCGAGGAATCTTCCACCGCGAGCCCGCCGACACAACCGCTACGACAGCCGAATGAGGTACGAGCTATGAGCGCCAACGCCCTGCCCGTGATTACCGTGCACGGTCACGCCAGCAACCCCGGCACTGTCACCGAGCCGACCGTCTACGAGAAAGCCCTGGCCCGCTCGCTGAATCCCGAGACCCTGCCCGCGCATATCGGAGTGCTGGTGGATGGCAACCGCCGCTGGGCCGCCCAGCGCGGCTTGAGTACCCGCGAAGGGCATGCCGCCGGTGCGGAGCGGATTATTGATTTTCTGGCGTGGTGCACCGAGCTGTCGATCCCGCAGGTGAGCCTGTACATGCTCTCGACCGAGAACCTCAAGCGCCCCGAGAAGGAGTTGATCGGCCTGGTGGCCGTGATTGATGATTTCCTGGTGCGTCTGGTGGAGTCGGCCTGCGGCCCGGTACGTGCTATCGGAAATATTGACCTAATCCCGCATCAGCTGCACGAGCGTCTGGACTGGGCGATCGAGCAGACGGCACACCTGTCCGGTGTCCGCGTGAATATTGCGGTCGGCTACGGTGGCCGTCAGGAGATTGTGGATGCGGTTCGCACTATACTACGCGAGGCGGCCGAGGTAGGTTCGTCCCTGGGGGATCTGGCCGTCCAATTGAGTGTGGAAGATATCTCTTCACGCCTGTACACCGCTGATATGCCCGACCCGGACCTGCTAATTCGGACCTCGGGTGAGCAGCGCCTCTCGGGCTTTATGACCTGGCAGAGTGCCTATTCAGAGCTGTACTTCTGTCGCGCCCTGTGGCCGGACTTCACGCGTGTTGATTTCTTGCAGGCCCTGCGCGATTACGCGAACCGCTCCCGCCGCTTCGGTTCCTAGGCACTATTCCTAGGATTCACCTCTGTCCCGCTTATCTATGGTCGGCACATCACCGCACACCCTGTACCGAGCACTCTGCCAATAGACACCCTTCAACGAAGAATGGACGTTTCATGTTAGACGAGCTGAGCCGCCTCTACTCCGCCGGGGCTGCCTCCACGCGGCTGCACTGGTGCTCGGTAGCTACCTGCTGTATTTCCTATGGTGTGCCTTGCGTCTGTGGCGTATTGACGTGCGGGAACACCGGCTACCGCACCGCATCCTGATTCCTTTGGCTATCGCTACCTATACGGCGTTGCCTGTTGCGCTTCTGCTGGCCGGTCGCCCCGCTGATATTTGGCGTGTGATTGGTGCCGGTCTGGTGCTGTGGTTCTGTTACGGGCTTCTGCGCATTCTGTCTTTCGGCGCGCTGGGTCGCGGGGACGTGAAGCTGGCCGGAATCCTGGGCGGTGTGCTCGGGTACCTGTCCTGGGCAAATCTCGGGTGGGCGTCGCTGGTTACCTTCCTTGCCGGTGGTTTGGTGTCCCCAGCGCTGGTACTGTTTACCAAGGTGCGGGGTAGTACCCGCATTGCCTTTGGCCCGTTTATGCTTTTGGGCGCCTTGGTGGCGATGGCGGCTCCGGCGTATTCTCTATGGTAAATTCCGTTGTAGAGTTCCCCCTCAAATCCGTCATCGCTCACCGTCGGGCCACTGCGCTATGGCCCGGTACCTATTTTCCCGGTAAGACCGCGCCGGGGCTTTTGAAAGGTTGATGTTATGCCTACTCCTCCCTTTATCCGTAAGTTGCGTGAGCGGATTGGCTCGGATTACCTGTGGCTGTCCGGCGCGACGGCTGTTGTGTACCGTGAGCAGGATTCTAAGGTGCTACTGGTGCGCCGTAGCGATAACGGGGCGTGGACCCCGATTACTGGCATTGTGGACCCGGGGGAGAGCCCCGCACTGACCTGCCTGCGTGAGGCGCAGGAGGAGGCGAACGTGCAGATTGAGGTGCTGGAGCTGGCGCAGGTGAAGGCTGACCCGCCGATGCAGTTCGGTAATGGTGACCGTTGCCAGTTCTTGGATCATACGTTCTTGTGCCGCTGGGTTTCTGGTGAGGCGAAGGTGAACGATGAGGAGTCTTCGCAGGCGCGTTGGGTGGATGTGTCCGACCCGGCGGAGCGTGCGTTGCTTTCGGAGCGGATGCTGGACCGTATTGATGCGGCGCTGAACTATGATGGCCACTGCCGTTTTGGGCTGGAATCGGTGCCGCCGGAAGAGTACTAGACCGGCTAATAGACTCTGTGAAAGCCGCTGAATGAGGCGTGCACAGACAGAGGGAGGGGCGACCCCCCGGCAAGGCGAGTCGCCCCTCCCTCATTTTTGTGACAGTTTGTTACATGGTATTGGTGGGTGGTTCTTCCTGTTTTTCTGTGGGACTGAAGAGCTAAAATCCCAAGTTTTGCTGTGGCTTTGCCTTGTTTATGTCTTTTTTACTTTAAGTTGTGCCTGTGTATCGAGTTATGAGTGGTACACATGAGATGCTTTATATATGACGCGGGTTACATTGGGAGTGACGGCCCCGTATTAGTCAGTAACCCGAGAAAAATTCGTTCACGTGATGTTCTGGTGAGCGCGGTCGCTTTCCTTTTGCTCTGCCTATAAATCTTTTAAGGCATGCCATTTTTCTGTGAACTAGGCTCATTGTGCTCATCGCAATTCTTGGTCGCTATTTTGACGCGTCCTGGAAGGAGTAAGGCATGACAACACATAAAATACCCTGGAGAATCTACGTAGCCCTTATCAGCTCTCTGGTGGGTACAGGAATATATTCCTTCGCCCTACCCATTGCGATTCTCGCTAGTACAGGCGAAATTGGGCTGGCCGGCGTGATGGTGGTAGCCATGCAAATCCCCAATATCGCCTTGGCATATCCGCTAGCAACCCTATCGGATAGTCTGCCTCGAAAACCTATGATTGTGATTGCCGGGGCAGTAAACGTCCTCAGCATCCTTACCTTGGCGTTGATGATTGAGCAGCATATGCTGTCATGGTTCGCCATCGCCGCACTAGGATTTGTGAGCGGTGTCTTCTCCGAGCTGGCTGCTGCCTCAGAAGCAGGATATATCCCGCAGCTTCTCGGACGAGAAAACCTTCTTTCATACAACGCACGTCGTGAAATTTGCGAGGGAATATCCGCAATTATTGCGCCCCCTGCAGCAGGATTTATTGTTCTTGTCGCGGGCGCAACGGTCGGTCTTATCGTCCCGGTGCTCCTTTTCGGAGCGGCAACTATTTCATACGCAACGTTGCCATCCGTAGAGATGGAAGCTAAAACTGAGCAACGCGAAACCGCACAACATGGGTTTATTCACCGCATGTTTGACGGTATCCAATACATGTTCTCCGGCGCCCCGCAGAGACTTATCCTTGTCTACACGTTCTTCTTGGCGGCAGCTATAGCATCGTATTCACTCATCATTATTTACCGCCTGTACGAGGAACTCACTTTTGAAGCCTCAGTGGTAGGCATGATTATGGCCTGCAGTGGTATCGGCGGTATTGTCGCGGCGCTCATCATCGATCGTTTCCTCTCTTTCGAGAACACACGAGGAATGCTGCTGGTCGCCAATGTCGTATCCCTGCTCGGAATATCGCTTGTCACCGTCAGCAATAACCCTGTAGTGCTCGGCGCCCTGCTCTTCATCCTGGACGTGGGATGGGCATCGGCTTTCATCTTCTCCAACAATCTGCGTGACTGCATTACACCGAATGAGCTACTGGGGCGTGCCAGCTCCCTTGACGGTGCCGTGTTTGGGCTAGGAACGCTGTACTCCATGGGCGCGGTAGCACTGATGCTTGACCATCTCGGCTCCTTCAACGCTGCGCTTGTCGTGAGTATCCCGGCTGTACTCTGCCTCATCTACACGCTGGTCCACTATAAACAGTTCAAAGTGTTCAATATCGTTGAACAATAGTGAGAATCTGCTGCCAACTCAATGACTAGGCAGAGAACACAGACAGAGGGAGGGGCGACCCGCCGTCATGGCGAGTCGCCCCTCCCTCTATGGTTAAGCCGCGAACCTCAACCGAGGTTCAGGTGGGTGAGATTAGAAGTTGCCCAGCATCTTGGTGACGTCCAGAGCCGCATCCAGCTGCTCCTCAGTCACTTCGCCGCGCTCCACGTAGCCCAGAGCCACAACTGCCTCACGGACGGTCACCTTGTGAGCAACCGAGTACTTAGCAATCTTCGCAGCAGCCTCGTAACCAATCAGCTTGTTCAGCGGGGTCACGGTCGACGGCGAAGCCTCAGCCAGGAAGCGGCAACGCTCAACGTTAGCGGTCAGGCCATCAACCATCTTCTCAGCGGCAACGCGAGAAACATTAGCGAGCAGGCGGATCGACTGCAGCAGGTTAGCAGCCATCACCGGGATACCTACGTTCAGCTCAAACGCGCCGTTAGTAGAGGACAGGGCAATGGTTGCGTCGTTACCGATCACCTGAGCGGCAACCTGAATGGTTGCCTCACAAATCACGGGGTTGACCTTACCGGGCATAATCGAGGAACCGGGCTGCAGATCGGGGATGTGCAGCTCGCCCAGGCCGGTATTCGAGCCCGAACCCATCCAGCGGATGTCGTTGCTGATCTTCATCAGGCCGTACGCCAGGGTGCGCAGCTGACCGGAAACCTCAATCAGGCCGTCACGGTTAGCCTGAGCCTCGAAGTGGTTACGGGCCTCGGTCAGGGGCAGGCCGGTCTCCTCAGTAAGCAACTCAATCACACGAGCCGAGAAGCCAGCCGGGGTGTTAATACCGGTACCCACGGCGGTACCACCCAGGGGAACTTCAGCCACGCGGGGCAGGGAAGCGTTCACACGCTCAATGCCGTAACGCACGGTTGCGGCGTAGCCGGAGAACTCCTGCCCCAGGGTGATGGGGGTTGCGTCCATTAGGTGGGTACGGCCGGACTTCACAACGTCCTTGAACTCTGCGGACTTGCGCTCCAGGGACTCAGCGAGCACCTCCAGGGCGGGAATCAGGTCCTTTACCAGAGCCTCGGTCACAGCAACGTGCACGGAGGTGGGGAAGACGTCGTTGGAGGACTGGGATGCGTTCACGTGGTCGTTAGGGTGAACCTCAATGTCCTTGGATTCCAGGGAACGGGTTGCCAGGGTTGCTAGAACTTCGTTCGCGTTCATATTCGAGGAGGTACCGGAACCGGTCTGGAAGACGTCAATGGGGAAGTGGGCGTCGTACTTACCGGTTGCTACCAGATCCGCTGCGTCGCGGATAGCCTGGGCGCGCTCAGCGTCGAGCACCTTGAGTTCCTCATTGGCGGTCGCGGCTGCCTTCTTGACGAGGGCAAGCGCACGAATATGGGCGGATTCGAGGGTCTGACCCGAAATCGGGAAGTTCTCGACTGCGCGCTGAGTCTGTGCACGGTAGAGTGCATCAGCCGGAACGCGAACTTCGCCCATGGTGTCATGTTCAATGCGGTATTCAAT
>CAUQVM010000048.1:0-11133 GCA_963521575.1 uncultured Rothia sp.
AGACCGCGGTGAAGGAAGCGTCCCGCAACGATATTCCGCTGACCATTAAGATGCGTAAGGGCATTGACGATAACCACATTACCTTCCTGGAGTCGGCCAAGATCGCGCGCGATGCCGGGGTGGCAGCTATCGCCTTACACGGCCGTACTGCGGCCCAGCACTACTCGGGCAAGGCCGACTGGGACTCCATCGCCCAGCTGCGCGAGCTCATCCCTGACGTTCCGATCCTGGGTAACGGCGATATCTTCTCGGCCGAGGATGCGGTGCGCATGGTCGAGCAGACCGGCGTGGACGGGGTGGTTATCGGCCGCGGTTGTCAGGGCCGCCCCTGGCTCTTCGGCGATTTGCAGAACGCCTTTGAGGGATCGGCTGAACGCGTGCGACCCACTCTTTCCGAGGTTGCGGATATGATTTATCGTCATGCCGAGTTGCTGGTGGAAACCTTCGGTGATGAGGTGCGCGGCCTGCGCGAGATTCGCAAGCACGTAGCCTGGTACTTTAAGGGCTACCCGGTCGGCGGTGAACTGCGCGCTAAGATGGCGCAGGTTCCTGACCTGGCCACTTTCCGCGAGCTGTTGGCTCAACTGGATCACAGCATTGGCTATCCGGGGGCCGCTGTTGAGGGTTCACGCGGTCGTGCCGGTAGCCCCAAGCAGCCGCATCTGCCCGACGGCTGGCTGGATTCGCATATCCTGGGTGACGCCGAGTGCCTGGGGCTGGTCGAGGCTGAGCTGGACATCTCCGGCGGTTAAACCCGTCCGCCCATATTGCCGCGGTGCGCTGATGTGCACCGCGGCTCCTTCCTTCCCGCCGCTACTAGTAGCCCCGTAGCGCCTTGCGGCGACACCTGCTAAACCCCACCGTAGAATTGAGTTTATGGCTGGATTTATCCGCAAAGAAGATATCGACGAAGTACGCGCCCGCACCGATATTCGCGAGGTTATTGAAGGCTACGTGAGCCTCAAGAGCTCGGGTATCGGCACGTACAAGGGGCTGTGCCCGTTTCACGACGAGCGCACGCCCTCCTTTAACGTGCGCCCGCAGGTGGGTTCGTACCACTGTTTCGGTTGTGGCGAGTCCGGCGATGTCTATGACTTCATGATGGCCATGGAGCACACGGGGTTTGCCGAAACTGTGGAGCGCCTGGCTGCTCGCATCGGCTACACCCTGCACTACGAGGGGGGCAAACCCGGCGACCGCTACGAGGCCAGTCTGCGTCGCCGCCTGCTGGATGCACATAAAATTGCCGCCGAGTTCTTCGAACGCAACCTCTACAGCGCTGAGGCCCAGGAGGCGCAGCGCTTCCTGGGCGCCCGCGGCTTCGATCCCGCCGCGACTCGCCACTTCGGTGTGGGCTACGCCCCGCGTGGCTGGGACCACTTGCTCAAACACCTGCGCACCCAGGGTTTTACTGACGAGGAACTCAAGGCTACCGGTATGTTCTCCGAGGGTAACCGCGGTCTCTACGACCGCTTCCGCGGCCGCATTATCTGGCCCATTCGCACCATTGCGGGGGAGACTATTGGCTTTGGTGCCCGCCGCCTCTTTGATGATGACCAGGGCCCTAAGTACCTCAACACCCCCGAAACGCAGCTGTACAAGAAATCCCAGGTGCTCTACGGGATTGACCTGGCTAAGCGCGAGATGACCAAGACCAAGCAGGTTGTCATTGTGGAGGGCTATACCGATGTTATGGCCGCCCACCTGGCTGGCATCACCACCGCCGTAGCCACCTGCGGCACCGCTTTTGGACCCGGACACATTAAAATGGTGCGCCGCATGATTACCGATGACGGCTCCGGCGGAGAAATCATCTTTACCTTCGACGGGGACGCCGCCGGTCAAAAGGCGGCTATGGCCGCCTTCGAAGAAGATCAGCGCTTTGTCGCCCAAACTTTCGTGGCCGTGGCCGAAGACGGTATGGACCCCTGTGATCTGCGCCTGCACAGGGGAGATGTTGCCGTGCGCTCTCTCATCGCTTCGCGCCGTCCCCTCTTCGAATTCGCTATTGATACAACTCTCGCCAAGTACGACCTGGGTACTCTGGAAGGTCGCGTGCTCGCCATGCGCGCCATCGCCCCCATTATTGCCGGCATTAAGGATTGTGACCTTCGTCCCGCCTATATGCGCAAGGTCTCCGGACAGCTCGGGCTGGAACTCGACGAAATCCAGCGTGCCGTCGCCTACGCCCAAAACCATCCAAAGCGCCCGCGCACCCGGCAGTTGGACGCCCCCGCCATCCCGCGCTACGAGCGTTTACCCGAGCAGGGCCTGACCGGTGGCCCCGGCTATTCGATTGAAGCACCTTACGACCCCGGCTACGATGCGCCGCCTCCCGAGGATTATGCCGCGCAGAGCGCCTACGCCGGTCAGAACGCTGCCGTGCACCCGCCGACCAGTATCCAGCCAGCCGCACCCCAGCCTCAGCCGACCGCAGTCGCCGTCGAGGAATTCCTTACCCCCGACCCGACCGACCCCATCGCGCGCCTCGAGAAGGCTGCCCTGGAGATTGCCCTGCAGCACCCCGAGCTCATCAGCGTGGAGCAGTGGCGCACTCTCGCCACCGTGCAGTTCCGTTACCGCACCCACCGCGAGGTAGCCGCCGGTATTATTTACGCTGCCATCGTTATGGCTCCCACCCCCGGCATTGAATGGGTTAACTGCGTGCGTTCTGGCGCAGTGGAGGGCGTGCACCCCGCCATTGCGGAGCTTGCCGTCTCGCCGCTACCGGTTAGTAGCATCGAGCGTCTGCCCGATTTTGTGACCGGTACTCTCAACGCTCTCTTTGAGCAGCAGATTGCCCGCCAAAAATCTGACCTGATGATGCGCCTGGAACAGCTCAGCGCCAACCCGGACGATGAAGAGTTCGAAGCGGTACAACGCCAACTTCTGGAGCTTGAAATGCGCCGCCGCCAACTCACTGCTCGGTAAGGCTAAACCGAACCGGGGAGTGGGTTCGTAACACCCCCCAATATATATGATGTATTTCATAGTAAATTGAGTTGCGGAGTGCTTAAAACCCCGGTATAGTTATTACTCGTTGCAAGGGAAACCGGCAATGAAAACAGAATAATCCCCCGTAGCTCAATTGGCAGAGCATTCGACTGTTAATCGAAGGGTTACTGGTTCGAGTCCAGTCGGGGGAGCAAATATTGAAAGCCTCAGGATGAAGTTCTGAGGCTTTTCCGTTTTCCCGATGGGACTCGAACACAGTAACCTCTCCGTTAGGTGCAGGCGCTGGGGCGCCCACACCTAACTTCGTCTGGTCGAGTCCAGTCGGGGGAGTTCATAAAACAAGAACTCCTGAGGCTTCGTCTCGGGGGTTATTGCTTTATCTGTTCCTCTGGTTTGAATCAGTAACCCCTCGGGCTGCCGCCCTCGCTAGGGCGGCGGTTTTTACTTATTCGCTCGGAAAATCATCATTCCGCTAGTTCAAGTCCAGAAGAAAAATCCTTCGCTCCGCACATCAAAAAAATCCTTCCGAAGCTAAGCCCCCGGCTGAAACTTGCGTTCAAAACGTCAAAAATACCCAAAGAGATAGCGGTAACCTTTTGCTAAACCGTCACAAACCGATAAAACTAGGGGCTAAAATATAGAGAATGGAGTGCAAACAGGAAGCCTCCAAATACGAGTCACGGAGAGGTGGTCATGACCACTACTACTAATCCCAAGGCACCTAAGGGTTTCTTTGCTGGTATCAGCGGGATTAAGTCCGGCGTCGCGAACATCATCGACGCTGGCAAATCCTTCAAGGCCCTCGGCCCCAGCCAGGTCAAGGACGAAATCCAGATTGCAAAGCACGAACTCAAGACCAAAGGCATTGCCGTTGGTAAGGGTGCAGCTTTCTTCGGCGTCGCCGCCGTCTTCGGTCTCTTCCTGATTATCGCCCTGGTGGCCGCAGCCATCCTCGGCCTCGGTACCGTCATGCCGTACTGGGCATCGGCACTGATTTTTGCCTTTGTCTTCCTTCTGGTCCTGGCCATTAGCGCCCTGATCGGTTGGAAGAAGGTCAAGGCAGAGCTACCCTTCAAGCCCGAATCCGCAATCTTCGGTTTGCTCTTCGACCTCGGCGTGCTCAAGGAAGGCACCGCCATGTCCGCCGAGCGCCTGAAGCAGGAACAGGCCGAGCGTGCAGCCCAGAAGGCCAAAGAAGCCGAAGAAGCTGCAGAACGAGCACGTCAGGAAGCCGAAGAACGCAAGGCACGCGGCGAAGCAGAACCCAAGCCGCCCACCTTCGAAGAGCTTAAGCAGCGCACTGCAGAACGCCGCCAGCACCTGGCAGCCCTGCGTGATGACCTGCAGTCCTACGCAGAGGGCGTACAGTCCAACACTCAACTCGCCCTGGATGCTATTAAGGCTGTCCCCACCGAAGTGGCTGCAAGCGCCGCAGCAACCGGCCGAGGCCTCGCAGAGAACGTGCGCAACCCCGAGATCCTGCAGGCACGTTGGAAGGCCTTTGCGGCACTGGGTGCTTCCGTCGCAACAGTCCTGCACTTCCTCAACCGCCTGCTACGTCGATAAGCTTTTGCTAAAAGCCCACGCGCATCGCTCAATGGTGACACGCGGCAACACCCCGAGAGGTACTACCTCCCGGGGTGTTGCCGTACCCGAGGCCTGCGCCAATCGAAGACTCGAGAAAGCAAAAGAAGCCCTAAGAGGACAAAACTTCGGCATATATTTGCCCTGCCAGTCAAGAAGAAGCCCCGCGTCCCGGTAGAATAGACAAATGCTGAGCACTGCGGGAACCCCCTGTGAGTGCGGCGAACACAGGCATAACCGCGGCACCTACCGTGCTGCCAGACCGAGTCACCGACACCCTACACCCGATGAGGAGCCCCGTCATGGACCAGGCAAAAACCATTTTGATCGGCGCGGAAACCTACCCGCCGGATATTAACGGTGCGGCACAATTTGGTCACCGTCTCGCCACCTCCATGCTTAAGCGTGGACACGCTGTGCATGTGGTTGCGGCCAGCCCCATCCCCGGCCCCAGCTACCGTACCGAAGTCGAAGACGGTGTTATTGAACACCGCCTGCGCTCCCATCTGCCCCCGACCCACGAAACTAACCGCATCTGCATGCCCTGGGAAATCTGGCACGAGGTTGGCAGAATCCTTGATGAGGTACGTCCCGACGTCGTACACGTGCAGTGCCACTACTCTATTGGACGCGCTCTTATTTTCCAAGCCAAGCGCCGCGGTATCCGCGTCATTGCGACCAACCATTTTATGCCCGCTAACCTGGATCCTTTCCTGCCCTTCCCCGCACCCGTCAAGCGTCTCATCGAGAAGTGCACCTGGAAGGACATGGCCTTCTGTTTCTCCAAGACTGCCGTCGTGACGACCCCCACCCAGATTGGTGCGGACGCAATGCGCGATCTGGGCCACTTTACCCGCGCCGTTATGCCGGTCTCCAACGGCATTGAAATCAGTGACTACGAATTGGCTGAGGGTGCTGATGCAGGTAAGGTACCCGGTGAGCTACGTATCGCCTTCGTGGGCCGACTGGCCGAAGAAAAGAACGTGGATGTTCTGATTGAGGCTTTCTCCCTGCTACCGGATACCCTCAAGCACGTCGTGCTGGATATCGCCGGTGGCGGTGAGCTACGCGAGGCTCTCGAACAGAAGGCTCACGAGTGCGGCGTGGCCGACCGCGTCATCTTCCGCGGCTTCGTGCCCGAAGATCAGCTACCTGAGGTGTATCAGATGGCTGATGTCTTCTGCCAGCCCGGTACTGCCGAGCTGCAATCCCTCGTCTCCCTGGAAGCAATGAGCGCATCCACCCCCGTGGTACTTGCCAATGCACTGGCTCTGCCGCACCTGGTCGAGGAAGGGGTTAATGGCTACCTCTTTGAACCGAATAACGCAAAGGATCTGGCCCAGAAGCTGACGGCCGTACTCTCCCTGTCCGCTGAGGAGCGCGAGCAAATGGGCCGCGAATCTCGCCGCATTGTGGGCTTCCATAGCGCGGAGAATACCTGGCGTACCTTTGAGGAACTCTACGTCAGCGATGCTCCCTACAAGCGTTATCTCGCATCGCGCCGCTCAAAGAAGGGCGCAGCTCCTCATAGAAGCGGCCGCGCAAAGTACTGTTGGAGGCGCCCCATAGCCTCTCCAGAATGCCTTACCGCCCCTATGTGCAGCCCAGCGGGGGAGAGGAAGACCCGCCGAACGGTACGCATGTTTTTATTCTGGGAGAGCCTTCAGGTACTCTAGATGTTGGTGCGTATGCGACCCTGAAGCGAAACGCATCGCTCCGGATGGGGAGTTAGCTCAGCCGGTTAGAGCAGGGGACTCATAATCCCTTGGTCGCGGGTTCGAGCCCCGCACTCCCTACGGCCCCGCCCCTCGACTTCACCCACTTGTCGACGGGCGGGGCTTTTTTCGTGCCGGGAAGAAGAATTTTTTGATGCACACGTGTCTCATCATTGTTATCTACAATGCGATAAGTTGCCGAATGACGAGCAGAAGAGCACATATTATGCGAATGCGGTAGGGTGGAAGAGTCTTATATCGGAAGAGACCGTAAACACACCTCCAGCTTCGATAGTGACCCATCCAGCGTAAGCGGTGCGAAAGGTATGTGTTTACCCACACACATCATATGATGAGGATCTCGATGTCAGAGAATACTCCCCAAATCCCGAACGAACAGGGAGGTGTCGCCTCGGGAGGCTACGGCGGCGACACCGCACCGGTGCAGGACTCCGCGCAGGCCCAGAGGCCACCCCAGCAAGGCGTTGCCCCCACGGACGCAGCCCCGCCAAGCACCGCTCAGTCAGTTCCGCCGGTGCAGGATCAGTCTTCGCAAGGCCAGCCCCATCTTGGCGCCCCGCCGACCCAACCCAGCCAGAGCGCAGACCAGGTTCCCGGCCAGCCGCCCTATCTGCCCACTGCCCCGAATCCCGCGGTGACCACCCTAAAGTCCACCTGGGATGCCCTCCTAGATGTCTTGAGTAGTAAGCCCGGTGACGCGCACAACCGTCTAGCCGCATCCGGCCTATGGGGCTGGGTTATCCCCAACGCCCTGCAGGCTATTGTGAGCTCACTGTTTTTGACCCAGGTGCTCCTGACGATTTCCAACGCCATGGCATACTTCATCCGTTCTTTCCTCACCCTGGGTGCTTCTTCAACGAGCCTATACGCCACACCGGTTGTTCCTCTTGGACGCATCATCCTGGCCTTTATTATTTTGGCGCTCGCCATTTTTGGTATTCAGGTATTGCGAGGCATGCAGCTCATGCTCACCGCTCGTATTGGCAAGGTTCCTGCCTCCTTCAGTGCCTCAATGCACGCGGTATCGGTGTCGGTGATGCCGCTCATCCCCGTGTACCTGATGCTCAACCTATTGATTCTGTTCTCCGGTACGCTTCGTAGCGCTGATGGTTTATTTTTCCTGATGTTACTGGTGGTGCTTCTACTGTCCTTTGGCGTGTTTTCCGGTGAGGTCCTCATCTACCTGGGCCTGAACCGCCTGGGGCACTCCGTGAAGTCGCCGATTATCATGCACGCCCTGCTGAGCACCGCGTGGGTTTTGGCGTCGCTTATTACCTACTACGTTGCCGTCCGGCTTATGGGTTAGGGGAGTAACTACGATGACAATGGCGAGTACTGCACAGCGCGCTACCCACCCGCGCTGGATAATCCTGACAATTTTGCTCAGCATTGCGGCATTGATTCTGAGCGCCTGCGGTGCGAGGATTGAGACTCAGCTGGGCCTGGAAGGCGCTGAGAAGGGTACCCGCACCATGCTGGTCTCCTTCAATCTGAAGGATAACCAGGAGAAGATTAAGGGTGGTACTCAGGCGCTGGACGCCTCCGTCCGCAAGCATCTGCCCGATGGGCTGGACTACGAAGGTATTCAGACTGAGGGCAAGAAGGCTCGCGCAACCTTTAAGGTGTCCTTCTCCTCGGTGGCTGAGTACCGCTCCAAGGTGACCGCTCTACTCAACGCTTCGGGTTCCAATATTAAGCCGCAGATTAGCATCGTTAACAGCGAGCAGGGTCTGGTGAAGGGTTTTCAGGTGAAAGAAAACTTCACCTCGAGTGATTTGCTCGGCTGGGTTCCCGAAGCACTGGTGATGGACGGTGTAGTTCCCGCTTCGAATAAGAACAGCGTGTTCAGTAGCGATGGTGACACTACCGTAAAACTGGGCGATAAGGAAGTGAAGAACTCCGGCGGTTCCAAGATTTCCGCAAAAGATGTGCAGGACCGCGGCTTCCGCGATGTTTTCATTGAAGCGGCCGAAAAGGGAGATGGCTACTCGGTTGTGGTTTCCTTCGTCGCGAAGGAGATTATGAGTTCCGAGACCTCCTCCACGATTGATGCCTACCTGAACCAGGTCAAGCCCGAGGGTTCTGAGCTGAAGAAGGGGCTGGAAACTACCCAGGCGAAGACTTCCGCTCCTCCCGCTTCGACCGGTGCAGCCAAGGAAGAGACTGGCCGTACCCTGACTTTCACCGCTTCCTCCGGACAGGACCTGAGCGATAAGCTTAAGAAGCTATTCGGTGCGGGCACCACCGATTTGTCCTTTAGCCGCGAGGTCACCGAGGATAACGGCTCTTTCAATGTTGTGAAGAGCGTTTCGGGTACTCTGGATTGTTCCCTGCTGTGCTCCCCGGATGGTTACGGTGTAAGCATGATCCTGAAGGATAGTTCGGATAAGAGCTATCGCAGTGATTCCTCGTCCTCCTCTTCGGAGTCCTCGAACAAAATCATGCCTTCCTTCACCCTCGTCTCTTCGCGTCACATCGAGATGAAGAGCGTGAAGATTGCCATATCCCTGGGCCTGGATGGTTCGATGGAGGCTCGATTCCTCTACTCCTTCCCCACGGAGGATATCTCCGGTGCCGAGCAGAAACTCAAGGACGTCTTTGCCGGCGGTGGTGATAATGAGACCGAAGTACACCAGGACGGTGACGCTACCGTTGTGAGCGTGAAGGTGCATGGCAAGGACGAAGGTGAGTTCAACCGGCGCCTGGACTCCTACCTGCCCGGTTCAAAGATTACCCTGACCCGTCCCGGCGGCTACCACCCCTTCGGTACCGAGTACACGGTGAATCCTTCGAATAAGCTTTCCTCGAAGCTGGGTACCTACTACTCGGCTCCCTTCGAGCTCACCTTCAAGGCACCGCCCCTCTCGTCGCTAGACCAGCAGAAGGTGGATGCCGCGAATAGCACGGCAAGGAGTGCGCAGGTACAGCTTACGGTGAGTGGTGGTGAGCTGAGCGTCAAGACCGCTCGAGGCGTAAATAACACCTCCGGCCTAACTATTCCTGCTTCCGGCATGAGCCTGACCGACGTGATAGTGGACGCTGTGATTCTGGCGCTCATTCTACTGATTCTGCTAGTGCTCTTCCTCTTCCGCAAGAAGATTGCGGCGGCTCGCCAGCAGAGCCGTGAACGACGTGCGGCTACTGCGGCTGCTTACACCGTAACCGCAGTTCCCACGGCCGGTGCCGCCGGTGCTACCCACGGTATGGACCCGCAGTCGGGCCCCTACCCGCAAGGTGGCTATCAGCACTCGCAAGCATACCCGGCCCAGCCTGCCCAGCCCCCGTATCCGGCTCAGGGTGGCTACCGTCCGCAACAGAGCGACCCCTATGCGACCGATGACGATTCACCGACCCGGGTCTTCACACCGCAACAGGGTGCTTACGGGTATCGGGCGCAGGATAACTACGCCCAGGAGGATAGTGACCCGACGGTGGTCATACCCGCTCAAAGTCACCCCGTTCAGGGTAATCCAAACCCGCGTAACCCCAACCTGCAACCTCCTCAGAGCGATGGCGATATTCTGCAATAAGCGGTGGCGCCAATGTGCGGTGGATGCAATTCTCCGCGGCGCGTAAAGCCTAGGGCCCGCCGTCTCCTACCCGGAAGACGGCGGGCCTTCGTCGTTAACCCGGGGAGGAGCTAGTACCCGCCGGGTATTGGCAGCAGAATGCTCGGTTCCCTCGCCCCCAGAAGAATCAGAGGATTGATGTACTCGGCATCACGGCCTGAGCCGTCCCCGCGTTTCCCTCCTTGCCGTACACCCCAGTAGAGGCAAAGGACTGAACAACGCCGGTAGGGGCGTTCGTGGCCTTCGTCCGGTGCGAGGTTCTCGGTATCCCTCTCGCCCGCGGCGGCGCGCGCGTCCACCGTGCCGATTTTTTCTCCGGACCGCACCCGTGTTCCGGCAGGGAGAGCCTCCTGGACCGGTTCGAAGCTACTACGCCGTCCATCCGGGTGCGCCACCACCAGAACCTGACGGTTCGTTACCCGGCCGCTAAAGACCACGGTTCCGTCTGCTGGCGCGTAGATAGCGTGGTCGTTCTCGGGCACCGCCAGGTCCACACCTCGGTGTCCGGGACTCCAACGGTGTTCCGGTTTCTCGAAGGGGTGGATAACCTGCGGCTTGGGAACAGCGACGGGGGGAGCGGTAGCGTGCTCGCTGGGAGGTGACCCAAACCGATACGGACTCGGAGGAGAGGAGGTGTTCGCCCTGTGCTTTCACCGGATGCGGGTTTCCGAGAGAAGTGACGCACCAGAGCACACAGCTGGCACCCGTGAGGAAGGCACGGTGCGCGGAGGATACTCGGCGTGCCCGGCGCGGGAGGTGCCTCGGGCGGGTAGGGCGCAGAATTAGGGCAATATTTCTCATACCTCCATCGCACCACGCTTTGGGTACCGGATACTGCTTTCATTCTGAATCTGTGGATAACCGCTCCGCTGGAGGCTCCGGAGCGTCCATCCACAGGTAACCCACCCGCGGGTGAGTGCTCAGGAGAGACTGTCGAGGCTTCGGAAAGATCTATAAGAGAGGGGGCGGATTAATCGTGGAATATACGGTACAATGTCGTATTGCAGTGTGCCTGCGCGGGTATTCTCCCTCTTCGAGGGGTTCCGCCCAGCATCACTGACGACGCGCGGCGTGAGCGAAGCCCCCTCCTCTTGGGGTGACGATAAGGGACCTTCGGTCCACCCAACCGGGGTGGTCAGGGCCTGAGCCGTACGGGTAACCCGTGCAAGCTAACCGCCGCCAGGACAAACCGATAACTACTATGCGCGCGTTGGGCTGGCCCGAACGGGAGGCTCGCGCGGCACCACAAAGGAGACGACATGCCCGTCGTAACTATGCGTGAAATGCTG
>CAUQVM010000049.1:0-10949 GCA_963521575.1 uncultured Rothia sp.
TCTCGTCTTTGCTGAAGTTGAGTGAATACGGTTGTGGGCTCCTGGTAACAGGGGCTCACGATCGTTTAACTCGAGTTCCACAAAAGGGGAGATTGGCCAGTCATCAAAACGATGACCGATGGCATAAGACTGTAGGGGCCCGCACAGCAATCTGTGCGGGCCCCTACAGTTATACCTCAGATGTATCGTACTCAATTCATTTGGGGATAAGCCGAATCCAGCGGCCCCGAAATTCTGGGCACGAAGCTTAGTTATGCGCGATGAACTTATCGAGCAGTCGCGGATTAATGCGGTAGCTGTACGGCTCACCGCGATTTACCTCAATACCGGCGCGCAGCGAACCGAGGGTCATAAAGAGCCACACGATTGTCACCAGCAACAGAGCAATACTATTCAGCGGGGGAATAAGGCTCAGAAGCAAGAAGAACACAATGAGCAGGGAAGGCACGAGGGTGAAGTTCATGGCCTCGCGGGCCTCCTGCTCGGAGAAAGGTGCATTACTGCGGCTCACATAGAAAACCGCTGCGGAGGGAATAATGCCGAGGATGCCACCGAAATGTGCAAGAGTGGCGCGGTTGCGATCCTGAATCACGCTAATCTTGTGATTCTTCTGATGATGCCCGGTGACCGGGCGAACGTCGTTAGTCACGAAAATCCTGGTTCGTTCGTAGTGTCTTGTGATAGTCACCAAAGCGGTGAGACTGCCGGTATACGGCAGTTTGTTTGAGCGGTGGTGACCCAGAGAGTAGTGAACGCCGGCACCGCGACGGATACGCGAGGGCGCTCAACTATTGTACCGCCTGCGAGCCGAGTGAATAACTGTTAACGTCTGACAGAAAAACGGTTCTGAGCAAACTAACTTCGACCTCCGCTTTTCCTTGGTACCCGGTTGGTTAATAAAATCTATGAGCGACTCCACCGGCCCCAGTAACGTCGGGTCCAGGTCAGAGTACGAATCGACCCGAGAGAGGATGTGCTTCCATGCCTGAGCTACATCCGCCTGCGTTTCGTGAGGTTGGCCCAGGCGGCGCAACGTACATTTTTTAAAATCCTCGCCGCGCGGCACCTGAGGCCACGCTTTTAGGCCCAGCACCAAGGGCTTAACGGCCTGCCAGATATCAATAAACGGATGACCCACAATTTTTACGTGCCCGGCCGCGCCAGGCACAGCCAGCGCTTCCACGACAATGCGTTGCTCCTTCGTTCCCTCAATAAGGTGATCCACCAGGATGCCTAGGCGACGGCCGGGGCCGGGGGAGAAGGCACGCACTGCACCGGCCAAATCATCCACACCGTGTAGCGGCTCAACCACGATACCTTCCACACGCAGGTCGTGCCCCCAAACCTTCTCTACCAATTCGGCATCGTGCAGACCCTCAACCCAGATGCGGGATGCACGCGCAACCTTCGCTGGGGCGTTCTTCACCGCGATTGACCCGGAACGGGACAGCGTGCGTTTGGGGGTCTTCGCCGGGGCCGGGGCGACAATTTCAACCGGTTCACCGTCAATGAGATAGCCGGGGCCTAGCGGAAAGTTCTTGACCCGGCCCTTCGCATCCTCCAAACCAAAGAAGATAGCGCCGCCAATACGTTCGGCACGCACCACCTCGCCCACCCAGCCGTTAATGTCCTCAATGAGCAGGCCGCGCTGTAGCGGCACCTTACGCGGAGGCGGCGGCTGGTGGTTCAGACGGGAGGTACTTAGGTCCTGTGCACCCCAGCCGTAGGGGGAATGGTGAGTCAAAGAAAATCCTCTCCTTCACGGTAGGCTACCGCGCACACCGCACAGTTAAGCGGATAGCGGGAGCGGCCCCTTTTAACCCTGCTATTGTATCTTCTACTGTACGCTATCCCCTAGAATTGATACGACCATTATTGGCGGTGCGCTTATCGAGTGCCGCTGTATCTACAGCACGAAAGGAAGCACAAAGAGACACATGAGTCACTACGACACTCTCGGCGTTTCGAATGACGCAAGCCCCGAAGAAATTAAGAAGGCCTACCGCAAGAAGGCGCGTCAGCTACACCCGGACGTTAACCCCTCCGAGGAGGCCGCCGAGGAGTTCAAGCGCGTCACCCTCGCCTATGAGGTACTCTCCGACCCCGAAAAGCGTCGCAACTACGACACCACCGGTGATGAGCAGGGTCGCGCTGGCTACCCCGGAGGCGCGGGCGGCTACCCGGGCGGGTTTAGTGGCTTTGGTGGGTTCGAGGACCTGCTGAATATGTTTGCCGGAGGTGCCGGAGCCCGAGGCCCCGCATCCCGCATGCGTCAGGGCCAGGATGACCTGATTACGGTCTCCATTAGCCTGCAGGAAGCCGTGTTCGGTGTAGAGAAGACCATTGAGCGTCGCTCCGCCGTGACCTGCAAGTCCTGTAATGGTGAGGGTACCGCCGAAGGCACCCGCCCCGAAACCTGCCCCACCTGCTCCGGCCAGGGCTTCATGCAACGCCGTGTTCAGTCCATCCTCGGCACCGTCATGCAGCAGGTCGAGTGCCCCGACTGCCACGGCTACGGCACAATCATTAAGACTCCCTGCGCCGAATGCCAGGGCCAGGGACGCGTACGCGAAGACGTTCCGATAACCTTCAGCATTCCCGCCGGTGTACACGACCAGGCCCGCATCCGCCTGCGCGGCAAGGGCGAAGCCGGCCTGTACGGTGGCCTCAACGGTGACCTGTACGTTGATCTGAACGTCAAGCGCGACAAGTACTTTACCCGCGAGGGCGATAACCTGGTCACGGTCGTGAAAATCCCCATGGTGGCGGCCGCACTGGGCACCGTAATTCCGCTGAATACCTTCGATGGTGAGCAGCAGATAAATATCCCCGCCGGCACGCAGAGCGGTGACGTGATCACCCTGAATGGACTGGGCGCGACCGTACTCGGTTCCGAACGCCGAGGTGACCTGATGGTGCGCATTCAGGTGCTCACCCCCACCGATATGACGGAGGAGCAGCGCGAGCTATTGCGCCAGTTCGCTTCCCAGCGCGGTGAGTCGCTCACCGAAGGTTCCCAGGTGAAGCACCGCGGTGGCCTCTTCTCCCGACTGAAGGACCAGTTCAAGTAGGATTTTCTACCCCATAACAGCTAAAGGATGCGGCGGGTGCGGTATTGAGCCGAAACCCGCCGCATTCGTCCTGTCACTGCATATCGCATGTGACCCGCATCCTCAAGGAGAGCTATGAGTGCCCCCATCTTCTATATCAGTCCCGAAGAGTACGATGCGCTGACCCCGGGCGCAATTTTTGTGCTGACCGGGTCGGAGGGCAAGCATGCCCTCGTCAAACACCTGGACGTCGGAGAGAGCATTGATCTGGGTGACGGTACGGGCCGCCGTGCCATCGGTTCTGTTGGTTCCATTCACACCGATGGGGTAAACGTTCAGGTGCAGCAGCTACGTGAGGAGCGTCGCGTCCCTGCTATCTACCTGGTACAGGCCCTAGCGAAGGAGGGGCGCGACCTACTCGCTATTGAGACTGCGACTGAGCTGGGCGTATTTGGTGTACTGCCGTGGAGCGCGGACCGGTCCATCGTGCGCTGGAAGGGTGAACGCGCCGCTAAAGCTCACGCGAAATGGCAGAATACGGTCACCGCGGCCGCTAAACAGTCCCGTCGTGCGCTAATTCCCGAGGTGTACGACTTGTACTCCACCGCTGACCTTGTCGAGCTCATTGAGGAGGTCGCTGGGGAGGACTCTAAACAGTCCGCAGCCGTATTTATTCTGCACGAGCAGGCCGTTGAACGTTTAAGCGCTCTGGCCGGCCGCCTGGTTAAATCCGGAGATCTGCCCGAGGAGATTTACCTTATTGTTGGGCCCGAGGGTGGTATTAGCGACCGTGAGGTGCAGCTCTTTACGACTGCCGGCGCGCAACTGGCTCTACTCGGGGATGAAGTGCTGCGTTCCTCCACGGCGGGTTCGGCCGCCATGTGCGTTCTGAACGTGGCACTGGGACGCTGGTAAAGGAAGATGCTCGTTGGTTGCGTTTCTGACGGGGTTGGTCGGCTCCGCTGATCCAGATGCCTCAATCCCCCCGCCCGGTCGTGACCTGCCGCACTCCTCTATACTTAAAGACGCAATACTAGCCAAGGAGCTCATATGACCACCTCTCGACCGCTCTCGACCGCGCGCACCGTATCCTTCAAAAGTGCCGCCGAGATGATCGCCGTGCTCGGTCCGCAGGACGCGCACCTAGCCATTATTGAAGATTACTTTGAGCAAATCAGTCTTCACCCCAAAGACCTGGATGTGCTCATTACCGGCCCCTCCGAGGCGGTCAACACCGCCGCCAAGCTACTCAACGAGCTACGCGTGCTCTCCAGTCACGACACGCAAATTACCGTGCAGGTGATTCACCGCCTCATGGGCATGCTCGGCGACGAACTGAGTAACCCGGCCCATTCGCTGTCGACCAGTATTCTCTCTACACGCGGCACCACGATTCGCCCCAAGACCATTAACCAGAAGAAGTACGTCGACGCTATTGACGCAAACACCGTCATCTTCGGCATTGGCCCGGCAGGTACCGGTAAAACCTATCTGGCCATGGCTAAGGCTGTACAGGCTCTACAGAGCCACGAGGTGAACCGTATTATCCTGACCCGCCCCGCTGTGGAGGCAGGTGAGCGCCTGGGCTTCCTCCCCGGTACGCTCAATGACAAGATTGACCCGTACCTGCGGCCGCTCTACGATGCGCTCCACGATATGCTCGAACCCGAGACGATTCCCAAACTCATGGAAGCCGGTACGATTGAGGTTGCGCCGCTGGCGTACATGCGTGGCCGCACCCTCAATGAAGCATTCATTATTCTGGACGAGGCGCAGAACACTACCGCCGAACAGATGAAAATGTTCCTGACCCGTCTGGGCTTCGGCTCGAAGATGGTCATTACCGGCGATATCACCCAGATTGATCTGCCCGGCGGTGCCGCATCCGGCCTGAAACAGGTGCGCAATATCCTGGACGGTGTAGAGGATATTCATTTCAGCATCCTCGAATCCTCCGATGTGGTACGCCACTCCCTGGTCTCAAATATTGTCTCAGCCTACAACCAGTGGGGTGAGGATCAGAAAGCAATGGAACGCAAACGCAACCGTAAGGTCAAGCGTGCCACCATTGAGGCGGCAGCCGAAAAGCTACTGGACCGTGCCGGCATTAATGGAGGCTCTGAAAAGCAGGCTGATCGCTCGGGTAGCCAGAACGCTAAACAGACCGGTAATGCACAGATCAGCTCGGAAGGACGCTAAGCGTGGCAGAACTCGAATTCGATATTGAGGATCCGGCTACCGGCGCCGGTGAGGCGACCGACGCATTCATCCGTAAATCTTTCGAGGCGGTCGATACTGCAGTTCTAACCCGTCTGGTTGAGCATGCCTTCAACCGCATGCACCTAGCTCAGGATACCTACCTCTCCATCGCCATCGTAAACGAAGAAGAGATGGAGCGCGTGCACCTTGAGTGGATGGATCTACCCGGGCCCACCGACGTGATGAGTTTTCCCATGGACGAGTTGGAACCCGGCACCGAAGAGAACCCCACCAGCGGTATGCTCGGTGATATTATCCTCTGCCCGCCCGTTGCCGCACGTCAGGGCGCAGATGCCGGTCATAGCACTCTGGATGAGCTGTGCCTGCTAACCACCCACGGTATTCTGCATTGTCTGGGTTACGATCACGGTACCGTCGAAGAAGAGGCCGAAATGTTTGGCCTGCAGCGGTCAATCCTTGAAGAGTTCCTGGGGCGGCCGGCTCCAGTTGAGACTCATCACTAGGGGAGTGGCGTGGGTATTTTCTTATCCCTTTCCCTGGCTGTCGTGGCCCTCGCTCTGACGGTGGTTGCGGCTATCGCCGAGACTGCATTCACGTACCTACCGCATACCGAGGCCGAAGAGGCGGTGGCAGCCCACCCGGGAACGCTCGACCCTCAACGGCGCATCGGAGGCGTATACCCATCCGCTACGTCTGACCCGCTTGATTGCGGCGGCCGTAGCGGTGCTCGCCACCATGACCTTCCTGCTCGATCTTGTGGAGGTGCACGCCCTAGCGGCCCTTCTGACCCTGGCGCTAGTAGCTTTGGTGGGCTATCCGATCCTGCACGTGCTGGCTCGCTCGGTGGGTCGCAACCGTCCGGTCGCTTCGATTCGTATGCTGGCCCGCCCGGTGCACTACCTGTCGATCCTTCTGAGCCCGGCTACCGGGCTGCTAGATCGGCTCTCGGCGCGCATCGGTCCGGCCCGGTCCACCGAGGCGCCTGCCGGTGTCTTTGATGAGGAGGAGCTACGCGAGTTCCTGGAGCGCGCCTCCGACGCTGAAACTATTGAGGACGACGAGGCGCAGATGGTACAGTCCGTGTTTGACATGGATGATGTGCGCATCCGCTCCATCATGGTTCCGCGTACCGACATGCTCACGGTTGGCCGTGACGTTCCGCTCCGTGAAACGCTGAGCCTGTTCCTGCGCTCGGGATACTCCCGCATACCGGTTATCGGCGATTCAAGCGATGAGATTCTGGGTGTGCTTTACCTGAAGGACTCTATGCGGGCCTTCATCCTGCACTCCGAGGCCCCCGAGGGCACCCCGCTACCGACCGTACTTCAGCTCATGCGCCCGGCCCGTTTCGAGCCGGAATCCAAGCGAGCCATGGAATTGCTACGCGATATGCAGCGCGAATCCACCCATGTGGCCATTGTGGTAGACGAGTACGGTGGAACAGCCGGCCTCATTACCCTGGAGGACCTGCTGGAGGAGCTGGTGGGCGACATCTCGGACGAGTACGATCAGGAACGCCCCGAGTATTGGCTCAGCGATGACGGCACCTTCCGCCTATCAGCCCGCCTGGGTATTGACGAGCTCGGCGAAATCTTCGGTATAGACCTTGAAGATGAGGATGTTGACACGGTTGGCGGCCTACTTGCTAAGCATCTGGGCATGGTTCCGATTGTGGGGTCCGAGATTGAGCTTCACGGTATTCATATTCGTGCGATCGGTTCTTCCGGCCGCCGCCACCAGGTAGATATGCTCCAGGCCTGGTACGAGGCACCTCGCAATGAGTCCCATCACAGCTCTCAGGACGGAACCTCAGAACACGCCGATCGGGATGAGGGTCCCGCGGTCCCTCCCGAAAACCACCATTAGTCCTGTCCTTCCCCGTACGGACACAGCAATAGACACGAGACATGAACATTGCCCCGCCGAGGGGTTGAGCAAGGAGAAATACATGGATCAGGAATACGTTCCGCTCGATTTGAGCACCCCGCTACCGACCTACCCGAAGGATTTCCGATCGGGCTTCGCCTCGCTGGTGGGCCGCCCCAACGCCGGTAAATCGACCCTGACGAACGCACTGGTCGGCCAGAAGGTGGCCATCACTTCCAACCGCCCGCAGACAACCCGCCACACAATTCGCGGCATCGTGCACAAGGATAATTTCCAGCTGATTCTCGTGGATACCCCGGGTATTCACCGCCCGCGCACTCTGCTGGGTGAACGACTGAACGACCTGGTAGCCGGCACTCTCTCGCAGGTGGATGTACTGGGCTTCTGCATCCCGGCAAATGAGAAGATCGGTCCGGGTGACCGCTACATTGCCTCGCAGCTGGTGGCCTCCAGCAATAAGCCGGTCGTTGCAATCGTGACGAAGGCCGATACGGTTAGCTCCGAGGAACTATGCGAGCAGCTGTTGGCTATTGAGGCCCTTGGCGAGGAGGTTATGAGCGCCGAACGCGCCCAGCGTGCCCAGCGTGCGGCACACCGTGCCAAGCAGCAGGGCGGCAAGAAGGAGAACGTGGCCTTTGCAAAGGGGTCAGGTCCCGCGGCCAAGCGCCGTGCCGGTGAGATTTCCGAGCCCCTACCCGTAGACGGCAAGGGTGGCTGGGCCGCAATTATCCCCGTTTCCGCGGTTCAGCATTTCCAGGTGGACGCCGTGGCAGACCTGCTCGCCCAGTACATCCCCTTCTCCCCGCCGCTATACCCCGAAGGTGAGCTGACGGACGAACCGGAAGCAACCCTCATTGCCGAACTCGTGCGTGAAGCAGCTCTGGAAGGCGCCCGAGAGGAACTACCCCACTCCATTGCCGTAACGGTCGAGGAGATGGAATTCCGCGAGGGCCGCCCGGCCAATAACCCGCTACTGGACGTGCACGTAAACCTGTATGTGGAACGTGAATCGCAGAAGTATATTGTCATCGGTAAGGGTGGCGCAAACCTGCGTAAGATCGGTACGAAGGCCCGCGAGCAGATTGAGGCGATGCTTGGCACCCGCGTCTACCTGAATATCCACGTCAAAGTTGCAAAGGAGTGGCAGTCTGACCCTCGCGCCCTAAACCGTCTGGGGTTCTAAACACCCCGGAAAGCTATTCCGCCCGGCGGCCGCCAGCTTGAGACCCGCGGCCTCCGGGCGGAATAGTGTGCAACTTCTTCCCCCGTGAAACACTTCACCCTCCATTCGTTGCTGGTAGCGTGGAGTGTTACCCTGAAAAAATACTTGCTCACCGGCAGAAAGAGATAACGGTATGCCTCAGGCACCTCGCCTTCGAAGCACCGGGCGCCACATGCGCACCTCGGTGTTGACCTCTAAACGTAATAAATGGATCGCTCTACTCATCGCATGCATGCTTGTCATTGTGGTTGGTTTTGGTGGTGTAGTATTCCTGCGTATGCGCCACAACCTGCACACGCAGGAGCTAAACATCAGTAATTACAGGGACGGCCTGGAAAACGGCGCGTTGGACATCCTGGTCATTGGCTCCGACACGCGTAAGGGCAACAATGGTGCCTACGGTGATGAAGACGACCGCAACTCAGAGGCCCGCGCAGACGTTATGATGCTCCTGCAAATTAGCAAGGACCGCAAAAACGTAAGCGTACTATCCTTCCCGCGTGACCTCATGGTTTCGGTACCGCAGTGCACCGACCCCATCAGCGGCACGGTCTACCCGGAAGAGGATAACGTTCAGATTAACGAGTCGCTCTCCCATGGTGGCCCCGGATGCACGGTAGCAACCGTCAGCAAGATCACCGGCGTCAATATTGACCACTTCATGCTGGTGGACTTTAACGCCGTGAAGGAGCTGTCAAAGGTTGTAGGTGGCGTGCAGGTCTGTGTGGATGCGGCAATTGACGACGAATACAGTGGCTTGAAGCTACCGGCGGGTACCTCCACCGTGGAGGGGGAACAGGCACTTGCGTTCCTGCGTAGCCGACACGGTTTCTCGGATGGTTCCGATATTGGCCGTATTCAGGCGCAGCAGGGTTTCATGGCCTCGCTATTGCGTAAGGTCAAGGGTGAAGGTTCACTCTCAAACCCGAGCCGTCTGATTAGCATGGCGGAAGCAATCACCCAGAACGTGACCGTTGATAAGAACCTGGGCAACATCAGCACGCTGGTGGGCGTGGGTTCGACCCTGGGTGGTGTGGACCTGTCGAATGTGGTGTTCGCGACCGTTCCGACCGAGCCGTGGAGCCAGGATGAGAACCGCCTGCAGATTTCCGAGGCGGCTCAAAGCGTCTTCCAGCGTTTGCGTGACGATAAGTCGCTGAAGGAAGAGGAAAAGCCTGCCGCACCGGCTACCCAGGCCGCACCGGTTCAGCTTGACCGCACGGTTCCGGTGAGCGTGTACAACGCAACCGGTTTGGAGGGTCGTTCCGCTGCGATTTCTTCGGTAATTCAGGGTCTGGGTTACTCGAATGTTACTCCGGGTACTGCGGATGCTCCGACGAACTTCACGACCGTCTATTACTCGGCGGCGTACGAGGCTGAGGCAAAGGAGATTGCCGCTAAGCTGAACGTGACCCGTGTGGTTGCCAATGAAGGGATTCAGGGCGTTTCGGTAACCATTGGTACGGACTTCCCCTCGGGCGAGGCGATGGAGCATCATGAAGCTCCGATTGCCGGTAACGCGAGCGGCCAGACGGCAGATCAGGCCAAGTGTCAGACTGCGTTTGCTTTCTAAGGTGAGGCTCTAAGCCCGCGAGGTACTTCTGAAGGGATTTCTCGGGTTTGGAGCGCAAAGGGGGCGTAGCACCTACAGGGTGCTACGCCCCCTTTCTGCATGCCCGGCCTCATCCGCCCGGATTGCGCGCACGCATCAGCCGTTGCGGCGCTCAGATGATGGACGGCACCTCGGGCGTTCTCTGCACACGCCGGTTGGCTGTGATAGCGTGGAGACATGACCATGAACGGTGAGAGCACGCGCGGGTTCACCCGTGAAGCAGTGAACCTGCTGCTTATTCGCCGGAACGGGGCACGTTAGGTTCTGCCGCGACCGTTCCGGCTTTTTGACGCGGCATCTCACTCAGGCATCCTTTCGATGTGCCGCCTTGAGACACAGTAGCCGGGGACCGATACCCCGCATCGCCGGTGACAGCCCCGCACACGCGGGCGCAGAAACACCCGTGGCGACCGCTGTCCGGGCGGATTGACCCACAGGAAATTCATTATGAAAAACCACCAGAAGCCCAGCCCCATGCCGGTGCACAAGTACCGCCCCTTCCACGAGCAGATTACCGTAAACCTGCCCGACCGCACCTGGCCGGACAAGGTCATTGAGAAGGCACCGCGCTGGTGTGCCGTGGACCTACGTGATGGCAATCAGGCGCTGATTGACCCCATGGATACCGAGCGTAAGCTGGCCATGTTCAAGCTGCTAGTCAAGATAGGCTACAAGGAGATCGAGGTAGGCTTCCCCTCGGCCTCGCAGACCGACTTTGATTTTGTGCGCACCCTCATCGAGGACGGCCACATTCCCGATGATGTGACCATTCAGGTGCTGGTGCAGGCTCGCGAACATCTGATTGCCCGCACCTTCGAGGCCATTGAGGGCGCACCGCAGGCAATTGTGCACTTCTACAACTCGACTTCCGTGCTACAGCGCCGCGTGGTGTTCCAGCAGGACCAGGAGGGCGTGCTGGATATCGCCCTGCAGGGTGCGCGCCTGGGCCGCAAGTATG
>CAUQVM010000050.1:0-10671 GCA_963521575.1 uncultured Rothia sp.
CGGAGAGAGAATTGAACACGAGCCGTGATCACTTTCTTAACGTTGAGGTGGCCCCCTGCCGCCTGAGCGAACGGGGATGGTTAGTCAGTCTTTAAGGATACAGGATGCACGCTTTCTCCCCCCGCGACTGTCAGCGGATAAGGTGTGCGGTTCACCCAGGGCTCAGGAGAACAAGAAACATTGTGTGCCGCTTCTCCATCTTCCGCGGGTGCTTCCCGCCAGCTGACGCACCATCGAGTGTTGCAAATTAGATTTTCCGTACATCATGGGTTATAATTCTAGAGTATTGCGCATTCAATGCGCGGTGCGCCCGAGTGGCGGAATTGGCAGACGCGCCTGACTCAAAATCAGGTTCTTCGGAGTGTGGGTTCGAGTCCCACCTCGGGCACAACCCCTCAGAATGAAAGCGGCGGGACGGCATCGAGCCCCCGCCGCTTTTGTATGCCCGCGGTGCACCCGCGTGTATCCTGCGGCTTTCAAACTCCGCGGCCACCAAACACTGCTCCTCTTGAAGACCTAGGAATGCAACTGCCGCCCCAGCGTAGCGAATACGCTACGCTGGGGCGGCAGTAATGCTACCGAAGGACCGGAATCAGCGGTTTAGCGCTTGACCTCGTCCTCCGCGTAGGGGCGCAGTGCCTCGCGCTCACCCTCGATGGCGGAGACACGGTGCACCTGAACCATGTTGGTGGTGCCTGCACGACCGGCAGGAGAACCGGCGGATACAACAACCAGGTCACCGGCTTCAGCCAACTCGTGCTCGAGCAGGTACTCGTCCACGTAGTTGAACAGCTCGTCCTGGTCAGTAATCATCTCAACCTGCTCAGCTTCAACACCCCACAGCATGGACAGGAAGGAGCGAACCTTCGTGCTGGTGGTGAAAGCCACAATGGGGGTTGCCGGACGCAGGCGAGCCAGGCGGCGTGCGGAGTCGCCGGACTGGGTGAAGGTCACGATGAGCTTGGCATCCAGCTGATCGGCAATGTTCACGGCCGCACGAGTGATGGCACCACCGCGGGTGCGGGGCTTACGATCCAGCTCGGGCACGCGGTACAGGCCGTCCTTTTCGGTGTCACTAATGATGGCAGCCATGGCCTGCAGTGTGAGAATCGGGTACTTACCGACCGTGGTCTCACCCGAGAGCATCACGGCGTCTGCACCGTCGAGGATTGCGTTGGCGCAGTCGGAGACCTCCGCACGGGTGGGGACGGGGTTGTCGGTCATAGACTCGAGCACCTGGGTTGCCACAATGACGGGCTTTGCCCAGCGGCGTGCCATATCAATGGCCTTCTTCTGCACGAGGGGCACCTCGGAGAAGGGCAACTCAACACCCAGGTCACCGCGGGCAACCATAATGCCGTCAAACTTGTCGATAATGTCCTGCAGGTTATCGACGGCCTGGGGCTTCTCAATCTTGGCGATGACGGGCACGCGGATGCCCACCTCGTCCATAATCTGGTGGACGGGATCAACGTCTGCACCGCTACGCACGAAGGAGAGTGCGATAATGTCTGCACCCATCTTCAGAGCGAAGCGCAGGTCATTGGCGTCCTTCTCAGTCAGTGCGGGCAGGGAGACCGCAGCGCCGGGCAGGTTAATGCCCTTGTTGTTGGAGATGGGACCGCCAACGATAACGCGGGTGCGCACGCGGGTTTCGGTCACTTCGATGGCCTCAAGGCGAATCTTGCCGTCGTCGAGCAGGAGCTTGTCGCCGGGCTTCACGTCGCCGGGCAGACCCTTGTAGGTGGTGCCGCAAATCTCTGCGGTGCCTTCCACATCTTCGGAGGTGATGGTGAAGTCCGCACCGGGCTCGAGGTATTCCTTGCCATTGGCAAAGCGCTCCAGGCGGATCTTGGGGCCCTGCAGATCGGCAAGAATTGCAACGTCCTTGCCGAGCTTGGCGGACTCTTCGCGGATAGTGTCGTAGCGTGCCTGGTGCTCGGGGTGGTCACCGTGGCTCATGTTCAGACGGGCGACGTTCAGGCCAGCCTTGATTGCCTCGGAGATCTTCTCGGGGGATTCGATTGCCGGACCGATGGTTGCAACGATTTTTGCGCGCCTCATGTACCTAACCTTTGTCTGTTGTTTTGTGCGCTACCTGGAGGTGCGCACTGATTTTCCGGGGAGACTCAGCGTCTATTTCCCACTTATTCCCACGCTTTCTAACAAGTTGCCACATGTAGGGTGCGCGGGATTCTCTCTCAATTATAGGGGTTTTAAGCCCGCTTGGGTATGCTCTTTTCCGCCTTTCTCGAGGCGAAATGGTGTTTCGCATCGCACCCGAATCCTTCCCTCCGCGCACCCCTCCCCCCTTCCGACTGGGAACACCCCAAAGAGACACCCGAGAAGTCAATTAAGGTACTTTCCACTCTTAGAAGTAACCTCGCGTAATATTCAGTCACGCTTTTCAACCTTCGGGCGTGTTCCCCCTTGGGCGGGATGCGTAAGAGTTACCTATGAGAAGATATAGAGGGCATCCAGCGCTGGGCGATTTCACATTTTCGCGCGCCTAGCCTATATTGGAAGCCATAATTAGTATTTGAAATGCGAAATATATCTGGAAGGTACACAGATGACTACTCGCGTGCTGATTATCTTCGGCTCCACCTACGGTTACACAGAACAGTACGCCACCTGGCTGGCAGAAGATTTGCGTGCACTCCCGCAGGCTCCCGAGGTTGAGATTGTTCCCACCGATAAAGTAACCCCCAAGCAGGCAGAGACCTTCGATGCCTTCGTGATTGCCGGTAGCGACTACGGTGGATTCCTCAACGGCGCACCGGCTCTTCGCAAGAAGATCCTGCCGGTCATCGCCCCCAAGAAGAATCGCACCGCGTTCTTTACTGTCTCCTTCACCGGTGAGTACTCGAAGAAGCTGCTGGACAAGGCAGTTGCCAAGAGCTACACCCCGGAACTGACCGAGGGTCGCCCCGTCTACCACCTGCGTGGCGGCATTGACTTTGACAAGATTTCGCTTGCGCACAAGACTGCCCTCAAGGGTCCGGTGCGCGCATGGCTCATGGCAAACCCGAACCCCAATGAGGGTATTAAGCAGATGCTTGAATGCTACAAGACCGGCAAGGCAGAGTATATCGACCGCGAGACCCTCAAGCCTTTGGTCGAGGATATTGCCAAGTTCCTCTAAACCGCTTCAGCTTTTGAAGATTTCGTTCGCTCCCAGCCGGGCATAACACCCCGGATGCGCACACGCCTCACCGGCGAGTAGTAAGGGGTTCCCGGCGCGGGAAGCGAACGCACCAAACGTGCCAAACGGCACCGTATACGTGGTCGATGATTTTATCTCTCCTGCATCGGCCATGAAACTCCGGGCACCGGTGCGAGGCCGCGCCACAGACAGTGCCCGGAACTCGGGGGTGGGTCTTTGTGTGTGCGGCCCACCCCTTCCCCTTTTAATACCGGCGCCTTAATGCCTGGACTTCCCTTCTCTTTCCGCCCTCGAACCCTCCCCGAACTGCTCTCAGAGGTTCTTGTCCAAAAAAAACTTTTTCTCCGCCAAGCCCGAGAACACCCCTTCATTCCCCCGGCATCAAAAATACCGCTCTGACCTGTACCATCGCTGCGGGGAACACTCTGTGCATCCGTAGCTACAGGGGTGCTAATCCACGAAAAAATTGCCCTAAAATATCCCCTTGTCGTTGCACACGCGGGTCACAATATCGTAGGCTGGTACCTATGCCCCGGGCTCTCACCCCAATCATCGATCGTCATCACGACGTAACCACTTCCACTCACGAGAGCTCACCGGCTCCGGCATACCGCGGAATTCACTCCCCGCGCGTCGGGGCATCATGACACTGCGGGCGTACAACCACGTCATATCCTATATTCACTCACGCGCGCCCTCGTACGGATTCTTCCTTGCGCGGGCCGGTACACCGCATTCACCTCTCAAACACAGGCAAAATTATGAAGAATATTCAGACTGCCGCGCGTTCTGCAGCAGCCCGCTCCATTCTGGCCTCCGCAGGGGCATTCTCCCTTATGGCCGCATCCCTCACCTCCATTCCTGCCGCGTTCGCCGCACCCGAGACTGGCGTAGGCACCACCGTGAGCGCAAACCCCTCCGTAGCAAGCACTGCGCAGGCGACCGAGGTCGATCCCAATGCGTCCTACGAGGATCTCACCTACGCCCCCGCCCCGGAGACCTCCGTTGTCGATAGTGAGAACCCCGCCATGGGCGCTGGCGAGCGCGAGCGTATGGGCACTGCTCACGCCCGCACCGGTGCAACTGATCCCGCCGCCGCCAGCCTGGATGCTGTAGCCGGCGCCTCCATCCAGGCTCAGCCCACGCTGAGCGTAGGCCCCGCCTGGACCCCCGGCGGCGGTACCCTCGGTATGGATGTTTCCTCGCACCAGCAGAATGTGAACTGGGCTGCCGCCTGGGCCGCCGGTTCCCGTTTTGCTTACGCCAAGGCTACTGAGGGAACCTACTACACCAACCCCTACTTTGCTCAGCAGTATGACGGCTCTGAGGCTGTAGGTATGGTGCGCGGTGCCTACCACTTTGCGAATCCTCGCACCTCCTCCGGTGCTGATCAGGCACGCTACTTTGTACAGAACGGCGGCGGCTGGACCGGTGATGGCAAGACCCTGCCCGGCCTGCTGGACATTGAGTTCAACCCCTACCCCGCCTATGGCGATACCTGCTTCAATATGACTCCGGCTCAGCTGACTGCCTGGACCCGCGACTTCGTGAATACCTACCGTTCGCTAACTGGCCGCGATCCCATGGTGTACACCGCCACCAGCTGGTGGTCTCAGTGTGTTGGCTCGCAGGAATTTGGCTCCCTGCCGTTGCACCTGGCCAACTACTCAACTGTGGTGGGTCGTATTCCGGCCGGTTGGAGTGGCTATGATATTTGGCAGTTCACCGACTCCGGTCCGTTCGTGGGTGACTCCAACTTCTTCCCCGGCACTTTCGAAGACATTAAGATGCTGGCTAAGAACCCCAATGCAGTGCACCTCGACTGGGCCAAGGATTACAACCAGCCCGTTCAGGACCCGAACGTAGTTGTCACTCCGACCGGTTCCATCGATATCCGTACCGGCATTGGTTCGGTTTGGAACCGTAACCGTGATTTCTACGGTAACCCGCTCGGCGGCGAATACAGCCTGGGTCACGGCGTGTACGCCCAGAAGTTCAGCAACCGTAAAACCATCTACTGGACTGCCAGCCACGGCGCACACTGGGTGGTCACCAACGGTGGCCTGGACTACAAGTTCCGCTCTAATGTAGCGCGCTACCTCAGCCTAACCACCAGTGAAGAGCGCCGCTTCGATACCGTCGCGGTCTCCTTTGCTAATGGTGAGGGTGCGTACTGGACCGAGGACACCGGTACCCACACCATGAACGAGCGCGGCGATATCTACTGGACTTGGCGTCGTGCTGGTGCCCAGGGCGCACCCACCACGGATGAGCAGGACCTGGGTGGAGGCATCGCCAAGCAGGAGTTCTCCGGCAAACGCACCTATGTATGGAGCGAGAAGACCGGTAGCCGTCGCCTACACACCGGCGGTGAATTTTACCACCGTTTCCTGGCCAACCGTGGTACCTGGGGTGCACCGGCCACCGATGAGGTCGCTAATGCGGTGGGCATGCAGGTGGGCTTCGCATCCGGTAAGGTGCTGCTCTGGTCGGAAGCACGCGGTGCGTACGAGACCAATGGTCACGGTGCGATTTATAACTACTGGACCAAGAATACCGCCCGCTACGGTGCCGCTCGCGGTAATGAGTCCTACGCCAACGGCGTATACTACCAGGACTTTGAGCGCGGTACGATTCGCTGGACCGCACAGCGCGGTATCTACTAGGCCGCTATTCTAGCTGGCGCCGCGTTACGACGCGTTGCAATAGAGCAGGGTGAGGGGCACTTTCCTCGGGGAAGGTGCCCCTCACCCTGTCCGCTCCAACAATGCGACCTCACCAACAACACAAGACGAGGATGCTGTGTCGAGGAGCGGATGGGTTACCGATTGAGTAGAGAAACCCGGCTTTGTTACCCGTGCCGGTAGGTAAGTTTAGGTTGGATCAGCGTGGCGGACGCAATCCCCATTGACTACGTCCGGGGGGGGTCCACACTAATCGCTATGAGACCTGATTCCAGAAGGTGTCTAGAGGTGCGCCTGACCAGAAGGAGGACTCATGATGAAGAACAGCACGGTACGAAGATGCTGAAATTCATCCAGGTTGTGAAGTTCCGGGAAAGGAGCCGTTATCTAGGAGGGGCGGTTCCTTCGCACATCACATCCCATGCTTTAAGGGTAAAATGCGATCCCCTTATCCGACGAATATTTTGACAAATATTACGCCTCAGCCCAAGCTTGAATCTTTTACATATAAATATATATTTTGAGTGCTTTAGATGTCCAATAAGACTGTATTCTGGGGTGTTTTAATAAAATTTTTGAGATAATCGCTAATTATTTCAAAATAATTTTTCTGAATTATTACGTTCAGGTGCACTACACTCTCAGCGGTGCTGGGCCGCTTCCTTCCAGCGCTAGATGCCACATCGTAAACCTAGGGCGCATCCCGTGCTGTATGCACAGCGAGGGAAGTACCTCTACTCCCCCGCTAACACGGGATGCGCCCTAGACGACTTCTATGACCCGCAGTCACGCATTAGCGCTACCGCGGGACACCACCGACCACTTCAGCCGGTTACCCTACGTACCTATAGGCTCGCGAAGTCCAGCACCATGCGGCCGGTAATCGTGCCGGCGGCCATCTCTTCAAAAACGGCCGGTGCCTCATCCACCTCGCGCAACTGCACCACGGGAACCACCGTACCGTCCGCACCAAATTGGAAGGCCTCTGCTAGATCCTGACGGGTACCCACCAGCGAACCCACCACGCGAATGCCGTCCAGAATAATCTTTACAATCGACAGCTCCATCATCTCCGAGGGCAGCCCCACCGCCACCACGGAACCGCCGGCGCGTACCGATTCCACCGCCTGGTTGAAGGCCACCTTCGATACAGCGGTCACCACAGCAGCGTGGGCACCGCCACCGGTCAGCTCCCGAATGCGGGCCGGAACGTCCTCCACCTCGCGGCCGTTGACCACAAAGTCGGCGCCAGTCTTGAGAGCCAGGTTCAGCTTATCCTCGTTAATATCCACGGCAATCACCTTGGCACCGAAAACCTTCTTGGCGTACTGCACCGCCAGGTTACCCAGGCCACCCGCGCCGTAGGCCACCAGCCACTGCCCCGGGCGTACGAGCGATTCCTTAATAGCCTTGTACGTGGTCACGCCGGCGCAAGTAATCGAGCTAGCCTGCGCCGGATCCAATCCCTCGGGAACCTTGACCGCATAGTCAGCGGTCACCAGGGTACCGCCATCCACCGTGTAGCCGGCATTCTTGACCGAGCGGCATAGGGTCTCACGACCCGAAGTGCAGTACTCACAGTGACCGCACCCCTCAAAGAACCATGCCACCGATACACGGTCACCTAGAGCAATGGAGTCGGCGCCCTCGCCAACCTCCACCACAACACCGATACCCTCGTGCCCCAGGATACGGCCCGGTACCTCACCAAAATCACCCGAGGCAACATGCAGATCAGTGTGGCATACGCCCGAGTACTCAATCTTAACCAGAGCCTGGCCGTGGCCCACTGCGGGCACAGGCACCTCGCGAACCACCACCGAACCGTCAACCTGCTCGGGGACAACAACTGCCTTCATTGTCTTCTGGGGGCTCATGGAATTCTCCTTCGCTGAGATATCATACGGGTACCGTGCGGAACGAGCCAGGGAATGCCACGCAAGCATCCGAAGGCACATCCTCGGTGGCTTATGCCACTTCCACCGTAAAATATCTGGCCCCTTATTTAAAAGGGTCGTGCCGGAATGTGACGCTCCGTATGCCGAGTACTCCAAGGGAATCCCCCGGGCATCCGAGGCACGCCGGCCCATAAGGTCAAGAGCGCCCAATGCGCCAGAAGGCCTAAGGTACACCTGACGCTATGACGAATTGGCACGATACATGAGAACGCCTCCCAACCTGCGCGGGTTGAGAGGCGTTCAGAAAAGATTTAAATATTAAGTTTGAGGCGTACAGCACCTAAAGGGGCATCCTGGACGGCCTAGAAGCAGAACGACACTTCAACGGTGTCGGCACCGCGCTCCCCCGGGCCGTTCGGCGCATTCAGCGCCCAACCCAGGTCCATAACGCGCACCGAAGAATCCATATACGTGCCACCGCCAGCGCCACCCCCGGCCAGCTGCACCGACCCCACTGCGTAACGCGCACGGTCCGGGTCGTTATACTCCACACTATGGCCCGCTCGGGTGCACTTTGTCCCGCTCGGCGAACGGGCCGTGCGGGACGCTCACCCTAGACCCCTTAGACTTTCGGATGCACGCTACGGGAACGAACCAGAACGTTCAGAGCCGAACGCAGAAAAGGGGGACAGAAAACCGCCGGGTGGATCATAAGCCCCACCCGGCGGTTTTCTCGTTATTCAGTATTGTCGAGGGTTCAACAGCGCCAAGAACGCTACTTCGATGCGATCCCCTCGGAATCACCGGAGGTGCCAGCCTCGGACCCCTCAGCCTCAGGTTTAGCGCTCTCAGCTTTTTTGGCTTCGGCGGTATCGGTGCTCTTCAAGGCTACCTCCACCGGGCCCGGCTCAATGCCCGCGGCAGCCTTCACCGCAGCGCGGCGACCCGCCACCACAAAACCAGTAGCACCCAGTAGCACCAGTAGTAGGGCCGTCCACACGTGAATGCGCATGCCCCAAAGCATCTCCGACGTATCAATGCGCAGGAAGAGCTCAATCCCCAGGCGACCGATGCCGTAGTAGAACACATACAGCCACAGGGTCTGCCCCAGCTTGAGCACACCGCGGCGGCTCAACCACAGCAGTAGCGCCACGCCCAGCAGATTCCACACCGACTCGTACAGGAAAGTCGGGTGAAAGAGCGTTCCGGCGGGGTACTGCGAGGGGAAGTTGCCGCTTGCCGAGCTAATCTCCAGGCCCCACGGCAGGGTAGTTGGTTTGCCAAATAGTTCCTGGTTAAACCAGTTTCCCCAGCGGCCAAAAGCCTGAGCCAGCAAAATTCCCGGGGCCACCGCATCCGCAAAAGCCGCAAAATTCATGCCGTAGCGCCGACAACCGTACCAGGCACCCAGCGCACCCACCGATACCGCACCCATAATGCCGATGCCGCCCTCCCAAATTTTCAGGAAGGCCCACGGGTCGGCCACATTTGGCCCAAAATAGCTACCCGGATCGGTAATCAGCACGTGATAGGCGCGAGCGCCCACAATGCCGGCGGGAATTGCCCACAATGCCACGTCAAAGACGCGTTCCCCCGTGCCTCCCATGGCCTTCCAGCGACGGGACCCCAGCCACAGACACACGGCCATGCCGGCCAGGATACACAGGGCGTAAAAGTGCACGCGGAACGGGCCCAGCTGAATATAAGAAATGCTCGGTGAAGGAATCGACAGCGCGGGAATCGACGTGAGGACGCCCGCTCCCGGCGCAATGGCCCCTGGCACGCTTGCCAGCGACAGCAACGCCGACATTAGGCCTCACGCTCCGCCAGCTCGCGGGTCAGGCGGGCCACCGCCTCCACGCCTCCGGAGGCTAGAGCCTTCACCAGTGCGGTACCCACAATCACACCGTCTGCGTACTCGCCAATCTCCTCCACGTGCGCGCGGGTGGATACGCCCAAGCCCACACAGGCACGCGGCGCACCGGCGGCCTTAATATCGGCTACCAGGGTGCGGGCTGCCTCCGACACGGAGGCGCGGGCACCGGTCACGCCCATGACCGACACCGCGTACACGAAGCCGCTCGAGGACTTCGCCACGGTGGCTAGGCGCTCCGGCGAGGAAGACAGCGCGGCAAGGAAAATGCGGTCCAGGCCGTACTCATTCGATGCCTCAAACCAGGCCGAAGCCTCGTCCGGAACCAAATCGGGAGTAATCATGCCCGCACCACCGGCAGCCGCCAAATCGCGTGCAAAACGCTTCACACCGTAGGCCAGCACCGGGTTCCAGTAGGTCATGACCACAACCACCGCGTCGGTCGCCTCGGTAATGCGGCGCACCGCCTCGAAGAGCTGGGAGAGCTTGAAACCGTTCTCCAGGGCCACACCGGTAGCCTTCTGAATCACCGGACCATCCATCACCGGGTCGGAGTAGGGAACGCCCAGCTCAATAATGTCCGCACCGTTATTGCCCAGGGCAATCGCTGCCTCGATGGACTCCTCCAGGTTCGGGAAGCCGGCCGGCAGGTAGCCAATCAGCGCGGCGCGCCCCTCAGTTTCGTACTGAGCCAGGCGGGCCGCCAGGGGCGAGTCCGGGTTAGCGGGCGGGAAGGTGTCGTCCAGCACCTCGAAGGGGGCTGCGTGGGAAGTAGCGTCCTGGTAACTCATTACTTAGCCTCGCTCTCGGATACGTCAGTCTGTGCGTTCTGTACGGCGGATGCCTCAGCGGAGGCGGCCGCCTCCTTATTGCCGGTCATCAGGCTCGAGGAGGGAATCGCCTTACCCAGGCCGAACCACTTCAGCGCGGTCTCCATATCCTTATCGCCGCGGCCCGACAGGCACACAATCATGGTCTTCTTGCGGGCCGCCTCCGGATCCTCCGCAGCCCAGCGTCGGCATACGCGTAGCGCACCGGCCAAGGCATGCG
>CAUQVM010000051.1:0-10659 GCA_963521575.1 uncultured Rothia sp.
TTGACGTGGCGGTTCACCCGCAGTCCATCGTGCACTCCATGGTGCAGTTCGTGGATGGCTCCACTATTGCGCAGGCATCCCCACCGAGCATGGTGCTACCTATCGCTCTGGGTCTGACCTGGCCGCACCGCATTCCCGGTGCGGTGCCTGCTTGCGACTGGTCGAAGGCGGCATCCTGGACTTTTGAGCTGCTAGACGAGGTCGCATTCCCCGCCGTGCGCATGATTAAGGAAGCCGGCAAGGTCGGCGGTACCCACCCGGCCGTGTTCAACGCAGCCAACGAGGAGGCCGTGGCGGCATTCCACGCGGGCGCGATTCGCTTTACCGACATTGTTGATTCGGTGGCGCGCGTGTTGGAGGAGCACGCCGGTAGCGCTGAGGCTGTCTCCGACGCTGACTTAACGCTTGAGGCGGTACTGAACGCGGAGCGTTGGGCGCGCGTACGCGCGAACGAGCTACTGGGCATGACCGGCAACTAAAACGGCTTTCTTCCTGTTTGTGCGGGAAGTACAGCTGTTGCGGGAGGGGCTGTGTTCGTCCTCGTTCCTACAGGGGCACCCGCCCTCGCTTCGCTTCGGGCACCCTGATGTCACTACGGACGACACCGCCCCCACGCGCGCACCTAGCCGGCGCGGGGTAGCTATACCCCTCCGGAAGCGACATCAGGGTACCCTCTCGGGTGCTCTCCGCAGCGAAGCAAGGAGAGAGCGGAGCGCCCGAGAGGGTGGGTTCCCCTGCAGGAGCAGAGGAAGGGTATAGCGTACCCACCCACACCGTCCTGCACAGTCGTATTAGGTAGGGGAGGGCGCCTTCACAGGCTAAGCGAGTATCCTAGAAGTTTCGTATCCCCTAGCCGAAACGAGAAAAAGCGTGGACATTCTGCTGTACGTCGTGGGCATCGTCATTATGGCGGTCGCCATCGCCGCCTCGATTGCCCTGCACGAGGTGGGTCACCTGGTACCCGCCAAGCTGTTCAATGTGCGTGTTCCGCAGTACATGATTGGCTTTGGCAAGACTGTGTTCTCTTTCCGCCGCGGTGAGACGGAATACGGTTTCAAAGCGATTCCTCTGGGCGGCTACATTTCGATGATTGGCATGTATCCGCCGAGCCCGGCTGAGGTGAAGGCCCACCACGAAGAGGGCCACTCGGGTAGTACGAGCCCCTTCGCTTCCATGGCTGAGGAGGCGCGTGCGGCCGACGCCGAGCGTATGCAACCCGGCGACGAAAACCGTCTTTTCTACAAGCTACCGGTGCTCAAGCGTATGGTGATTATGCTGGGCGGCCCGACCATGAATCTGCTGATTGGCCTGGTATGCACCGCGATTCTGGTGTGTGGATTCGGCTCCTCGCAGGTGACGAATAAGGTATCCGCGGTATCAGAGTGCGTGCCGAGCGTAAGTGTGACGCATGATTCGCTCAGCTACGGCGAATGCACCGATAAATCCACGCCCTCGCCCGCGAAGGCGGCCGGCGTGCAGGTGGGCGACCGCGTGGTGGCGGTAAACGGTACCCAGACCGGTTCGTGGGAAGCCGTGTCTTCGGCGATTCGCGAGGCGGGTGCAAACCCGAGCACGCTGACGGTTGAACGCAACGGTCAGCGCCTGGACCTGTCGGTAACCCCGGTGGAGATAATTCGTCCTGTCTCGGACGCTAAGGGCCAGTACACGCGAGCGGCGGACGGTTCAATCGCGACAACCCGCGGTGGCTTTGTGGGTGTTTCACCCTCAAGCGAGCTGGTGCCCGGCTCTATTACCGAGGTGCCCGCGGTGGTGGGCGAAACCCTCGGCAAGATTGGTTCATCCATGCTCTCGCTACCCCAGCGCGTCTGGGATTTGGCGGTGACACTCGTGAGCGGCGGTGAACGCAGTGCCGAGTCGCCCGTGTCGGTGGTGGGTGTGAGCCGCATTGCCGGTGAGGTAACGGCCACCGATCGCATTGACGTGAAGTCGAAGGTTGCGATGCTGGTCTCACTGGTGGCGAATATGAACCTGATGCTCTTTGCTTTCAATCTGATTCCGCTATTACCGCTGGACGGCGGTCACGTGCTGGGTGCGCTGTGGGAAGGTGTGCGCCGCTTCTTCGCCCGTATGATGAGCCGCAAGGACCCGGGCCCGTTTGACCCGGTGAAGCTTCTGCCGCTGACTTACGCGGTAGCGGGCGCGTTTATTCTGATGTCGGTGGTGCTGATTATTGCCGATATTGTGAAGCCTATTAAGCTCTTCTAACACTTTCTAGCACCTTCGTGTGCTGAATCGTCCGCTTGAGGCGCCCCGGGCTGTCTAAAATGTGATGTTACGCGCGGTAAGGCTACCCGTATTAGTGGTTTCTTTCGCGTCAGTGGCACAATAAAAAGCTGAAAGAGAGACGCACCTGTGGTCTTTCACAACTCATGTATGGAGGAAAACCTTGTCGGTCAGCCTTGGTATGCCGAAGCCCGCTCCCGCGGTCCTGTCGCCGCGTCGTAAGACCCGCCAGTTTAAGGTGGGGTCAGTGGGTGTTGGTTCTGAATCCCCAATTTCGGTGCAGTCGATGACCACTACGAAGACCCATGACATTGGCTCGACCCTGCAGCAGATTGCAGAGCTGACCGCTGCCGGCTGCGATATTGTGCGTGTGGCCTGCCCGACGGATAAGGACGCCGAGGCACTGCCGATTATTGCGAAGCAGTCCCGTATCCCGGTCATCGCCGATATTCACTTCCAGCCTAAGTATGTATACGCGGCCATTCAGGCCGGTTGCGGTGCGGTACGCGTGAACCCGGGCAATATCCGTAAGTTTGATGACCAGGTCAAGGAAATTGCGCAGATGGCTGCGGATCACGGTACCTCCCTGCGTATTGGTGTGAACGCCGGTTCGCTGGATAAGCGTCTGCTGGAAAAGTACGGCAAGGCCACCCCGGAAGCTCTGGTGGAGTCAGCCGTATGGGAAGCTTCACTCTTTGAGGAACACGGCTTCCACGACTTCAAGATTTCGGTCAAGCACAACGATCCGGTTGTCATGGTTGAGGCGTACCGTATGCTGGCTGAGCGCGGTGACTGGCCCCTGCACCTGGGCGTGACCGAGGCTGGCCCGGCGTTCCAGGGCACTATTAAGAGCTCAGTGGCCTTCGGTACCCTGCTCTCGCAGGGTATTGGTGACACTATTCGCGTGTCCCTGTCCGCTCCTCCGGTGGAGGAGGTGAAGGTGGGCACCAAGATTCTGGAATCGCTGAACCTTCGCCCGCGTAAGCTGGACATCGTTTCCTGCCCGTCCTGCGGCCGCGCCCAGGTGAACGTGTGGGAGCTGGCCGAGAACGTGACCAAGGGCCTGGAGCACATGAAGGTTCCGCTACGTGTGGCCGTGATGGGTTGCGTGGTGAATGGCCCGGGTGAAGCTCGCGAGGCTGATCTGGGTGTGGCCTCCGGTAACGGTAAGGGTCAGATTTTCGTGAAGGGTAAGGTCATTAAGACCGTACCCGAGGATCAGATTGTGGAGACCCTGATTGAGGAGGCGACCCGCATCGCCGCCGAGATGGAGGCTTCGGGTGAGTATGTACCCGAGGGTTCCCCGGCTGTTTCGGTCAGCTAATGTAGCTTTGAGGTGGAGGCGTCCCGTGCGGGGCGCCTCCACCCATTTTCCCTATTTTTCTGGATTCCGGCTTTCTAACGCTTTCTCTCCACCGCTACCCGGCGTATGCTGGGTGTACGCCCGATTCACTCACCTTCAACACTCACGGATTTCATGTTCACTCGATTTTTGCCTCGTTCTGCCGATCGTCGCGCCCTCCTGTCGCGTTCCGCCCCGGGCACGCCGGTGTTGGACTCTTCCCCCCTGTTTGCACTTGATGCAGGGTGGTGCGAGGAGCTAGAAGATGTCCTGTTTGGCGACCCGATTCCAAACCTGTACTCAATTGAGCACTATCTGGCCTACCCACTGCCCGTGAAGGCACCGCGCATCCCGTTGCACTATCACCAGGGATTTGTGGGCGCACAGCGAGAAGGTCGCCTGTGTTGCCTGGTATTGCTGGGATCAAATGTGGTACCCTCGCTGCTGTGCGCCGAGCATCGGGACGAGTTTGCCTGCCTCCTGCTGAGGATAGGAGCGCGTGTGGACTCCATCTTCGGTGAGAGTGATTTCGTAATGCCCCTGTGGGAAGGGATGCTGGAGCAATCCGACCAGACGCGTAACACCTCCCCAATGTCTCCCGCGCCACTACTGCAGATAATACAGCCGAGCCTGCGCGACGCCTACGATCCGCGTCCACGTGTGCTGTCGGTACGGCCCGTGCAACCCCTATTACACCTACCGCCGCAGAAGGACCTATCGGCTGTGTACGATGCACCCTTGCCGCCTCTGCCCGAGCACCTTCCCGCGCCGGTGTTGCCCTCGGCGGAGGGGAGCGAGTGCGCCGGATATGCCCGCCTGGCCACCGCGGAGGATGAGGACCGCCTGCTACCGGCCGCCGCCGCCATGTTTACGGAGGAGGTCGGGTTTAACCCGGTTGCACGCTACGGCGAGGTGTACCGTGCCCGGTTGCGCGCGCTGATTGCCGGTGGGCGCAGTGCCGTGGTAACTGATACGCGCGGGCGGATTATTTTCAAGGCGGATGCGGGTATAGTCAATCTGGACGTAGCCCAGGTACAGGGGGTATGGCTACATCCGGATTACCGCGGGCGGGGTCTGGCGAAGCCTTTCTTCGCTGCCGCCGCTCGGGTTCTGCAACGCCGCTACCGGCACCTGAGCCTGTACGTGAACGACTACAATACGCGTGCAGTGGCAACGTATACGGGGACCGGTTGGGAGCCAATTGGGCAGTTCTCGACCATTATCTTTGGTGATGTGCTGTCCTAGGGACAATCCAGTGTAGTGGACGGGTGAGACTCTTGAAGGTTTCCCGTTCCCGTCCCGGCCTAAAAGGCTTTAGAATTAAAACGACTGTTCCTGTCGGTAGGGTATTTAAACCCCGCCCCGCAGCACTTGCACTTCATCGACCAACCTCACAAGGAGAATCGTGGTACTTCGCCTTTCCAACCTCTTCGTGCGCACCCTGCGCGAGGATCCCGTAGATGCCGAGGTCGCCAGCCACAAGTTGCTGGTTCGCGCCGGATACATTCGCCGCGCCGCCCCCGGCGTGTACACCTGGTTGCCCCTGGGTTTGAAGGTACTGCGCAAGGTAGAGAACATTATCCGCGAGGAAATGGACGCCATTGGTGCGCAGGAGGTGCACTTCGCCGCACTGTTGCCCCGCGAGCCCTATGAGGCCACCAATCGTTGGGACGAGTACGGCGACAATCTCTTCCGCCTCAAGGACCGTAAGGGCGCCGATATGTTGCTGGCCCCCACCCATGAGGAAATGTTCACCCTGCTGGTTAAGGACCTGTACTCCTCCTATAAGGACCTGCCGGTTTCCCTGTACCAGATTCAGACCAAATACCGCGACGAGGCGCGCCCCCGTGCGGGTTTGCTACGAGGCCGCGAGTTCGTCATGAAGGACTCCTACTCGTTCAATATTGACGATGAGGGCCTGAACGAGGCGTACCTGGCGCACCGTGCCGCCTACCAGCGTATCTTCGAGCGCCTGGGCCTGGAGATTGTGATTGTGACCGGGCAGTCCGGTGCAATGGGCGGTTCCCGTAGCGAAGAGTTCCTGCATCCGACTCCGATTGGCGAGGACACTTTCGTGCGTTCGGCCGGCGGGTACGCGGCCAACGTCGAGGCCGTGACTACCGTGGTCCCCGAGGAAATCGAGATTACCGAGGCTACTCCGGCCGCTATCGTCGTGAACACCCCCGACTCTGCAACTATTGAGACGCTGGTGGAGCGCATGAATGAACTGCACTCCGAGGTCATTGGCGGTACCCTGGAAGCTTCGCAGACCCTCAAGTGCTTCCTCGGCACCGTCATCATCCCCTCCGGAGAGCGCAAGGTCTTCGCTGTGGGTGTGCCCGGCGACCGCTCCGTGGACCTGGGCCGCGTCGAGGTCAATATTGGTGCGCTACTGGGCATTGGCGGCGAGGTCGAGGTTGAGGCTGCCAGCGAAGAAGACCTGAAGGCTTTCCCGCAGCTGGTTAAGGGTTACATCGGCCCCGGACTGACCCTGGATGCCCCCCTGCTCGGCGCGCATTCCGAGAAGGAGGGTGCGGTTGCGTCGGCTACCGGCATTCCCTTCTTCGTCGACCCGCGCGTGGTGCGCGGTACCCGCTGGGTGACCGGTGCGAACGCCGAGGGTCAGCACGTGGCCAATCTGGCCTTCGGCCGCGACTTCACCGCTGACGGCGTACTCGAGGCTTGCGAGGTGCGCGAGGGTGACCCGGCACCGGACGGCTCCGGCGAGCTGGTGGCAGCCCGCGGTATTGAGATGGGTCATATCTTCCAGCTGGGGCGCAAGTACGCCGAGGCGCTGGGCCTGAAGGTTCTGGATCAGAACGGCAAGCTACAGACTGTGACTATGGGCTCCTACGGTGTGGGTGTGACTCGTGCCCTGGCAGCCATCGCCGAGGGCAACCACGACGACAAGGGGCTGATCTGGCCGCGCAATATCGCTCCGGCCGATGTTCATATTGTCGTCACCGGTAAGGATGAGGCATCCCACGCCTACGCGGACGAGCTGAGTGCCTCCCTCGAGGCTGCCGGCGTGCAGGTTCTGCTGGATGATCGGCCCAAGACCAGCCCCGGCGTAAAGTTCGGCGACGCCGAGCTGCTGGGCGTGCCCACCATCCTGGTGATTGGCCGAGGCTTTAAGGACGGCGTACTTGAGCTTAAGGACCGCCGTAGCGGTGAAGCCCGTGAGATTTCCGCAGACTCCGCCGTGGCCGAGATTATCGCAGAAGTTAAGGGGGAGTAGTCGTGGCATATAAGCCCAAGCGTTCCGGCACCAAGAAGAGCGCGCCGAACGCGCGTGCTCGCCGTGCTGCCTCCCGCGCCGCTAACGGTGTAAATACTTCCCGCACCCGCGCCGAGCGTGAGCCGCTTGAACAGGTCGAGGTGCGCGTGGGCACCCGTGCGATTCGCCAGGAGGAGGTGGCCGAAGCAATTGCCCCGGTTATTGCTGAGTTCTCGCTCGTGTTGGAGGATCTAAAGCTTTCGGGCCCGGCCACAAACCGCACCGTGAAGGTGACGGTGGACTACACGGCCGATCGCACCGATTCGCTGTCTCTAGATTCGCTGGCTGAAATTTCGAGCGCCATATCGGCAGCCCTGGATCGCACGGATGCGAATGACGAGTTCTTCCCCTATGAGCTTCAGGTCTCCTCCCCGGGGGCGACCCGCGCCCTAACTGAGCGCCGTCACTGGGAACGTGCCCGCACCCGCCTGGTTGCAGTTACCGCACCTGACGGCACCGAGTACCTGGCCCGCCTGCTGGAAGTGCAGGACGAGGGGCCGGTGCTTGCGCGTAAGAAGAATACGAAGAAGGGGCAGAAGGAGTCTTACCACGACCCGGCATTGGTGGAGTGGGAAAATATCGCTTCTGCACATGTCGAAATTGACTTCAATTCTCCTGCTGACCCGGTAGAATAGAGTCACTAAAGCTTCAGGCACGGGGTATTCCGTGTCAGGTATATACCGTTCGGGAGCCGGGGCGCGTAGAGCGTCCCGGCGCCGTGCTAACTGGGAAAGGCTGAAAAGCGTGGAGGATATTAAAACTATTGACCTGGGCGCACTGCGCGCATTGGCGAAGCAGCGCTCTCTCGTGCTGGAAGAGCTCTTCACTCTGGTTGAGAATGCCCTGGTGATCGCATATCTGAAGCAACCCGGCGCTATTAAGGGTTCGCGTGCCGTCATTGACCACACTACCGGTGAGTTCGTGATCCTGGCCCCCGAGCTGGACGAGAATAACCAGAAGATTGACGAGTTTGACGATACCCCGAACAACTTCGGCCGTATTGCAGCCGCAACTGTTCGTCAGGTGCTGTCCCAGCGTCTGCGCGAGGCTGAGGACGCCTCCGTACTGGATGAGTTCAAGGACCGCGAGGGTACCCTGGTCTCCGGCGTGGTTCAGCAGGGTAATAACCCGCGCATGGTCCAGGTGGATTTGGGTACAGTGGAGGCAGTTCTGCCCGGTAATGAGCAGGTTCCCGGCGAGAAGTACCAGCACGGCACCCGCCTGCGCGCCTACCTGGTGGAGGCACGCCGCGGCCCCAAGGGCCCTTCGGTGGTGCTGTCCCGTTCACACCCGAACCTGGTGCTGCGTCTCTTCGAACACGAGGTTCCCGAGATTTCTGATGGCCTGGTGACCATTAACTCGATTGCCCGCGAGGCCGGCCACCGTTCAAAGATCGCTGTTTCGGCGAAGAATCCGACCATTAATGCCAAGGGTGCCTGCATTGGCGATATGGGTGCCCGCGTACGCGCCGTGGCTGCAGAGCTGAACGACGAGAAGATTGACATTGTCGACTACTCGACCGACCCCGCCACCTTTATTGCCGCGGCACTGTCCCCGGCAAAGGTTACTGAGGTAATTATTGCGAACCCGCGTGAGTATTCGGCCCGCGCCGTGGTGCCGGACGATCAGCTCTCTCTCGCTATCGGTCGTGAAGGTCAGAATGCTCGCCTGGCTGCAAAGCTAACCGGTTGGCGCATTGACATTCTCTCCGAGTCGAAGTACGCCCAGGTGCGTGCTGAGGAAGAGGTCGCCGCACGCGTGGCCCGTAGCCTCGCCGAGGAGGGCGCAGCCGAGCGGGCTGCTCAGGAAGCAGAGGCGGAAGCCGTGGAAGCTGCTGTCGAAACCAAGTAGAAAACGCTATCCCGCATCGTTGAGCGGGAACCGGTGTGGGCGCGAGAGGCCGGGGGAAACCCCGCGCATCCCGCGCCTGCATCACATTTTTGCCCACGAAAGCTAAAAACGGGATACACTATTAAGATATGCCGGATGTAGCCCGGGCGCTTGTGTGCGCCCTGGAACGGCCGGTTTAATCGGCGCGTTAGGCTCCGCGCGTACCCCTGTACGCTCGCTGACGTATCCGGGAAACGACCGAAGAAAAGGAAGGGAGAGTGCTGTGACTCCGAGGACACCTGCTACTGTCCCCGAGGCTTCGCCGTACCCGGTCCGTACCTGCATCGGGTGCCGTGGTCGCGATGAACAGCGTTACCTGCTGCGCATTGCCCGCGTTCCCGAAGCCGCGGCCTCTGTTGAGGCCGATACCCCGTCCTATCTGCCCGATACGGCGGGAACGATGCCCGGTCGAGGCGCTTGGGTCCACCCGAGCGAAGCCTGCGTGGCCGCCCTCGAAAAGAAGAACGGCCTGGCGCGAGCCTTCAAGCGGGCGGTACCTGCCGCCCAGGTGCAGGCCTGCTGTGAACAGATCCGAGCCGTTATCACGACCCCGGATCGCTAAGTACCAGGAGTGACGCCACGACCCGGTACCGTACCACCACTGTTAGTCAACGAGTTTGACGACTTCTTATCTGAAAGCGAGTCAGAAAACTGATGGATATCTAATGAGTGCCGCGCAATGAGTACCTTCCCGTGCTCACCCACCGGCAATTTCACGAATCCGCACGCCCGCCAGCGTGCACCCCGTAAACATTAGTGTTCGCACCTGTCCCGGTGCGAACCGGGATAGGAGAAAATTTGGCTCAGCCTCGAGTACACGAGTTTGCTAAAGAGGTAGGCGTACCTTCCAAGGAAGTTATTGCCAAGCTCAAGGAGATGGGCGAGTTTGTTAAGAGCTCCTCCTCCACACTGAACCCCATGGTGCTAAAGAAGCTACGTGCGGAGTACCCCGCCAAGTCGGCGGCGCAGTCCGCATCGGCTACTGACAGCAAGGCTCCCAAGCCCGGAGCGGCAAAGCCCGCAGTAAAGCCTGCACCCAAGCCGGCACCCAAGCCCGGAGCAGCTAAGCCCGGAGCAGCTAAGCCGGTGGCACCGGCAGCGGAGAAGGCCGCACCGAAGCCGACTGCTAAGCCCGGCCCTAAGCCCGGTGGCCCCCGCCCCGGCAACAACCCCTTCGCCCCGCAGCAGGGCATGGCCCGTCCCGAGACCACTCCGAAGCCGGCAGCACCCAAGCCTGCCGCGCCGAAGCCCGGCCCCAAGCCCGGTCCGCGCCCCGGCAACAACCCCTTCGCCCCGCAGCAGGGTATGAAGCGCGGTGGAGATTCTCAGCGTTCTGGCGGCCCCCGCCCGGCACGCGGCGCACGTCCCGGTGGCAATGGTGGCCCCCGCCCCGGTGGTAGTGGCGGCCCCCGCCCTGCAGGTGGCGGACGCCCCGGTGGCAATGGTGGCCCCCGCCCTGCAGGTGGCGCACGTCCGGGCGCTCCTCGCCCGGCAGGCGGCGCACGCCCGAATCCCTCGATGATGCCGAAGGTATCTAATGTCGGCGGTGGCGCATCCGGCTCTAATAACGGTGGCGGTGCACGTCGCGGTTCCGGCTCCGGCGGTTTCAACCGCGGTCCGGGTCGTCCCGGTCCCGGCGGTCGCGGTAATGCCCAGGGCGCCTTCGGTCGCGGCGGTTCCAAGCGTAAGGGACGCAAGTCCAAGGCGGCGCGCCGCCATGAGCAGGAGCAGCTGAATGCACCGGCACCCGGTGGCGTGGTTGTTCCTCGCGGTGACGGCTCGACCGAGATTCGTCTGCGCCGCGGCGCATCCATTATGGACTTTGCCGAGAAGATTGGCGCAAACCCGGCCTCGCTGATTACGGTTCTCTTCCACCTGGGTGAGATGGCTACCCAGACTCAGTCCC
>CAUQVM010000052.1:0-10319 GCA_963521575.1 uncultured Rothia sp.
GGTACTCCAGCACGAAGCCCAGGTTACGCAGCTGGTTATCGGCATCATCGCGGGATACGTTAACTACGGCCGGCACTGAAACCTGAGGAACCTCGTTAAGCTTGTTCTGAAAGTACAGGACCGAACCCACACTGAAGAGCAACAGAGCAACGATTAGAGTACCCACCAGGAAGCGAACCCACGCGCGCTTACGCGGGGAAGACTCATCGTACTCAGTGTACTCCTCGTCCTCGTACGGTTCCTCACCATCATCGTAGTCAAAGAAGCCGTTTAGACCGCCGTCTTCCACCGAGGCCTCCGTAATGGAGGTGGTGTACGGGGCGTAATCCTCGCCAAGAGTCGCGGTAGTTGCCGAAGGTATGAAGGCGGTCGTCATCGCATCATCCTGCGCGACCGGCTGTTCGCTCGGATGAGCCACAGCCTCCAGAGCCCGGGCGAACTCCGTAGCGCTCTGGTAGCGATCATTGGGGTTCTTCGCCAGGCCTCGCAGAATAACGGCGTCCAGACCGGCCGGCAACTCAAGTGGGGTGAATTTGCTCGGAGGTGCTGGCATGTCCGATAGGTGCTTGGCGGCCAGGTCCACGTTCGACTCAGCATCAAAGGGGGAACGGCCAGCAATCATCTCGTAAATCACGCAGGCGGCCGAGTACAGGTCGCTTCGCACGTCGACGTTCTTACCGCTGACCTGCTCCGGGGACATGTAGCGGGCGCTCCCCATCACCACGTTCGCCTTAGTCAGCGCTTCGCCGGCCTCCTCAATAGCGCGAGAAATACCGAAGTCCATGACCTTAATCTGGCCAGGCTGACCCTTCGCAATATCCTCGCTGGTGCGGTTAAGCACCATAATATTCGCCGGCTTAATGTCTCGGTGAATAATGCCCATGGAGTGGCTATAACGTAGCGCTTCCAGAAGTTGTTCGGCGTAACCCAACGCGTCGCTCACCGGCAGGTGACCGCCACGCGAAAGAATCGTGCGCAGAGTGTGACCCTCCACGTACTCCATAACAATGTAGGGAATTGCGGTGCTCTCGTTCGCGGGTGCAGACTTGTCCACACCGTAGCTCTGAGCGGGGTTGTACGAACCGGTGTCGTACACCGCAACAATCGCGGGATTATTCAGGGATGCAACGGCCTCCGCCTCCCGCTTAAAACGGGCACGGAAAGTCTCATCCTGGGCCTGCTCCGGACGCAGAATCTTGAGAGCAACCTTACGGCCGAGGCGAGTATCCTCAGCAGCGTAAACGGTCGCCATCGCACCGGTACCGATTACCTTAAGTACCTTGTAACGGTTATCAACCGTGTCGGGAACCGACAGATCCATAAATTCTCCTGGATCACTAAGACGTAAAACTAAATCAAAACGTAGGGGTTAACGCGCCGAGGCAGAAGACGGGGCCGACGGTGCAGCAGAATTGGTGGAATTCGATCCCTTACCCGAGTTGGAAGAGGCCACATACATGTCTACATTACTACCAACTGCAACTTTAGTGCCAGGGGACGGATCAGTACGCAAAACGGTACTGGGCTCGGCAGAATCCGAATTCTCATAGCGCAGAGAAACGTTCACGCCAAGCGCCGCTACAGCCTTAGATGCCTCATCGACGTTCTTACCCTCAAGGTTCGAGGGCAAAGTCACCGACTTCGGGCCGGTCGAATATCGCACCGTGACGTTGCTACCTTGATCCAGCGAACCGGTCGGAGACACCGAAATTACGGTGTTTTCCGGCTGCGCAGACTCCGTTCCCTCCGTCTTCGGGGCCAGGCCGAGGTTCTTCAGCTCATTGACTGCATCCTGCAGTTCGCGCCCCTCGTAGTTCACCGCCTTTACGACCACCTTCTGCCTATCTAACCGATCCGAGGAGGTATCGGAAACCTCCGTGGTTGAGACGGCTCCAGTATTCGTTGACACCGAAGATACTGTGGCGCTTGCTGAAGGACTCGATGAAGCCTTGCCGCTCTTGGCGAAGAGCGCGGTCCAAATACCGCCAAGAATCAGCACAATAGCCAACAGCATTGCGACCCACATCCAGACGTTCGGGCCACGCTTCGGGGAAGAAGGACGTGAAGCCGCCGCACGCTCGGAACTCGTACGCACCGTCTGCGCGGTCGTGCGAGGAATCGGCGCGGTCGTCGGCGGCGGCGAGAAATGCCCACCCGAACCAAAACGAGGAGGCTTAGGTTCGCTAACCGGCTCAGCCGCAACATTCATTGCGGTCATTGCTACGGTGGCATCCTCAGCATTCTCAGCCTCCAAGAACTGAGCCAGCGACGGAACCACCTCCACCGCAGCCTTCAGATCGCGACGGCGAATCGCATCTACTGCAGAGGCCAGCGCGGTCGCGTCCTTAGGACGCTGCGCCGGATCCTTTGCCAGCAGGCACATAATCAACGCACGAGCCGAAGCCGGAATGCTCTCCGGAAGCGGCGGCGGCGGATCATTCACCTGAGCCAAGGCAATTGCAATCTGTGATTCACCCGTAAACGGGCGGCGACCCACCAAGCATTCATAACCGATAATACCCAGCGAATACATATCAGAGGATGCAGTAGCCGCCTGACCCGTTGCTTGCTCGGGAGCCAGGTACTGGGCCGTACCCATCACCTGGCCGGTTGCCGTCAAGGGCACCTGATTAGCCAGACGCGCAATACCGAAGTCGGTTACCTTCACGCGATCATCGGGAGTGATGATTAGGTTACCCGGCTTCACATCGCGGTGCACCAGGCCCTGCGAGTGCGCAGCTGCCAGGGCGCGAGCCGTCTGAGCAATAAAGTTCAGGATACGATCCGGCGGCAACGTGCTCTCACGCTCAATGATGCTCGAGAGGGGATTACCCGGTACGAGTTCCATCACTAGGTACGCCGAGTTATCCTCCTCGCCGTAGTCGAACACATTCGCCACACCGGGGTGGTTTAGCAACGCGGTGTTGCGGGCTTCGGCGCGGAAGCGCTCCAAGAATCCCGGGTCACCCGTATACTCTTCCTTCAAGATCTTGACGGCAACGATGCGTCCAAGGACCTTATCGCGAGCCTTCCACACCTCACCCATACCGCCAATCGCGATACGTTCGGTTAGGGTGTAGCGCCCGCCCAGAGTGATATCAGCCGCAGGCCTCACTTGTTCAACACCGCCTCAAAAAGTTGTTTACTCGTACCAGTAGCCAATTGAGCACCGGTCGCCACGTCAATATCTTCGAAGACCACCGCGATGGCAATCTGCGGATCATTTGCCGGAGCAAAACCGGTAAACCAAGAATTATTCAAACCTGCCGTTGTCTCTGCGGTACCGGTCTTACCCGCCACCTTCACACCAGGGACACCAGCATTACGTGCAATACCATTATCAACCGAATTCACCATCCATTGCTTCACTTGGTTGGCAATCTCAGGAGATGTGGATGTTCGCAGCTTCTCAGCTGAGAACTCCTGCAGGGTGCTTAGATTGCTTGTCTTCACCGAACGAATCAAGCTCGGCTTCATCTGCACGCCACCGTTCGCAATAGCCGCGGAGGTCATTGCGACCTGCAGGGGAGTGGTCTTCACGTCGTACTGACCGATCGCGGACTGCGCCAGCTGGCTTTGGGTCAGATTCGACGGGAAGGAAGACTTTGATACAGTCAATGGAATCTTCAAATCCTGACCGTAGCCAAAGTTCTCTGCCGTCTTTGCAATGCGCTCCTGGCCCAGATCCATGGCAATCTGTGCAAACGGTGTATTGCAGGACTGTGCCAGAGCCCACTCAATTGTCACCTGCGTGCGAGCTGAGCATTGACCTCCCGTATAGTTCGGAAGGCTAACATTCGTGCCCGGCAGCGGCAACTGGGCGGGATTCGCAATGATCGACTCTGTGTTGTACTTACCCGATTCCAGGGCTGCGACCGCATCAATAATTTTGAAGGTCGAACCTGGCGAGTACGTATTACCGGCAATCGCACGGTTGAAGAGAGGGCTGTCCTCGTCGGAGGTCAGCGCCTGGTAGTTCGCCAGAACCGCAGAGGAAACGTGCGTAGACAGCGCGTTCGGGTCGTATGACGGCGTCGAAGCCATTGCCAGGATCTCACCGGTCTTCGGATTCAACGCCACCACAGCACCCTTACGGCCCTGCAACGCGTTGTAGGCAATATCCTGCAACTGCGAATTGATCGTTAGCTCCACGCTAGCGCCCTGCGCGGCCGAACCGCTAAACAGCTGCGCCACACGGTCGTAGAACTGGCTGTCACTCGTGCCCGCCAGCTCCTTGTCCATAGCGGCCTCCAGACCGGTTGCACCGTAAATCGTGGAGAAATATCCGGTCAACGCTGCATACTTCTGCGGGTTGCTGTACACGCGCTGGTAGTTGTACTCGTCATCGGACTTTACCGAAGAAGCAACCTCCGAGCCGTCGACAACAATCGAGCCTCGGGCTGAACCGTAGTTATCGTAGAGCGCTCGGCTATTCCATGGATTAGCCATCAGAGCCTTCGAATCGAAGAACTGAATATAGCTGAGGGTTCCTATCAGCAGGACAAATACGCACGCGGCGGACATCCACATGCGGCGAATCGCCCTATCCATTCTTCTCACCTCCAGAATCCATTGCCGTAATACGTGCCAGAACGCTCGTTGCGCCCTCCGGCTCATAGCTGGTGTCCATATGGTCAATACCCATCGGGATATCGTAACCGGCCACCAGATGCGGGGATCGGGCGCTATGCGAAATTGACAGCCACAGCGCCACAATAATCCAGTTCGCCACCAGCGACGAACCACCGGCTGACATGAATGGAGTCGTCAAACCCGTCAGCGGAATCAGACGAGTCACGCCACCAATCACCACAAACAGCTGCAACACCATTACCGTGGACAGGCCGGCCGCCAGTAGCTTACCGAAACCGTCACGAGTACCCAGCGCCGCACGGTAACCGCGCGAAACCAAGAGCATGAACATCATTAGGATCGCACCCAGACCTAGCAGACCCAGCTCCTCGCCCAGCGAGGAAATGATCATGTCAGAGTTAGCGTACGGAACCAGGTTCGCTCGACCCTGACCCCAACCGCGGCCAAATATGCCGCCGTAGGCCATACCAAACACACCCTGCAGAATCTGTCCCGAACCACCCGGTGAAGCCTGGTAGATTTCCGGATCAAAAGCGTGAACCCACGCGTAGATTCGGGCGTGCACGTGCGAGACGTAGTTGTACGCAAAATAGCCACCAACAGCAATGCCGATACCGGCCACTGCGAGCCACGACAAGCGACCCGTTGACAAGTACAACATCGCCATGAACAGGCCGAAGAACATAATGGCCGAACCCAGGTCCTTCTGGAACACCAGAACGCCTAGGCTTACCAACCAGGCCAGGAACACCGGCGCCAAATCACGCAGACGCGGCAGGTGGATCGGACCGATACGGCGGCCAGCCACTAGAATCAGGTCGCGGTGCGTTGCCAAGTAACCGGCGAAGAAAATCGCCAAGGTAATCTTTGCAACCTCACCGGGCTGGAAAGTGCGGCCACCAATATGAATCCAGATGCGCGCACCGTTCAGCTCCATACCCAGGCCGGGAATCAGCGGCATAATAAGTAGCACCAATGACAGCACCAAGGAAATGTACGTGACCTTGCGTAGCACGCGGTAATCGCGCAGCACAAACACAATAATCGCGCACAGCACCATGGACACACCCGTCCACATCAGCTGACCGTCACCCACCGGTGCGGCAATTTGCGGATCTAGACGGTAAATCATCGTCAAACCGATACCGTTCAGTGCCACCACCAGCGGCAGAATAAACGGGTCGGCGTAGCGGGCACGGAACTGCATCACCAGGTGAATCACCAGTCCGCCAAGACCCAGCACCGCCGTGCAGGGTAGCCACTGGCTCTTCGACGTATCCAGAGCATGCTCCGGATCAATCAGATACATGCCGAAGGAACTAATGCAAACGGCCACCAGTAGCAACAGCAACTCTGTAAAACGGCGTGCGCGGGGCCCCTCCGAATCGCGGTAGAAAGACAGCTTAACCACGAGTCACACCACCTTCCAGGACGGGAGTTTCGGATACCGAAGCAACGGGCGCACTCGAGGTTTGCGAAGTCTCCGGCTCAGGAGCCAATGACGCGGTAGCCGTCGGATCCGGAGCCTGAGTAGCGGAATTTGTCTGATCGCTCTTCTGGTGAGACTGCTCCGCCTGAGTCTTCAGGCGCATCACAATCTGGTGTGCCTCGTTCAGGTCCTTTGCGGTAATCGCATTGTTCAGTAGCGTACGGGTGTGATCCGAGAGCTGACTCGTCGGAATATCGGTATTTTCCACCACATGCGAGAGACGAATTGGGCCCAACGCATGCGGAATACCGTTGTACACGGCTACCGTACCATCGCTCTCGCCCACGTAGTAGCTACGCTCCACATAGCGCAGAGCGGTCCAGGCCACCAGTGTCAGCACAAGGGCCACCGCCAGCAACATAGATATTCGTATCATCCAGAAATGGCGAGAGGAACGCTCGGCCGGATCATCAGAAATCAACTCTTCCAGTTCTGCTGGAAGGATAGCTTCATCAAATTCAACCTTCAACGGCACGCGCTGAGCCACCGTAGCGCGGTGCTCCAGAGTACGAGAGGTCACCGCCGGAATCTTACCGGTTTCCGTTGCTACCGCAGCGGCACCCACCAGCTGGTGCGGACGGGAACCAAGCTCACCGCGCAGAATTGCAGCGTTCGTACGAGCCGCATCCACCGCGTTATCGTAGGTGTCGATATGGTGGCGGACTGCATCAGAGCCACTGTGCAACAGCGTACCGGAGAAGTCGCGGGCGCGTCGGAATCGACGCGGCTGAAAAGTATACTCCTCATCCTCGTCTTCATCCTCGTCCTCGTCATCGTGCATTGCACTCATAGAAGCTTCCACAGCTTCCGCCGTCGCGGCCACCTCGGGAATCTTCTGTGTCTGGGTGCTGACTTCCTGCTCGGCCACAATCGAATCGGGTAATGCCGAATCAGGTAGCGAGGAGGGGCCCACCGGTTCGTCTACCGGCAGCTCGTCACGGTCAATAACCTGCAGGGACACCACCGTCACGTTATCGGGGGCGCCGCGATCCAGAGTCATTTCAATGAGAGTGTCCGCGATCTCCGACAAATCGTCGGTCGAACGCATAACCTGCTCAATCTCGGCCAAGGATACCACCGTATCCAAGCCGTCCGAGGACAGCACCCAGCGCTCGCCGGGTTCGGCCTCCAGCGTCTTCAGCTCCAGCTCGGGGGACGCGTCGACGTCACCGAGCACACGCATAATCACATTCTTATGCGGATGATGCTCGGCTTCTTCGGGAGTAATACGACCCTCATTCAGCAGGCGCTGCACGAAGGTGTGATCGGTAGATATCTGCTCAAACTCACCGTCCTCGCCCGGGCGTAGACGGTAGGCGCGAGAGTCACCAATGTGCGCAAATTCGATACGGTCATCGTCAATGAGCAAAGCGGTGCAAGTCGTACCCATACCCGCCAATTGCGGGTCATTCGCGGCCAGCTCATTAATGATCAGATTGGCACTCTGAATTTCATCAGCCAGGTAGATGCCACCGGCACCATCCTCAAAGTCCGGGTGATCCAGCGGAGTCAGGTTCAGCACCGTGGTCGCGGAAGCGACATCGCCGCCCACGTGACCACCCATACCGTCGGCTACCACAGCCAGGAATCGGCCGCCGTAACCGGAGTCGTCATTCTTGGAACGTTTAAGACCCGTATCGGAACGCGCCTCAAAGCGGAAAGCAATTTTCATTAACTAGCCCCTCAACTGCATGGTGGTACCGCCCACGCGGAAATCGTCACCGGGCTCAATCGGGGTGGCACGCGTCAGGCGCTCACCGTTCACGTATGTACCGTTGGTTGAATTCAGATCCTCCAGGAACCAGCGGGATCCCTGGGGGAACAGGCGGGCGTGGCGACCGGAGGCATAGTCGTCCTGCAGGGACACCTCGATGTCATTGGCACGGCCAATCGTAATCGGGTGGTCACCCAGCTGCATCATGGCACCAGCCTGCGCGCCGGCAGTAACCACCAGCTGCGAGGGACGAGAAGGCGGGGGCGCAATATGGGTTGCCTCAGCACCCGATGCCTCCAGCGGTGCAGCCCGGTAGTTCTTGCCCAGGCCCAGGTCGCGGCGAGCCGCCGAAACCACCAGGAACACGAAGAACCAGACAAGTGCCAGGAACGCGTAGCGAAGAATCGTGACAGTTAGTTCAGACGCCATTAATGGGCACCTCCGGTAGAACTGTGAAAAATAATGCGTGTGTTGCCTAAGCGAAGGAGTGAACCATTGGTCAGCACCACGGGGGATCGAAGGGGCGCACCGTTAACGAGGGTCCCGTTGGTGGACCCCATATCGGTGGCAATTACCGCACCATTCTGGATTGAGAGTTGAATGTGGCGGCGAGAAACACCCTTATCATCCAGACGCAGGTCCGATTCTGAACCGCGCCCCAGTACGAAGGGTAGACGGTTGACCGGGTGCATGCGCCCATTGATCTCAAGGAAAAGACGCGGGGGCTGAGCAGCCGATGCTCCGGGTGCATTGGTGCGGGGGCCCGAGGGAGCCGGTGCGCTCGCGGGAGGCTGCTGGGGCTGGGTTGCCGACTTTGTGATGCGCGTGGGAAGCGAGGACTCGCGGGGCGGGCGCACCGGTGCGTAGTTCGTGGCACCGCGGAACGTCGATGAGGTGGCGGGAGAATCCGGCACGGAGAACGGCTCGAAGGTTGCGACCACCTCGAACTCTCCATCCGTGAGGGTGTCGAGCACGTTAAAGGTTACGCGCACCGCACCAATGAGGGTGTACCCCTGGGCGCGAGCATGGGAAATTGCCAGATCGCAGACCTCAACCGCGAATGGGTTGCCCCATTCACGGATACGCGGAAAGTCATTCGGTGAGAAGTGCAGAGTGTAAATATTGGGAGCCATCGTGCGACCGCTACCATCGACGTAGGATTCGTCGTCCATCATAATGCGCACACGGTTGGCAACGTCTGCCTTCGCGAAGGTCCCAAAGCCCTTAGATAAGCCAACGGTGCGGCCGATGCCTTGTTCTAGCTTCCCCAGCTTGTCAAAAAACTTCATGCCGCCTCCTCCTTACTTAACGACCATCCCGGATAATGGACGCACGTGTGACCCGCCTTTCGAAAGGTTCATTTTAACGGGCGTGTCTGTGCGTTGGCTGTATGTTCTACCTGTGAACACACTCGGTTCTATTCTAGGTGATATCCCGGGGAATAACCCCCGAATCCCGCGAATTGCTTGGTGTTCGGACTGGTTATTACACGAGAACTTGGGCTGAAATGCGGTTAGAGATAAAAAAATCCCCGGCTCTTTCGAACCGGGGATTATCGGTGCGCGAGGGGGGAGTTGAACCCCCACGCCCTCACGGGCACACGGACCTGAACCGTGCGCGTCTGCCTATTCCGCCACTCGCGCCAGTGTCTTACGGTGTAATACCGTATGCAACACATAAAACTATACGGACTGCATGACACTCTGTCCAATTGAGAGTATGTGACCTTAGTTACTATATTTGCGAGTGTTGGATGGCGACTCTTCAGCCTCAGCCCGACTAGCACGTTCGGCCTTTTCAGCACGTACCCGCAGGAACCATGCCAGCGGCCCCAAATACGGTAGGAATATTACCAGTAGAAGCCACTTCAACTTCTGAACTTCCGAAAAATACGGGCTTCGATGCACCGTCACCAGACACCACAGTGCCAGGGCTATACCCAGCAGAAATACCGCGGTCACCGCAACATCGAGAATAGTCTTCCAATCCATCAATCCTCCTTGACAGTACCCAGTCAGCACGGAAACCTCAATAGGCTTGAGGGGCCCGCCCCGCACGCGGCGGGACGGACCCCTCACAGTCTAAAGGCTTAGGTTAGCCGAGAGCCTAGCGACCAGCCTTCACCGCTTTCTTTGCGCGACGCTCTGCAGCCTTCGCATCGTACTCAGCCCAGAACTCGCGGGTCGTCACCTCATCGGTGCCATCCCAAGCTGCCAGGTTTTTAATCTCCGGCATATCCGAAGCCTTGAAAATCGGCTCCAGACCAGCCTTGCGCTGAGCCTCGTAGTTCTTCAACACCGCAACCACCTTCGGGGTTAGCAACAGTACCGCCGTCAGGTTCACAATCACCATGCCGGCGTTCAGCATATCCGCAGTCGTCCATACCAGATCCAGCGAGGAAATTGCGCCGAAGAACACGAACACCAGAACTAGCACTCGGAAAATCGTCAGAACCCACTTGCGCTCGGTCACGAAGCGCATATTCGACTCACCGTAGTAGTAGTTACCAATCACAGTCGAGAA
>CAUQVM010000053.1:0-10156 GCA_963521575.1 uncultured Rothia sp.
AACAAAATATTGTAGGTTCCGACCCCTTTTGGGCTGTCTGGAGCGCGTTCTGGCGCTCGCAGAGGGTTGACTTTAGAGCTCACCCACGCGTGCTGATACAAGTTTCAGACGCAACTCATGGCGTTCATTGCGTCGACGTTCGGCTTTAAGCTTTCGATAGGTGGTGGGCCAGGTGGTGAGGAGCAGAATAATAAGCTGCAGGAGCACCAGGACTGCCACGGCAATGGCAGCATCAATCCAGAATTGTGGCGGGTAGAGGCGAATAAGGGAGCTATCGACTGAGAATTCCCAGTTGCCCTGCGGGAAGAAGACTCGGTGGAAGGTGGTGAAAAGCCACTCCCAGCCGAGGGCACCCACTGTGCCCAGGATAAGGATTAGACCCAGGGTAATCCAGGTGCCAGCGAAGAGGCTACGGCGAATAACACCGGGGGCACGTTCGCGCAGTGAGATGCTACTGATGAGCGTCATGAGGAAGAGGGCCAGGACCGCAACCGTGGCAATGAGCAGGACCCATTTCACGTCGTGCATGTGGTTAACCTCAGCTTCGGTGAACGCGAAGATTCTGTAGGGCCCGGTCGTGACACGCGCCAAGTATTCGGGCGGGGCGAAGTTGTTAATGTAGTCCAGGCCGTAAGAGCCCAAGCGCATGCGCTCGATGAGATCGTAACCGTAGCTATCTTCCGGGAAGCCGGGACGGTGGTATTCGATCCAGAGGAAGGGGGCAGAGGCAACCGCACGGATGGCGATCATGAGTACGCTCAAGGGTACGGTGAGGGCGATGAGAGTAGCTCGTAGCTTGAGCAGCCGCGGTCTATCTTGCACGGCGTCTTGGCGGGCGGCGGCGCGCTCTGCGGCTTCGGGGGATGCCGCCAGGGAAGAGAGCGGAGCATTTGGGTCGGCAACGGTGCGATTCTGGCCGGTTCGGGTGGTCTCAGTACGGTATTTGCGGCTGATACTCTGGACGACGTCGCGGGGCGTCTCCTGGATGCGTGCCGCCCTTCTATCGGTTGTGTGTGCCTCAGACGCTGCATCCGGGGCAGACCTGTTGCGAAGCTTGGAGGTGGCCGCTTCCGCTGCCTTCTGCATGGTTTCGCGATTGAGGTCGCTGAGTGTCGGGTTCTTGGGTCTGCTCTGGGAATCTCGGATCAGGGGCACGAATCCGGTGGAGACATTGGTGTGAGTGCGCACTTGAGATCCGACGCCCTGCTCGCGGAGTTTACTGCGTGCAGGTACAACGGGCACTGAGCCGGTGGGAAGGTCGGGATTCTCGGCAACGGTGGGTATATCTGCTGCGATGCGTCCGAAGGCGCCGGTATTCTGGGCGAGTTCGGCAGGCTGGGCCTGTCGCTCTGCCTGGCGCGCTTGGAGGAGCTCCTCTGCGCTGGTGCGGCGGATGGCCGGACGCAGGGCTCCCCACATACCTCGGGGTGTTTCGTGGGTCATGAATCTCGCGTTCTATCTTGAGTGAGTGTCGGGTGAGTGTTGTATTGCAGATCTTTACTATCTGCCAGTGTCTCATACGCAAAGAACCTTCCGCGTTAGGAGGCGGAAGGTTCTTTGCATTCTGGTGTCTTAAAAGATTTAGTCTTCTGTGTCCATTTTCTGGACAGGTACTTTGTAGACCACATGCCATCCCTGCGGTGCAGTCAGGCGGGCGGCATGCTCAACGCAGAGGTCATAGGCGTGAGGCTCGCGAAATTCGGAGAGTTCAGCAATCGTTGCGGTGGAGTCTGCGTACGAGTAGTGGAGAGTGACAGTCGCCTCTCGGTGGCAGGTCTGGCGGGAGCACAGTCGCGCGGTCTGCATATGGGTAGTACCTTCCTGGCTTAGCTCGTCTGCTTGCGCAGTCGGCGGCGTTCTCGTTCTGACAGGCCGCCCCAGATCCCGAAGCGCTCGTCATTGTCCATTGCATATTGTAGACACTCTTCACGTACGGGGCATACACCGCACACTCTTTTGGCGTCTCGAGTTGACCCGCCTTTCTCGGGGAAAAAGGCTTCGGGGTCGGTTTGGGCGCAGAGTGCTTCAGCTTGCCAGGCGAGTTCGCCCTCGTCACCGTCGGTTCCGTAAAGGCCAGCGGCGGCGGTCCAAATATCGGTGGACGCGGAGGCTACCTGCGACCGCTCCGCTCGAGTGAGAAAAATGTTGGCAGCCTCTTCAAGTGTCTGTGCGGTATTCATACTGCGGTTTTGAGCGCCTGAAGTGCGTGCCGCCGTCGTCGAGCGGTCAGAGGCGATGTAGGAGCCCATGGATTTTCCTTCCGTGTTCTCATTGTGATGCTAATGAGTCTGCGGATCCGTCGTGGACGGAATCTTAGTGTGTATGGTGTGATGTGGCTTGCCGCGGTATCTAGAAGTATCCACAGCAAGCATGCTTATATATCTATTAGACGTGCGACACGCCGTTTCGTCAAACTAGACATTATGAATATTTAGTTGTATGTATTGCCAGCATCATATTTAGTGTATTTGCCACCTTAATTCTTTAATGCATATTCACGGTCAAGCCTTAGCCACACCTAAGGTTTGCCTTAAATTTCTCCCCACTTCCCCTTGCTGCCGCATCTTGGATACAACCCTGCCACTCCCCGGAACGGAGCCATTCTCTTCTAGCGCATCCCGCCCACAGGAGGGGTATTCACGCAATCTTCATGGGGTAATCGCCATCGACAGTCCATGCATGAGAAACATACCCATTACTACTGTGGCAAGGGTGGAGACACTGCACCACCCCAACATATTTTTCATTCAAAAGAAAATCCGCACGCATTACCCGTTCTCCACCGTAATAATTTATTGTTCACCAAAAATGTACTTTACCCGCATACTTTCTCACCTCTCGCAAAGTCTCAGAGCAACGGTACGCTAGAGTGGAAGGCATGGTTTCTCTTTCCCCCGGCACCGCGAGCGCGCCCGCTACGCTCAACCGTTTTTTCGAGTTGCTCAGCGCTCTCCAAACCCCGGCTCTACTGTGGTATTCCGACGCTGGTGAGCGCATCGAACTTTCCGGCCGAGTCCTCATGAACTGGGTCGATAAGACGGCCAATCTCCTCAACGAGGAATGTGAGCTAGCCCCAGGCGAGGGCTTCGACCTGCAGGCTCCCCTGCACTGGCGCACCATTATTCTAGGCCTGGCTGCCCTACGTGTTGGCGCGTTACTTACTCGGGATGAGCCACTGGTGGCGGCCGCATGTTCCGAGGAAGAGGCGGGCCGCCTGAACGATCCCGCATACCTTCTGGCGGTGGACCGCGCTCCACTCGCCCTAGCTTACTCCGGCAATCTGCAGGCCATGGAACCTTACGCCGATGAGGTACTTGACTACTGTGCCCTGGTACGCAGCATGGGCGACCGATACTCCGGCCCCCTGCCGGACGAATCCGCGCGCATCCAGGAGGGATTTAGTTACTCCGAGGCCTACGCGCAAGTTCTAGAGTTGACGGCATCCTATCGCGAATCCGCCTACATAACTGCTTCGGGCCAACGGGCTCTGGCGCTGCAATTAAGCAATGGCTATGCCTTCGACGCATCGGAGACGACCCTCAGTACCCTCATGCAGGTGCTGGCTATTCTAGCCTCCGGGCATGCGGTCTTCCTGGCTGATCCTTCCGTGCAGTGGACCGATCAACAGATGGATTCTCTAATGAACACGGAGTGTGCCGCCTCGATTCCCTGTAGCTAGACTCCTAAAGTTTGACCCCATACATATGGCGCCGGCCCCCATACTTGCCAGTATTGGGGCCGGCGCTTTTATTGACGCCCTCTCATCTATGCTGCGGTACAGGTCAGGATGAGGAGGTCAGATTCTAAAATATTGGGGTCTTCTATAGCTTAAACTCGGTCTACTTTAGGTTCGGACGGCTCGCCGTCAAGAATCGAGGCCGCCTCATCAAACATTTGACCGAGCTGTTCGTGATCGGTTCCTTCGCCCTCTTCCACCTGCTGGCGGTGCGAGCCGTACACCCAAAAACGGTACAGGAAGTAACGCAGGATCGTGCCCAGGATAGTACCGATAATCGTGCCGGAGATAAACGAGGCGGTGGGAGTGCGCAGGTTGAGCACGTAGGTACTGAAAGCCACGCAACCGGCCTCGACCAGAATACCCAGGATGTTCACCAGGCTAAACTCAATGGCCTCACGTTTCCAGTTCTCGGACCGGGATTCACGGAAAGTCCACAGTCGATTCATCAGCCAGGAGAAGATGGTGGCAACAACACTGGCGATAACCTTCGCCTTTGTGTGGGCTTCAGACATGACGGTCATCATAAGAATCCACACGGTAATTGAATTCACCACGAATGCGGCGCCACCGACGGTGCCGAATTTGAGCACCTCAATACCGTAGCTGTCCCACAGGGATTTCAAGCGTTCGGCAAAGGTTAGTTTAGTCTGTGCGCTCATATGGGGCCTATCTCAGTGCGAAGGGGAAAAGGCAACGGCTAGGTTCGTATAATGAACCGTTTAAGCGTGAACCTGTCACGCGTACCGGCTACCGGAGGCTTTTCAAAGCTCTTCATATGGTAGTACAGTCCGACTCTCATATCTGCTCCAGTGCAGGATTTCTCAGGCAATATCCAGAAGCTTAAGCGCCCCTCATCAGGCAACATGAGGCATTAATAATGGACTCAGCTTTTCGCGTATGCGCTGTATTACCGATTCAAGATACATTCCCAGCCCCATATATGCCCCGGAACGGGTACACTTAGGTGATGTGACTTACCCTGTGACTGGACCCGTAATTGGTGTCATCGGTGGAGGCCAGCTGGCCCGCATGATGGCACCGGCAGCAACGAACCTTGGCCTTGACCTTCAGATCCTCGCGGAGACGCCCACCGTCGCTGCCGTAGCGGCAGTACGGACCGCCCCCGTCGGCGATTACAAGGACCTGGACACCCTCCGCGACTTTGCGCGTGGTAAGGATGTCATTACCTTCGACCACGAGCACGTACCTACCGAATTCTTGCGCACCCTCCTGGCCGAAGGCGTGAATGTACAGCCCCACCCCGACGCTCTACAGTACGCACAGGACAAGCTCCTCATGCGCCAGGCTGTTGAACGTCTAGGCCTGCCCAACCCGCGCTGGGCTCAGGTGACAACTTTGGATGAACTCCTGGCCTTTGGCGATGAGATTGGCTGGCCCGTGGTGCTTAAGACCCCGCGCGGTGGCTACGACGGCAAGGGTGTGCTCGTCCTGGACTCCCCCGCCGAGGCACGCGAACGTAGCGCCGAATGGTTTGATCAGCTACCCTCCCGCACCGATTTCACTGCCCTGTTAGCAGAGGAGAAGGTTCCCTTCACCCGCGAGCTCTCGGCCCTGGTGGCACGCCGCGAGAGTGGCGAAGTACGCCCCTGGCCGGTGGTTGAGACAATTCAGGTGAACTCCATCTGCGATGAGGTTATTGCCCCCGCCCAGAATCTAAGCCCGGAGGTGGCCGAGGCTGCCGCAGCCGCAGCCGTGACCATTGCCTCCGAGCTGGGCGTAACCGGCGTCATGGCCGCTGAACTCTTTGAGGTTCCGGGCTCCCCCGCCGGCTTCTATATTAACGAGCTGGCTATGCGCCCGCATAACACCGGCCATTGGACCCAGGACGGGTCAGTAACCAGTCAGTTCGAGCAACACCTGCGCGCTGTTCTGGACTTGCCGCTGGGCGACACCTCTGTACTCGATGAGGTTGCCGTGATGAAGAACTATCTGGGCGGCGAGAATGAGGACATTTTCGGTGTGTACCCGCTGGCTCTATCGGCCGAGCCGCGCGCTAAGGTGCACTTCTACGGTAAGGAAACCCGTCCCGGCCGCAAGATTGGCCACGTCAATATTTCTGGCCGCGCCAACGAGCTGCAGGCCTTGCGTCATAGTGCCGCTAATGCCGCCTCTATTTTGCGTGATGGCCGTCCCCTCTGAGGCACTCTGAGAGGGCGTGCCACCCATTGTTCATGCCGTGCGCCCGAGTTCTCTCACCCGAGGGCTCGGGCGTTCGGTACCCCCGGTGGTTTTTCGCCACCGCAGTTTTGAAAGGATATGAGGACTATGTCTCAGTCTCCCTACGATTCCTCCCAGCCGATTGTTGGCATTGTGATGGGTTCCGACTCGGATTGGTCGGTTATGGAAGCAGCCGCCGAGGTACTCGACGAGTTCGGCATCCCCTACGAGGCTGATGTCGTCTCGGCGCACCGCATGCCTGAGGACATGATCGAGTACGGCAAGAACGCTCACAGCCGCGGTATTCGCGTCATTATTGCCGGTGCAGGCGGTGCAGCCCACCTGCCGGGCATGCTCGCCTCCGTGACCGCGTTGCCGGTTATTGGTGTCCCGGTGCGCCTGAAGAACCTGGAGGGCATGGATTCGTTGCTCTCGATCGTGCAGATGCCCGCCGGCGTCCCGGTGGCAACCGTGTCCATTAACGGTGCGCGCAACGCAGGTCTGTTGACTCTGCGTATCCTGGGTTCGGGCACCGATCAGTTTGCTCAGCAGGTACACGCCGATCTGCATGAGTTCTCGAAGAATCTGCGTCAAACCGCCATGGACAAGGGCGCCGTCCTGCGTGCCCGTGTGGCGGAGGCGAAGGCCAAGCGGGAGGTAGTAGAGGAGTCCGCGACTCGCCCCTCCACGAACCCCGAGACATCTGCTGAACCGCAGGCTTACGTCCCCTAGGCACGGGCTACACTATAGGGATGAGCAATATTCTTCAGTCTGATATTTGGGCACGTTTTCAGGAATCCAATGGTCACACAGTAGTCCGCAAGAGCGGTAACGGCTGGTCGTATCTTGCTACCGTTGAGGGCGGTGCTACCGGCCGCTACCTATACAGCCCGTACGGACCGGTTGCCTCTAGCTCCGTAGCTTTTGACGAGGCGCTGGCCTCGCTGAAGGCCGAGGCTGCTAAGCACCGTTGTCTCTTCGTACGTATTGAACCCACCGAACCGGCTATCTGGGGCACTCGGGATGCGGCGGCCTTCCTCGCCCATCGCGGCGCAGTGTTGGCTCCCCGCCAGGTGCAGCCTTCGCACACGCAGATTATTGACCTCTCGGGCACCGAGGATGAAATCCTCAAGGGCATGAAGTCCAATAACCGCAACCTGCACCGCAATATCCATAAGAAGGGCGTGACCATCGAGGTCTCGACCGACCCCGCAGATATGTCGATTCTCTTCGGTTTCTTGGAAGAGACCGCGGAGCGCAATGGCTTTAACCGCCAGCATGACGAGTACCTGATGCAGGTAGCCCGTGTGCTGATGCCGGCCGGTGCGGCATCTCTCTACATTGCGAAGCTGGCCGGTGAGAACGGTGAGAGCACCCCGATTGCCGCGGCCTTCGTATACGATTCGGACGACACTCGCACCTATGCGCACGCAGCGGCTTCCTTCGAGCATCGTCGCCTGTCCGCAGGTATTCCGGTGGTCACAAACTTCATCTTGGATGCTAAGCGTAAGGGCTTGAAGTATGTGGATCTCTTCGGTATTGCACCGGAAGATCAGCCCGATCATGAGTGGGCAGGTTTCACGAAGTTCAAGAAGTCCTTCGGCGGTGAATCGGTTGAGTACCCGGGCACTTGGGATGTTCCGGTGACTTCGTTGGGCTACCGCGCTTACACCCTAGCTTATAAGGCCCGACCCGCGATTCGCGATGCGATCTCCAAGGCCAAGGCAAAGGTCCAGCAGACGGTTCAGTCCCTGCGCTCACGCTAGGCAGATACCGCTCTCAGAACGCCCTCAGGACAAGGAGCTGCCCCCCGACCGAATAATTCGGTCGGGGGGCAGCTTTGGTCTACATGCGATAGATTAGGCCTCGCCGGGGCTATTGGTGTGCGAAAGGATTTCGCGCAGGCGCGAGAGGCGGTGCTCCGCCTCGACGGTACGCACGGTGCCTGAGGAGGAACGCATGACCAGTGACTGGGTGGTCACAACGTGCTTGCCGTAGCGTACGCCGCGTAGCAGCTTGCCATCGGTAATTCCGGTTGCTGCAAAGAAGCAGTTATTGCTGGTGACCAGATCATTGGTGGTGAGCACGCGCTCCAGGTCGTGACCGGCGGCCAGAGCCTTCTCCCGCTCGGCGTCGTCAGTCGGGGCTAGGCGGCCCTGAATCACGCCGCCGGTGGCCTTAATGGCGCAGGCGGCGACGACGCCCTCGGGGGTTCCGCCAGTACCGAGCATCAGGTCCACGCCGGTATTCTCACGACAGGCGGCAATGGCGCCGGCTACGTCGCCGTCAAGGATAATACGGGTGCGGGCACCGGCTTCGCGAATCTCCTGGATGAGCTTGGCGTGGCGGGGACGGTCCAGCACGCAGACAGTCAGCTCGCTGACCTTCTTACCCTTGGCCTTGGCGACTAGGTGCAGGTTCTGCTTGACGGGCAGGCGCAAATCCACGAAGTCTGCCGCTTCGGGGCCGGTGACCAGCTTCTCCATGTAGAACACGGCAGAAGGGTCAAACATGGTGCCGCCATCGGCCACGGCAATGACGGAGAGTGCGTTATCCATGCCGAGGGCGGTTAGACGGGTACCGTCGATGGGGTCAACCGCAACGTCGAGGGCGGGGCCGGAACCGTCGCCTACCCTTTCACCGTTGTAGAGCATGGGTGCCTTGTCTTTTTCACCCTCGCCGATGACCACGGTTCCGTTGAAGTGGATGGTGGAGAGACGGTAACGCATTGCGTCAACGGCTGCGCCGTCCGCAAGGTTCTTTTCGCCTGCCCCAACCCAGGGACCGGCCGCGATGGCTGCAGCTTCGGTGGCGCGCACCAGTTCCATAGCCAAGTTGCGGTCGCCGTGGTTATTGTTCGTAGTCATGGACTCACCTTCGAGAACTCAATGACTGCGCCGGCTGGCTGGTCCTTTCCAGCACGATGTCGCCAACGCAATACCTTCTTTCAGGATAGCGCGACGGTGGGCTACTTTTCTCATTCTGAACGGGTTTTCGGGCGTGTTGAGTGCGCTCTGAAAGAATGCGCTCTGGCACCTCCGGGTCATCTCACCCCTCATTCTGGCCTGTTCAAGGTAGGCGCGTCACATTAGCTATTTTTTATTGATATGGGGCATATTTGAGTTAAGTTTCTTTTGGGCGTCGGCATAGCCAAGCCACCCGGTGGATGACTCGACAAGCCACCTAGAGGGCGCCCCCGTTATCAAGGAGAATGCGATATGGCCAAGAGTCCCAACCTGGTTCAGCCGACCCCTGTAGAGGCATGGAAGCGTCTACGTGACGGTAACCGTCGTTTTATTGAGGGTAGCAACGAGCACCCCAACCAGGACACCGTCCGGCGCACCGATCTGGCGGCGGGTCAGTTCCCCTTCGCCTCTATCTTCGGTTGCGGTGACTCACGCCTGGCGGCGGAGATCATTTTTGACCTGGGATTGGGTGACGCCTTTGTGGTACGCACCGCCGGTCACGTGTTGGAGAACGCTGCGCTCGGTTCGCTCGAGTACGCGGTTGAAGAGTTTGAGACTCCCATCGTGATGGTCCTCGGCCACGACTCCTGCGGTGCTGTGACTGCGGCAAGCAAGGCACTCGACTCCGGTGAAATGCCGCATGGTTTTATCCGTAACCTGGTGCAGCACATCCTGCCTTCGGCGATGTCTCCGAAGCTGCCGGAGAACCCGACCGTCAACGATATGGTGCGTGAACACACCCGCCAGACCGCTATCCGCATTATTGAGCAGTCCCACATCATTTCGGATGCGGTGGTCGAGGGTAAGGTCGCCGTGATTGGCGTCTTCTACCACCTGAAGGAGGGTAAGGCGGAGCTCGTGTTCAGCTCGCAGGACCTCACCCTGCCGGAGGAGAAGAATAATGTGCAGAACCCGCCGACCCAGGCGCTCCCGGTGGTCGTGAAGACTCCCCAGCGCGTGGTGATTGCTGAAAGCCTGAGCGAGACAGAGGCATAAGTTCCGCCCTCCAGCCCGCCTACAAACCCACCTTTTCACACAGAAGACCATACTTTTTTATGGGTATCCCCCGTCCTCGCACTGTATTCACACATCTGCCCGGGCGGGGTTTTTCTGCGCCTTCTCACACCTCAAAATTTATGAGCGTTTTTCAGCTTATGGCATCTTTTCGAGGCGACTTAAGCCACTTTGAACGCCTATGCTAGAGGTATGGCTGAAAATATTGAATACCGCATTGAACATGACACCATGGGCGAAGTTCGCGTTCCGGCTGATG
>CAUQVM010000054.1:0-10153 GCA_963521575.1 uncultured Rothia sp.
CAATCGAGCTCATGGCTCTCCTTTATGTGTTCTTCCGAAGTGTGAGGGGCACCCGGTCACTGCAAACGCGGTGAGGGCACCCCTCCATTCTAGTGCTTCACGATAGATGCTTCGCTTCCGCTCCGTCATAAACTCGCTCTTAGGGCTTGTACTCCTAACTCAGCGTGCCCGGCACTCTCTGATCTACTGGATCCGTCGCGGACCTAGTCCGTCTTGAAACGCGCCACACGCTCAAGCATGCGGGCGTTCACCCGATCATAGCGTCGACCACCCCAAGCGATACCGCCAACCAGCAGAGCCGCGCCTACCATCAGCTGCACCACACCGCCAATTACCAGGGTCAGAACATCCTGTGTGAGGAATATATACACAACCACAGAAATACTGGCGGGAATCGCGCTGAGCATGGTCAGAGCCATGGACAGCATCAATAGCAACTGCTTGGCGAATCCTTCATTGTTCTTCGGGTTCTTAAACGGGTTAGCACCGGGAGGTGCCACGGGCGGACTAATGAAGGTATCCAGCACACAGCCTATACCTGCCGCCGCCGCGAACACACCGAGCTGGTGCATCAGCACAATGGGGAAGAGCTCCAGGTGTCCGTTTGCTACACAAGCGACGAATATCATCACCACTACGACCGGAACCATCAAAATGCTGTAGCCCCAGAGACGACCGAGACGATCGTCAACACCCCGTAGCGGGGAGAGCACGTGCAAGCTGAATGCCGTATTGTCGTAGGAAACCAGGTAGCACATGTAGTAGCCGGTGAAAACGGTGCAGAAATACATCCAGAATCCGAGGACCTGCATCACGCCGCTATTGATAATCCGGTAGGCTTCAGGGGCACTGCCAGTGAATTCAACCTGAGTTTCAATAGCCCCTACAGAGCGCAGGAACAGCGGCATACCCACAGTCAGCATCAGGTAAATCATGGCGGTGCTTGCAGTCAGTAGCTGCAGCCGGTTGTCTTTCAGGAATGAGTGCAAGGTTCGTGCCGCTACGGCACCGCGCGGAGTGGCGGGGAACCGAGCGAACAGGCCCAAATCCCCTGCGGCGACTTCGGCTGCGCTCGCGTGATGGGCGCTACCGCCCACGTTTGCCATGGAGCGTGCAAGGTTCTTACCCCACAGCCACCAGCCGCCGGCAAGGTAGACGAAGGTCAGAACTAGGCATCCAAAAGCCGCACCCATGTTGTCGGTCGCCATAAAGTAGGGCACAGCGAACGCAGAGCCGAAGGGGGTCACACCCAGCCACGGCAGGTAGGGTAGCGCCTCATCCCAGTGATTGGTCAGGTAAGCTATCGTTCCACCAAAGATGAAGCCGGCACTCATCATCAGCATTGCGGCAATAATCATGAGGGCGTTGGCGATGCGCGGGTTATCGTTCAGAATCATGCCCAGGCGGTTGGCAAGACGCGCCCAGACCATGAGGTTCGCAAGGCCGAGCACGCAGCAGATGAGGTACACGACCAGCACGAGTGGCTGCGATATGAACGCGATAGAGCCCAGCAGCACGGCAATGATGCTGGCGATGCCGGGGATACCCACAAACCCGCCGAGGAACTGTCCCTTCTGCAGGGTGGAGGATTTGATGGGGAAGAGCACGAATCGGCTCTCATCCAGGGTGCCGTCGAGTCCGCTAAAGAAGATGGGGACGATAGCCCAGCCAAGCGCAATAGCCGTGCCGACAAGGAAGGTTCCGAGTTGACCGTATTCGGGAACCTTCGAGTTGGCAAGTACGTATGCGGCGCCGAGAGCGAAAAGCATGCCGCCCGCGTAGATTGCCGCAAAAATCAGGCCGATAAGCGCCCACACGCTACGGCAGAAGGAGGCGAGCACATACTGCCACTTTAGTGAGATGAGGTGCCCAACCATGATAATCCTTCCGAGGTGGTGCGGCCGCCGACCAGCTGCACAAATCGTTCTTCGAGGCTCATACCGGCGCGTACTTCGTCGATGGTTCCAGCGGCAAGGATACGGCCGGAGTCCATGACCGCCACGTGGTCACACAGGCGTTGGACGAGGTCCATCACGTGCGAGGAGATGACGACGGTACCATCGGAGGCCACGAAACCTCGCAGAATGTCCTGAATATTGGCTGCGGAAACCGGGTCGACCGCTTCGAAGGGCTCATCCAGAATTAGCACGGAGGGTGCGTGGATGAGGGCCGCGGCGAGCGCAATCTTCTTGGTCATACCTGCCGAATAGTCCGCCACGGCGCGGCCTGCAGCGTCGGTCAGGTCCATAGCGGCCAGCAGGTCCTTAACGCGGGATGCCACAGTTTCCTTATCGATTCCGTGCAAGTAGCCGGAGTAGGTGATGAGTTGCTCGCCAGTGAGCTTATCGAAGAGATGCACACCATCGGGCAGTACACCCAGATGCGCCTTGGCCTTAAGCGGTTCAACCCACATGTTGATGCCGCGAACCAACGCGGTACCCTCGGTGGGTTGTAGCATGCCGGTGATCATAGAGATGGTCGTAGTCTTACCCGCGCCGTTGCGGCCCACGAGCCCGTAGAACGAGCCGGAGGGTATGGTCAGGTTAATGCGGTCCACCGCAACCTTTTGCCCGAAGGCTTTGGTCAGGCCACGTATTTCAATGGCAGGTGCCGTCTGCTGGGGTACTACCTGCTGGGATGGTGTGGGATACGAGGTGCCCATCTGCACGGGAATTTGGGGCGCTACCGACTGGGGCGTGACAGATTTGGAAGGTGTGGGTGGGTTGTTCTCCGGGGTCTGCGACATCGTAGTCTCCTGAAGCTGGGCTTGAGATTTATTGGCGAGGATGTCCTCACATACCCACCCTATCACTCCCCCTGTCACACTATTCAGGTCCCGCTGAAAGATATTCAAATAAGTCTTTTGTTCAATTCATGAATATCCACCGAGCGCATCTCGCAGGCACCGGCTACTACCCGCCTGCCGTATCTAAGCCGGTGCATAATTCTATACAAATGGGCCGCCACCTTACCGATACACGCCTGTGTGCCGGTAAGGTGGCGGCCCGTATAATTCGTAAGTCCAAAAGAGCACTTTAATACTTTCTCAAAAGTACTTTTAGACCAAGAATCTAGAAGGGCGGTTTAGAACAGTGCCATAGTTAGCGCTGCGCGCGCCTTAACGGTACGCGGGTCAGAGGGGCCCACCACGTCAAAGAGCTGTACCAGACGCTCGCGCACGCGCTTCTTTTCCTCTGCGGGCACCGCGCTGAACAGGCGTAGCAGGCGGTTGTAAGCATCCTCAACGTGGCCACCCACCAGGTCCAGGTCGGCCACGTTAAAGGCCGCCTCAATGTTCATCGGGTCGGCTGCGGCGGCGGCCCGCTCGGTGGCCAGATCCAGGTCCTTCACACGAGCCAGTAGCTCCACCTGTTCCAGGCCTAGCTTTGCTTCCTTATCGCCGGGACTCTCGCTGATGGCCTTGCGGTAAGCCTCGCGGGCGGCAGGCAGGTCGCCGCGGTCCAGGGCGGCCACGGCCTCCGCATGCAGGGGCGGTAGGGGCTTCTCCTCCTCGGGTACGACCGGATCGAACCCGCCCGGTAGCTGGTACTGAGCGGCCAGCTGTAACACCTGCGAGAGTACGTCGGCCAGGTCATCAGCGCTGACCGGGCCGGTGTAAATCGGGGCGGGGCGGCCGGCCAGAACGGCTACGCCGGCGGATACGCCGCTCACACCAAAGGCCTGTGCTGCCTCGGGCAGTTTGGTCACATCCACGGCGGCGCAGACCATGGAGCCTGCGGCCGAGTCCACGAGTTTCTGTACGCCCTCGAGCATCTGTAGCGAGGAGGGAGAATGAGGGGCGTAGAGCGCAAAAATCACGGCGCCCTGACTGGAGAGTTGCACGAACTTCTGGAACTCCTCGAGGGTGTTCACCTCATAACGCCAGGTGGGAGCCGAGGGGACGTCGCTTTGCCCTGAGGCATCAGATGTGCCGGGGTTTAGTTCCACGGCGTTGCGCACAGAGGCGAGGATATTCGCATTGTGCCCGATACTCTGCGCGTCGGCCTGTGCACCGGTTGGTGCATTGGCCGAGGGGATTCCGTTCTGCCCGCGGTCTGCCGGGTCAAAAATAATGCTCATCCTACGCTCCTTCGTGGCGGTGTCTCTCTATCCTTGGCATCCGGGCACGAGGGTGCCCGTACCTTCTCCCATTATCCCTCCATTCACGCTCCGATACGGCACGGAGCCCCGCGCCTTAGCTCTCAGCACAGCCGGGTGTATCTCTCCGGTTACTCTCCTCCCCATTCTCTCCCGCCGTATCATCTCAAATGCAATTATTTACCCTGTCCAGCCGCCTTAGCGCAAATATACTCGGTAAAATGGCAAATACGCAGATTGAGACCGCTCCCTTCTGGAAAGGACGCGAATGAGCGAGCAGCACCCCTCAGCCCCCCGCCCCCAGGCGGGGGATCCAACTTCTGAAGGTACCGGCGCCACAGCGGACTCCACGGAGCAACATAAGAAGGAATCCCTGGCTGATCAACTCAGCGGTACCTTCAACGAGCTGACCGAGAGCATCAGCCAGGTGCGTTCCAATCGTCGCCGTGCCTCTATGCCCCCAACCGATACCGTGCCGGTTGTCTCCGCTGCCTCTACGAGCGTTCCCCCGCCACCGAAGGTTTCGGGCAATGGTAAAGCCTCCATGCTGTACAACCCGGTGGCCTTTGGCTTCCTCATGACCGTGGGTGTGGGTCTGGCTCTCCTGGCCTACTACATGTTTAATAACGTGGGTGCCCTGGTGGGTTGGGTAACCGGTTCGGTGTTCATTGCCCTGGGCTTGGACCCAATTGTGCGCCGCCTGGAATCCTGGGGCATTAAGCGCAATGTTGGCGTGGTAGGCGTGGTACTTGCTTTTGCCGGCGTCGTGACAGTCTTGGTCATGAGCATCGGCCCAATTGTGAGCGAACAGGCCACTAAGTTCGTGCAATACGCCCCCACCATCTACCAGAACGTACTCGATTCTGACTGGTACCACGAGCTGGATCAGCGCTTTAGCATTAGCGCCTGGGTGAACGATAATGTGCCCAAGTTCCTGGAGTCGACTTTCTCCACCTCACAGGTCAACAGTTTCATGTCGAACCTGGTATCTGCCGGGTCGACCTTAGCACAGAGTCTCAGCGGCATCATTATTGTGCTATTCCTATCCCTGTATTTCCTCTCGTCGATGGACACCATTAAGGCCTGGGGCGTATGCCTGGCACCGGGCTCCAAGCGTGATCGAGTCAAGTACATTACCGACAAGATTACCGAGTCGGTTGGTAACTACGTCATGGGTCAGGCGCTGGTAGCCATTCTGAACGCACTCTTCGCGTTCTTCATAATGCTGTTCTTGGGCTTCCGCTTTCCACAGCTCATGGCGCTGGTCATCCTGATTTTGGCGTTTATTCCTCTGGTGGGCGGCGTGATTGCCCTGGTGATTACCTCGCTGATTTTACTCTCCCAAAGCTGGAACGTTGCCCTGTGGTTCGCAATCGCATACTTCGTGTACCTGCAGGTGGAGTCTTATATGATTTCTCCCCGCATTATGGCTCGCGCAGTATCCGTGCCGGCCGGTGTGGCGATTATTGCGGTGGCCGCTGGTGGCGCCCTCTGGGGTGTGCTAGGTGCGCTTATCGCGATTCCGGTGGCAGCCTCCATGCTGATTCTATTGCGTGAGGTGTTCATCCCCCGCCAAGATCAGCTCTAGAAATACTTCAAATCCGAGTATTCTCAGCCCCTCCACTCACCAAACTGACGTGGACAAACTGAAGGCACACAACAAGGCCGCAACCGTGACTTGATTCCACGGTCGCCGCCTTCGTTGCACTCGTTTCCTGGGGAATATATCCCGCGCTTAGACTTCGGTGATTTCCTCGGCCACCGGGCCGACGTACTCGGTGGGTAGCTCGGTTTCAGCGCCGGTCACAAGACTGACCACGGTGTTGAGCACCTGCTGCACCGATTTCTCGCCCACCCACAGGTGCTTACAACCAGCAAAGGGAATCACCTGCGTGCGGGCAATTGCGGCGAAGCGCTGGCATGCCTCGGTCGGCTGCAGGTAGTCATCGTGCTCGGGGACCAACGCATACAGCGGGTTTGAAATCCTGTTCCACTCGTCCAACTCGGCCGGATGTACGCGGTGCAGTGGCGGGGAAAGTAGAATCGCACCGGTAAAGTCATTCACGTATTCGGGGCCGTACTTGAGCACCAGTTCGGTGCCGAAGGACCAGCCAACCAGCCAGGGATTCGGTAGCGCGCGTTCACGCACAAACTTTAGGTTGGCTTCAAAATCCTTCTTTTCGGCAAATCCGCCGTCGAATACACCCTCGCTTGTACCGCGAATTGAAGATGTACCGCGGGTGTTGAAACGTAATACCGCAATATTGGCCAGGGCAGGAAGACGGAAGGATGCTTTCTTGTATACGTGAGAATCCATGTATCCACCGTGCGTGGGTAGCGGGTGGAAGGTTACCAGGGTTGCCTTTACCTCGCCTTCGGGCAGAGCCAGCTCGCCCACCAAGCGCTTACCGTCGGCGGTAGTCACCGTGAAGTTCTCACGTCGTGCCGGCAGGACGGTACGCGCGCGGATGGGGGTGGGTTCGGCGGGGGTGCTAAACACGTAGCGAGCGGGGTCAAACTCCTGCTCGAGGGTAATCTCTGAAGTGCTCATCGGGTTCCTTTACATTCGAGAGGCCGACAAAAGGGTCTGTCAGGTATAACAAAAATCAGGCGGTCTCATTCCACGGCGTCCGCTTTATAGTACCTGCTCCGCATCGTCTACTCTGCTATACCGGTACATAGGGAATATCTTTGAGTCCAGGCGTAGCAGATGTGCGTAGCGGGAGGGCATGCGCGGGGTTAGGGGTATGGAGGCGTCAGGCGGCTACACAGCGGCTAGTCGGTTCGAACCGTCTCACCTACTTGCGGCGGGTACGCCAGCAGTGCTGATGCCAGTGCCGGCGTTCGTCAATAGCCCGCGAGCGCCCCATAGTGTGGTTCTCCTGCCACACCACCAGATGCGCGGTTCCGGGGGGAATCGGCCAGTAGCATTCAGGACAGGTGTAAGTTTTGAGGGCATTCACTGCGGGTATATACTGCACGAACCAGTCGCCGTAGCGGTCACTTTCGAGACGGGGTGCCGGATCAAGAATTCTACTGATATCACGCCCCGCGGGTGCGCTACGGTGCCACTTGCTGCTGGTGGTACCGGATGCTCGCTTACCGGGATGATTCTTTCGTGCCATGAGCCCTATTCTACCGCGCCACCGCGGTCGGTTCCCTTGAATGGTGGCGCGGTCTCACGCGCTCCGGGAGGTATCCGTACGGGTACGGTACCCCCGCAAATGGCGCCCGCGCTTGCCTCTCCCGTCGCCCCGCCGTGCTAGAGTGGACGGATGCGTATTGTCATTGCTGAATGCTCCGTAGATTACGAGGGTCGTCTGCGTGCTCATCTGCCTCGCGCGACCCGCCTGCTCATGGTCAAGAACGACGGTTCCGTCCTGATTCATTCCGATGGTGGCTCCTACAAGCCGCTGAATTGGATGAGCCCGCCCTGTTCCCTGCTGGTGGCTGAGCGTGAGGATGTTCCGCAAAGCATCCGCGATGATCTGGAGCCGGATGTTCAGCAGCTGTGGACCGTTCAGGCCGCCAAGAGCGACGACCGCTTGATGATTCGTATCTACAGTATCGAGCATGAGCATGCTGTCGACCTGGGTGTGGACCCGGGCCTTATTAAGGATGGTGTAGAGGCTGATCTGCAGCGCCTGCTCGCCGAGCAGATTTATACCCTCGGCGAGGGCTACTCACTCGTACGTCGAGAGTTCCCCACTGCAATTGGCCCGGTAGACATTATGGCTAAGGATGCGCACGGTGTCTCTGTGGCGGTCGAGCTCAAGCGCGTGGGTGATATTGACGGTGTGGAGCAGCTGACCCGCTACCTGGACCTGCTTAACCGCGACCCTCTGCTGGCTCCGGTGCGCGGTGTGTTTGCGGCCCAGACAATCAAGCCGCAGGCTCGCACCCTAGCCGAAGACCGTGGCATCCGCTGCGTGAGCCTGGACTATGATGCTATGCGCGGAGTAGATGATAGCGCAGACCGCCTTTTCTAGGTTCCCGCACCACTCAGGTTTTTGTCCCTCGGGGGCGAAGCCTCCGACCCGGGGACTCAGCAGCTGATTCACAAACTGTATTGCGAACACGGAAGCGTAGACGCCAATCGCCGGTACCCCACCCCTTTGGGTGAAGTACCGGCGATTATTCTGCAGTTTAGCTCTTCGTGCGAAGGCTTTAGATTTCGGCGTGCTTAGCGGCGATGGTCACGTGATCGTTTGAAACGGTCAAGAAGCCAGCGTTGAGAATGGTCTTAATAGCTTCACCCTCAACCGGCTCAATGAACAGCTCGCCGTCCTGCGCCAGTAGCGCGCAGGTGGGAATCATACCCGGCAGAATTCCGAGGTCACCGCTGACGGAGCGTGCACGAACGTACTTCGCCTCGCCGGTCCACACCGTGCGCTCACGGGAAACGACTTCAACTTTCAGAGCCATAATTACTTAGCTCCAGTCTGTGCCTTGATTTCCTCGTAGCGGCGCATCACGTCGTCCATACCACCAATGTTGTAGAACGCCTGCTCAGGGATGTGGTCCACATCGCCGTTGCAGATCATCTGGAAGGACTCAATGGTGTCCTTCAGCGGCACAGTCGAACCCTCAACACCGGTGAACTGCTTTGCAGTGTAGGTGTTCTGGGAGAGGAACTGCTCGATGCGGCGGGCGCGGGCCACGACAATCTTCTGTTCTTCGGAGAGCTCGTCCACACCCAGAATCGCGATGATATCCTGCAGTTCCTTGTTTTCCTGCAGAATAGCCTTCACGCGAATTGCGGTGTCGTAGTGCTCCTGACCGATGTACTGGGGGTCCAGAATTCGGGAGGTGGAGGACAGCGGGTCAATTGCCGGATACAGACCGCGCGAAGCGATTTCACGAGAAAGCTCTGTGGTCGCATCCAGGTGCGCGAAGGTGGTTGCCGGAGCAGGGTCGGTGTAGTCATCCGCAGGAACGTAAATTGCCTGCATGGAGGTGATGGAGTGACCGCGGGTGGAGGTAATACGCTCCTGCAGCAGACCCATTTCATCGGCGAGGTTCGGCTGGTAGCCCACTGCGGAGGGCATACGACCCAGCAGGGTGGATACCTCAGAACCTGCCTGAGTGAAACGGAAGATATTGTCAATAAACAGCAGCACGTCCTGGTTCTTCACATCGCGGAAGTACTCCGCCATGGTCAGACCGGTTAGAGCCACACGCAGACGGGTTCCCGGGGGTTCATCCATCTGACCGAACACCAGGGCGGTGTCCTTCAGAACGCCGGCCTCTTCCATTTCGACCCACAGGTCATTACCCTCACGGGTACGCTCACCCACACCGGTGAACACGGAGGTACCACCGAAGTTACGAGCCACACGGGTAATCATTTCCTGGATCAGCACGGTCTTACCCACGCCTGCACCACCGAACAGACCAATCTTACCGCCCTTGATGTAGGGGGTCAGCAGGTCGATCGACTTAATGCCGGTTTCCAGCATTTCGGTGGAGCCTTCCAGCTCCGCGAAGCCGGGGGCTGCGCGGTGGATCGGCCAGTAGGTGTCAGCCTTAATCTCGGAGTTCGGCACATCCAGTGCGTCACCGAGAACGTTGAAGAGGTGACCCTTTACACCGTCGCCCACGGGCACGGAGATGGGGGCACCGGTGTCAACCACAGCCTGACCGCGGACTAGGCCGTCGGTCTGCTGCAGGGAGATGGCGCGAACAATCGAGTCGCCCAGGTGCTGAGCGGTCTCGAAGGTGATGGTGCGGGTGCGGCCGTCAAGGGTCAGCTCGGTGGTCAGAGCGTTGTAAATTTCGGGGACCTGACCGGCGGGGAACTCGACGTCGACCACAGGGCCGATAACGCGAGCAATACGACCCGTTGCGCCCTGAGTCGGTGCGGAGACCGATTCGTTGTAGGTGGCAGTCATGTTTCTCACTTACTTAGAAAGTTTGGACAGTTGATGGCTTCGTTGGCGTACCAGTACTAGGAGCCGAGGGCGTCAGCGCCGCCCACGATCTCAGAGAGCTCCTGCGTAATTTCCGCCTGACGTGCATTGTTCATCAAACGGGTGTACTTGGTAATCAGCGTCTC
>CAUQVM010000055.1:0-9927 GCA_963521575.1 uncultured Rothia sp.
GCAGCTAACGCTCTGCTCGTGAAGGTGAACCAGATCGGTTCGCTGACCGAGACCCTGGACGCAATGGAGCTGGCTCAGTGCCACGAGTACCGTTGCATGGTTTCTCACCGTTCCGGTGAGACCGAGGACGTCACCATCGCTGACCTGGCTGTTGCTACCAACGCTGGCCAGATCAAGACCGGTGCTCCCGCACGTTCCGAGCGCGTTGCTAAGTACAACCAGTTGCTGCGCATTGAGGAAGAGCTGGGCCAGGCCGCTGTTTACGCTGGCAAGTCCGCATTCCCCCGCTTCAAGGCATAATCTGAGGGATTCTTTAGATTCTCGATTAGTTCCTCTAGACTAGGGGAAACAACCTTTCAAGGCCGGGTCACACGTGTTATTGTGTACGTGTGGCCCGGCCTTTGCCTGCCATATTTCACTCACTCAACTTCTAATAAGGACCGGTATGACCGTCTGCTTCATGATTCTTGCTCACTCGCGCCCTTAGCAATTCCGTGACCTGACTCGCATGATTAAGAACGCAGGGGGTGGATGCGTCGCTTTTATCGATAAGAAGGCCCACCAAGCTGATTTTTACAGCGACGATGTCCATTTTGTTGCGGAGCGTTTCAATGTGAACTGGGGTGGGTATTCGCAAGCACGAGCCATGCAAGCTTTGCTCCGTGAATCTGTGCGAGCCTACCCTAACGCCCATCACTATATCTTCCTATCCGGACAGGACTACCCGGCTCGCTCTCTTCGCGAGTACATGAGCTACCTTGGCCAGGCTGAGAACCGTGAGCGTTGCTGGATGAACTTCTCGCGATGGCCCCGGATACGCAGTTCTACACGGTCTTGAAATACCCCCGCTCATACGATTTGAAGGCGCGTTTGGGCGATAAAGCCTATGCCGTGGTGCAGAAGCTTTGGGATGCATACTATACTCGCCGTCCTCGCATGGAGTACCCGGTGCAGTTTTATCGCGGGTCGTCTTCCTGGGTTGTGTCGCGTACGGGTGCTTTGGCGATGCTCGAATTCCTGGATTCTGACCGGGGTAAGGAGGTTCAGAAGTTCCTGAAGAAAACCCATGTATCTGACGAAATTTGGGGTGCTACTGCTTTGCTGAACTCTTCGGCAAAAGAGCAGGCAGTCGCGTGGGACACCGATGGCCAGCTGGAACCCGGAGTGATGAAGGGCGAGAACAAGGTGTACCACCACTACATTGACTGGGACCCCGAACGGGAAAACCCCGCACTGCTACACCTCGGTGACCTTGAGAAGATTGATGCGTCAGGTAAGTGGTTTGTGCGAAAAGTTGATCCTGAGAAGTCGAAGGATCTGCTTGATGTATTGCGTAGCCGTCAAGATGATTCCCCCTTATCCTCTGATATTGCATAAAGGAAAAGCTGCCGCCAAAGCCAGGTAGAATAGGTACATAGTGCGCGGTGAATGCCTCCGCGCCGCGCAAAGACGAGAATGGAGTAAAGGAGAGAGCCATGAGCCAGCGAGCAAACAAGCAGACTCGAGGCACCGGGGCAACCCGCGGCTCCTCACGCTCGCAAACTCGTTCGCAGAACCGATCCCAGGGGGTTGCGGAAGCTAAACAAGCCGGTGCCTCCCTGGCGAAAAAAATTAGCGCAATCTTTTTTGGCGTGGGCCTCAATAAGCGCCATCCCGAGCGTGAACGCGCGGCACAGGAACGCCGCCGAGAACGCGCCCTCCGGCGCGAACGCCTGCAGAACCCCGAAAACGAGGGCTACGCCACCCCCGTAGCGGCCCATATGTTTTCCGGTCGTAGCTTCCTTACGACCGTGGTTGTGGGTGTGATTGCCCTCGGTACCGCCTATCCCGTCGTGACGTACATGGAACAGGACCGCGAAATGAACCGGGTCCAGTCACATATCTCTCAGCTTCAGCAGGAAAATGCCCAGCTAAAGGCTGAACAGACCTGGTGGAATGACGATAATTACGTACGTCAGCAGGCTCGTAGCCGCCTCTACTACGTCAACCCGGGTGACACACCCTACGTAGTTAGCGGCATTACTGCGGACACTACGAAGGCTGATCGTACCTCTGCAAATGCCAAGAATGCGCCCGATGATGCCTGGACTACCAAGATTTGGGAATCCCTCGAACAGGACTAGCTATTCGGCACAACCGGTAGATTGTGTAAGCAACCGGTTCTTATAAGACGGATATACTACCCGGTCGAATACGGGACAACCACCACGCAGACCAACTGAAAGCGGCAAACCCGCGCCGACCCCGCTCGCACCTCTCAACCGGGCCGAGCAGAAATAAGGACTATGAGCACCGAAAACACCGTTGAAGAGCTGAAGGCCCGTACCCCCGGCGGCTTCGGCGTAACTGTCGAAACCCTCAAGCCGACTGAGCAGGATATCCGCGTATTGTCTGCCCAACTGGGCCGTAAGGTCCGTGACGTGGTTGAGATTCCTGCCCGTTGCGTCTGCGGTAACCCGCTGGTTGCCGCCACCGCGCCGCGCCTAAGTAACGGCGCCCCCTTCCCGACCGTGTTCTACCTGGCGCATCCTGTGATCACTGCCGCTGCATCCCGTCTGGAGGCGGGCGGTCTCATGTACGAGATGACTGATTCCCTTGCAGAGGATGCCGACCTGGCTGCAGCCTACGCTGCGGCTCATGAGAACTACTTGGCTGAGCGTGAGCGCATCCGCCTGATAAGCCGCACTGAGGAGGTCCCGGAGATTGACGGTATCTCAGCGGGCGGTATGCCGACCCGCGTCAAGTGCCTGCACGCCGTCATCGGTCACACCCTATCGGTGGGTCGTGGTGTGAACCCCATGGGTGATCGCGGTCTAGAGGCTATTGCCGAGTGGTGGACCCCCGAGGTCTGCTCCTGTGACCCGACCTGGCGTGAAGAAGCCTAAAGAATGACCCTGATGCGCCCGCATCGTCACTCCTGACGGTGCGGGCGCATAAAATATAAAGAGCGCCGAAAAGCAGAAATACCCTGCTATGGTGCCCCCCGTCCCCGGTGGCGGGGACTCAACCCCTTATTCTTCCAAGAATCTCGAAGAACTCGAAAGGAAAACCCACCGTGCGCGTTGGAGCGATTGACTGCGGCACTAACTCTATTCGTCTGCTGATTGCCGACTCGGCTGTTGAGACAGTGGATGGTGAGCAGAAGACCGTCCTGAAGGACGTGGTGCGCGAGATGCGCATCGTGCGCCTGGGACAGGGCGTTGATGCTACCGGCTGGCTAGCTCAGGAAGCCCTGGACCGCACCTTTGCGGCAGCCCGCGAGTATGCGCAGCTACTGGAGGAGCACGCGGTTGATTCGCTGCGTTTTGTGGCGACCAGCGCAACCCGCGACGCCGGTAACCGTCAAGTGTTTGTGGCTGGTATTCGTGAAATTCTGGGTATTGAGCCCGAGGTGATTAGCGGCGATGAAGAAGCTGCGCTCTCCTTCGCCGGTGCGGTACGTGCCGTGGGTGCGGGCGATGGCGATACCCTAGTGTTTGACCTGGGCGGCGGCTCGACCGAGTTCGTCCTGGGTGATGCTTCAGGTGTGAAGGCGTCTCGTAGCGTCAATATTGGGTGCGTGCGCCTGACTGAGCGTCACATGCTTAGCGCTCCTGCGACCGAGTCACAGATAGCTCGCGTGGAGGCTGATACTGATGAAGCTCTCAATGTGGCTCGTAAGACGGTTCCTCTGCAGAGTGCCCGCCGAGTGGTGGCTGTTGCCGGAACCGCGACCACGATTGCGGCGGCGGCTCTAGGCCTAGACCGTTACGATTCCGAGGCGATTAATGCGCAGACTTTCTCTGTGCAGACGGTGCGCGAAACCGCGCAGTGGCTGTGCTCCCTGAGTCGTGCCGAGCGTGAGGCGCTGGGCTATATGCATCCGGGCCGAGTAGATGTTATTGGTGCGGGTGCAACGATTTATGCGTGCATCCTAACCCGCTTGAATGAGCTGACCGACGGCGCAGTTGATTCGGTGACGGTAAGCGAACACGATATTCTGGACGGCATTGCACTCTCGCAACTGTCATAGGTTCCGGAGAGGATTCTTCGGTCGGGGTCGGCCGGGTGCATTAAAGTATGCGTTACGCGCATATGTGTAGAGTCGTCCCATACCGGGCATAAGCTGGGTTTCGTGTGGAGGAGAAGTAATGGTTCTATTGGATCGTGTGGTGCAGGGTGTTCTGCCTCGCGGTGTTACGGCCCGAGCTACGTGCACAATACTAGCGTGCGTGCCGCTGGGCGTGGGCTTGCCTTCTGCGTGGGCAACTGATCCTTCCGCCACAGCTTCTCCCCGCGCTAAAACGGAGGTAACGGCTACCCCCTCGCCCTCGGGTACGGCGGTGCCGAAGACTTCTGATGCGCCGAAGAAGAGTGCCTCCACGTTCGGTGGCGATGATGTGCGCCACCGTGAGTATTGGCTGACCGATTACGGTATTACTTCCCTGTGGCCGCAGGCCACGGGTAAGGGCGTGACGGTTGCCGTGATTGATACGGGTGTGGATGGTACCCATCCGGATCTTGAGGGTAACGTATTGCGCGGTTACGACGCCTCGGGCGTGGGGAGTGAGGACGGTTGGAAGGGTCTGGGTGCCGAGCCGATGCACGGCACGGAGGTGGCCTCACTGATTGCCGGACACGGCCACGATACGCAGGGTTATTCGCCGATTGTCGGTCAGCCGGGTAAGCCGACCGGCGTAATGGGTGTGGCTCCGGAAGCGAAGATTTTGCCGATTTCGCTGAATATGGGTACAACCGGTGGTAAGAGCATTGATGAGCAGATTCCTGCGGCGGTGCGTTACGCGGTTGATCACGGTGCGCAGATTATTAACATGTCGATTGGTTCGAATAAGACGAGCTGGCCGCAGAGTTGGGATGATGCCTTTGTATACGCTGAGCAGAAGGGTGTGCTGATTATTGCGGCGGCGGGTAACCGCGGTAGTGGCCTGACGCAGGTGGGCGCGCCGGCGACAATTCCCGGGGTATTGACGGTTGGCGGCGTTAACCGGAGCAAGGAGATTGCGGAAGGCTCGTCGACGCAGGGTATTTCAATTGCCGTAGTGGCCCCGAGTACGGATATTATTGCAGCCGCTCCCGGTAACGGATACATGCTGTGGTCGGGATCATCGGCTGCGGCTCCGCTGGTGACGGGCGTGGCAGCGCTGATTAAGCAGAAGTATCCGCAGGAGTCTGCGGCTCAGATTGCGCAGCGCTTAATTGCTTCGGCGGATGATGCCGGTGCGACGGGCCGTGATCCGCTGTACGGGTACGGGGTGTTTAATCCTCGGGATGCATTGGCTCTACCCGATCCCGAGATAACGGCGAATCCCTTGGGATCAATATCTGCGTGGGTTGCCGTACATCGTAAGCATCAGGTGAGTGCGCCGACGCCTAGTGACGCTGCCCCGGTGCATGAGGAGGGCGAGAGCATTGTGAAGGTTGCGGCTCCGGATGCTAGCCGTCCACCGGAGGACCGCGGCTGGTTGCCTCCGGTCATTGTGAGTGCGCTTTTGCTGTGGCTGATCATTATTACGGTCGGTACGGTTCATCGCCTGCACCGCTTGCACGTGCGGACGGGGGATGCGGCGCGTCAGGTGCGTGAGGCGGTACAGCACCCGCACCGCCGGGCTACTGCTGGAGCGCCCGGGCGGCCTGGCCGGTAGTTTTTCGCGTGCGGTGTGTGCCCCGTGAAGCGATGCCTGCGGTATCTCCGTGCGTTCGCCGGTGGCTGAGTTTTTTTAACGGGGAGCTGGTTTTGTCGTGGAAACTGACCCGTTATAGCCGGATAGAGCTTCTGCAAACGAAAGATTCGAAGAATCCACGAAAAAGCGGAAAGGGTATTTTTCACCTTAACTACTAAGTTTCCCCGTGAGGTCCGTTCGGAAGTCCAAAATTTTTTTAACTTAGGTGCACCTTCTGGGAAGCATAAGTGCGAATTTACCTAAACAAGGGCGTAAAATAGAAAGAGACCAGCTATGTGATAGATGGGCTCGTACTGCTAGCCGCTTCGCGTTGCGTAAGGACTTCCAGAACGAGCCGCTTTGCGTCTTATAGAAAGCTTTCGGAATGAACCGAGGGCTGCACATATTATCCTACCGGGGCGAATACCTCCGGCACCCAAAGACTAGGAAGTAAAAAATGGCATTCACTAAGGTGGCACAGGACCGTCCTCGCGTCCTGATTGTCGGTGGCGGCTACGTCGGCTTCACCGTTGCAAAGAAAATTCAGAAGGCTATCAAGGAGACCGGTGGCGTCGTCACCATCGTTGAGCCGAACCCCTACATGACCTACCAGCCCTTCCTGCCCGAGGTTGCTGCAGGTTCTATGGAAGGCCGTAACGCAACTGTGCCGCTACGTCAGCACCTGCGCGACACCGAATTGATTCCCGGCCGTGTTATTTCTATTAACCACGCTAAGCGCACCGCTGTTGTGGAGCCTACCGATAACGGTGAGCCTTTCGAACTGAAGTATGACGAAATCGTACTTGGCGCCGGTGCTGTAACCCGTGCCTTCCCGATCCCGGGCCTGGCAGAGGTCGCTATCGGTATGAAGACTATTGAAGAGGCCGTTTCGGTTCGTAACTGGGTCCTGGACCGTATCGAAGTTGCTTCCCTGCTGACCGATGCCGAGGCTCGTCGTCGTGCCTTGACCTTCGTCATCGTGGGCGGTGGCTTCGCTGGCGTTGAGACCATCTCTGAGCTGGAAGATATGGCACGCGTTGCCGTTGAGCGTAACGAGCGCCTGTCCGTCTCTGATCTGCGTTTTGTCATGGTTGAGGCTGCACCCCGTATTATGCCCGAGGTCCCCGCAGGGCGCGCCGAGAAGGTTGTTGCGGAGCTGCGTGCCCGCGGCATTGAGATTCTGCTGAACACCTCTCTGGCAGACGCAACCGACGGTAACCTGCAGCTGATTAACATGGCTGACAAGTCCCCCGCGGGTGAAATCTCTACCGCTACCCTGATCTGGACTGCCGGTGTAGCAGCATCCCCGATGCTGAAGAACACCGACTTCCCGATTGACGAGCGCGGCCGCGTTCGTGTGAGCGCAGACCTGCGCGTAACCGGCGATAAAGGTATCGTCGAGGGTGCATGGGCTGCTGGCGATAACGCTGCCGTCCCCGACCTCTCCGGTGGCGGCGTGGGCGGCTTCTGCGTGCCCAATGCTCAGCACGCATCTCGTCAGGCTGTTGTTCTGGCCAAGAACCTGCTGGCTGCTCGTCGCGGCGAGGCTCTGACCGACTACTACCACGAGACCATCGGCGTTGTGGCAGGTCTGGGCCTTTGGAAGGGTGTTGCAAACTTCAAGGGCAAGACTATTGGTGGTCCTCTGGCCTGGATTATGCACCGTGGCTACCACGGCTCTGCAATCCCCACCACCGAGCGTACCGTTCGCGTGATGACCACCTGGGCTCTGAACCAGATCTTCGGTCGCGATACCTCCTCGATTCGCCACCAGCGTTCCCCGCGCCTGGCGTTCCAGGAAGCTACCGGTACTGCACCGGAACGCCAGAAGGCAAAGCTCTAAAAATAGCTGAACGGGCTGTTTAGTCCGTGATTGCGTGGAGCGGCGTCGAAGGCTTTGGGCTTCGGCGCCGCCCGCTGAATCGAATAGGCCCCCATAGTCCAATTGGCAGAGACAGAGGACTTAAAATCCTCGTGTTCTGGGTTCGAGTCCCAGTGGGGGCACTGCGTCGATAGACAACGTTGACCCGAAATATAGTTGAGCGGTGGCTCTTCCCGTAGGGGAGGGGCCGCCGCTCGTGCTTTTGGAGTTAAAGAGCGATGCCCCCAATCCATACTATCGGGGGGGGGCATCATGGAGTGCGGGTGTGGGCTATGGCATGCCGCGCTCTCTTCACCGCGGGTAGATGCAGTCATCCTCTGCCGGAATCAGGACGGCTGGCGGTGAAGTCTGGTGAACCTGCCGGTGATCGCCTACTGCAGTTTCATGCGTGGAGGCAGGAGTCGGTTCAAAGCTTACTTGCGGCGCGCGGTTACGAGCGCGTCGACGGAGAACTTGCCTGCGCCGGTGAGGGCAAGGGTTGCTGCTACTGCGGCGAGGGTGAGTACGTACTCATAGCCGCCCTTGGAGGCGGAGAAGCCTGCTGCGAGGTGGACAAAGATGAGCGCACCGCTCATGGATACTACGGATGCTACTGCCGCGATGCGGGTGCCTGCACCCAGAATGATTATGGTGCCGCCGAGTAGTTCGGTTGCCATGGCGAAGTATGCTGCTGCAGTTGCCATGGGAATACCCATCTGCTCGAAGGATGCAATGGTACCTGCGGGGGTCCATTCGAATACCTTCTGAATGCCATGCATGATCATGACGAAGCCGAAGATGAGGCGGAGAATGAGTAAGCCAGCGGATTTCATGGTGTCGTTATTCATACCCTAAAGCTTGACAGGTAAAATTTTACAATTCAAGTAAATTCAGTTCATAGCAGAGAAAAGAGTGTGAAAAGCGGTGAAAACAGGGCTAAAAAGTGACTTGCATCCCAAAAATCGGGGTTTTAGATGACGTTTTGTGACGGCACTCCACATTAAAAACATCATCACAGCAGCTTCCGAAGCTTCAAAAACATGAGACCATTAAAAGAGATACTGCCGTAGATACACCCCGCCTGAGCGAGGTAGCAACCAACGTCAGAAAGACACAGCATGCAGACTAAGCCCTCAATTATCCGTCGACATGGACGGTACGTTTCTCACCGACGCTAAGACTTTCGATACCGCACGCTTTTCAGCTATCCTCGACCGTCTCGAGGAACACGACATTCGGTTCGTCATTGCCAGCGGCAACACCTACGCCAAGTTGCAGGATTACATGCGCGGTTTCGAGAACCGAGGCCTCATCTACATTGCAGAGAACGGCGCGTACCTTGCCGATGATAGCGGTCAGCTGGCGGTGCATCCTTTCGTGGCAGAAGACGTACCGCGCATTATTGAAACCGTTCAGGGCCTAGACCAGATCGGTCTGCTGGTCTGCACTACCGAGGGTATTTACCTGCCGAAGGACCGTTGCGACCAGATTGTGCACATGATTCGCGGCTATTTTGAAGACACCGGCCAGGAGCTTCCCAAAACCCTCACCCTGGAAGATTTCGCCGAGTTCTTCTTCCCCGGTGCGGTTATGATTGACTCCGTCGAGGACTTTGAGGGTACCCCCATCAAATTCCCACTACTGACCCCTCCGAAGCAGACCCAACAGCTGAGCGTCTACCTGCGCGAAGTTCTTCCCCAGACCGTCACTCCGATGGTCAGTGACTTTGGTGCCATCGACCTTGTGCGTACCGGCGTGAACACAGCAACCGGCCTGAAGGATCTGTGCGAGCGTCTGAACACCGACCCTGCGGGTATTCTTGCGTTCGGTGATGGTGAGAACGACCTTGAGATGCTCCGCTATGCTGGTTGGGGTGTGGCTATGGGCAACGCACCGGAGGTGGTGCGTGCAGGTGCCGACGAAGTGATTGGCACCAATGAGGAACAGGCCATCTTCGATTATCTGGAGAACCTACTGACATCCTTGGACTCATCCGCGGGTGGGGGAGTGCTCTAAATTTTCCTCTCGGGTAACCCCAAGGAACCTTTCCACAATGCCTACTGAAAACGCTTGCTGAGGGCCCTCATGACGGTTCAGCGTGAATATTGAGTAAACGACGCACAAAATAATGCCGTTAAATCGGTGGATATAGCGGCTGAGAACGAACGCGTTCCATGAGCGTTAGCACCCTCCGCTAAAATTAATGGAATTAGTTTTCAAAACATCAAGGAGAGAAAAATGGCGGGAAACCCGCTTATTAATTCAATGACCAAGCAGGCCACGCAGGGAGATCCCCGTTTTGGCCGCTTTGGTGCCGGCGGTCAGGCACCGCAGTCTCAGCAAGCATACGGCCAGAATATGTACGGCCAGCAGCCACAGTATGGTCAGCAGCCCTACGGTCAGCAG
>CAUQVM010000056.1:0-9841 GCA_963521575.1 uncultured Rothia sp.
TAGCCGACACCCCAGCGAAGGGCAACGTCCACCTCGCAGTCGCGCTCCACGTCTGTCAGATGTGAACTACCATCTGGTCCAAGCACCGGCACGGTCTCGGTAAAAGTGCCGCTACCGCTAAAACGCCAAATATCGGTAATGCGCTCATCGTGGGCCAAAAACTCCACAAATTCGCTGATGCCACCGTCGTACTGGAAAACCTCCTCGTGGGCTTCCAGTTCACCGGGAGTGCCGGGCAGGCGGCGTTCATCACGAATACAGATGCGCAGGCCCGGAATAAGGAAAGCAGTTTGGCGGGCGCGGGCTATCAGGTCCTCATAGCTAAACTTGGCGTCGGGGGTAAAAATTTGCGGGTCAGCCCAGTAACGCACACGAGTACCGGTGACGCCGCGCTTGGCTCTACCCACAATCTGAAGGGCATCGGCACCCTCCGTTGCCGGGGTAAAATCGTCCTCAGGTTTGGGGGTTCGGCCCGAATTAAAATGACCGGGAATGCCGCGGCGGAAGGACATCTGGTAAGTCTTCGATCCGCGGTCCACCTGCACATCCAGACGGGAGGATAGCGCATTCACCACGGAGGCACCCACACCGTGCAAGCCGCCGGAGGCGTTATAGGAGCCGCCGCCGAACTTACCGCCGGCGTGCAACTTGGTAAAGACGATCTCTACACCACTTAGACCGGTGCGCGGCTCAATGTCGGTTGGGATACCTCGGCCGTCATCGCGCACTTCCACCGATCCGTCGCGGTAGAGGATAATCTGAATCGACTGGCCGAAGCCGGCAAGCGCCTCGTCCACCGAGTTATCGATAATTTCCCAGAGGCAGTGCATGAGGCCGCGAGAGTCCGTGGAACCAATGTACATGCCCGGGCGCTTGCGTACGGCTTCTAGGCCTTCCAGGACGGAGAGGTTACGGGCGGTGTAGTTCGAGGACGCCACGGAATTCCTTTCGGGATGCAGTCTGCGGTGCTGAACGCACGGGCACCGGTGAAACGACCGGACCCGGGTGAGAAACGGCTGAAACGGCGGCAGGGCAGAGTGCACCCAACGGTGCATCATGCCCTGCGGTGCGCAAACGTTCGGAACTCTATTCTAACCCGGGTTTACGACAAGGATGGCCTTGCGGCTTAGGGCGCAGGTCGGTGCGGAACTATACGTTAGTGTGCTTCGCCGGTGGCCTTCGAGGAGCTTTCGTGACGGTTGGTCACCATAATATTGGATTTAAAGTAAAACGTCTCGGGTAGCTCATTGGTGACGGGGCCGTGCGGAAACTCGCTGAGTTTGGGCACGAAGTACCAGTCCATCAACTCGCCGCTACTCTGCTTAAGTACACGGCGTTCGCGCATTGCACGGCGAATCTTGCGGCGCAGCCGCGGACTATCGTCCAGAGTACTCGTGAAGACCCAGGGGGTCTCATAGCCCTCAGCGGCGGTACCGAAGGTGATGCGCAGCTTACCCTGCTCGTTCGTATCCAGGGTAAAGTCCTCAGGCGTAATATCGGTGAGGGCAAGTATCCAGCTGTGGCGGCGCTCATAACTTTCACGCGTGGTCTGCAAGGCGGCAATGATACGGTGGTCTACGAGTAGCTCAACCTTGCGTTCGGTAATCTCACCCAGGCGTGCGTAAGAGCCGAAGGCACGGTTCGCACCGGAACGACGCGGCCACTTGGTCACGGCACCGTGCGGTACTTCCCCGGTGAAGGTGAAGGGCCCGGTGATGGTTCCGGGTAGACGCAGACGCTCGAAGGGAGCGGTGGGCAGGAAGGTAGTCAGAAGCGTGTCGGAACTGACGGATTTACCCCAACGCGCCGCCTCCAGGAGGGTTGGTTCGGGGCCGACCGGGTACAGGCGCGGCATCTTGCGGCCGTATTCGTCGAAGCCGTCAATGTACTCATCGTCGGGTCGATAACCGGGCATAGTCGCGCCCAGGGGACGGGTCCAGGAGCCGGAGTAGGGCTTGGTCAGGTGGGGTTTCTCAACCGGCAGGATACTGGTGCGCGCGCCTAAATAAGCGGGCATGCGCGAGAGATTGCGCCAGGCAAACTTCGCGGCCACGGCCTCGCGCCACCACATGGGGCGCTTACCGGGGGTCTGACCACCCAGACAGTGCATGAGTAGCCAGAAGGCAGCCCAGCCGAAGGTGCCGACAGCCACGATGAGACAGATAACGGTCAGCACGGTGTGCAGGGTTCCGGCCGCCCAGATATTCGTGGCGACCAGGCCCATGAGCGCAACCCAGGTAGCCATGGCGTAGGGGCCCAGGGTAATCATGGGGTCAACCACCTTGACGGCGGCGATGACGCGGCGGTTCAGACCGCGCCAGACGTAGGAGTAGGCCCAGAGTGCGCCGGCGAGGGCGAGGGCCATCAGCAGGAGGAGAATGAACATCGGTGCGTTCCTTTTTGCTGCGGGTCATGCAGGACATGCGGGCCCATCAGGCGTACGAAGTGTACGGGCGCGGCACGGGGCCGTTAAATACTGCTACCCGCCATCTGAAGGTACCTTCAGATGGCGGGTAGCAGATAGCGGGTTTAGCCTGACAAACCCATGAGGTAAGCTTCCCCTCTATTGTCCCTCGCACCGACCGAAAACCCGCTGATTGGCGCGGTTCTCAGCGCTAAAACAGCTAAGGGCTGTCAAAAACGCGTGATCGGAGCGCAATAGCCCCTTGAGAGGGCCCTCGGGGGGAGTATTGAGCGATTCGTGCAAGATACGGTGTTCAAGGCAGGGTGCACGAAACATGGCGCACAACGTACAGAGCTCGATGTCGAATCTGAGCTTTTATTGCGAAAGAAACGTGCACCTTAGAAGGTGTTTGCTCCTAGGAGGCCAGTGCCACCTCAATCTGCGGGATCAATGCCTCAAAGGCACGCGCACGGTGGCTGATCGAGTTCTTCACCTCTGCCGGAATTTCGGCGCAGGATTTACCGGCGTACTGTCCCTCGTAGAGGGGGTTTTCACCGTTAAGCTCTACGGGGCGCAGAATTGGGTCGTAACCGAAGCCACCTTCCCCCGCCGGTGCATCCAGCAGTTCGCCGGGGAGCTCGCCGTACTCGACGGCCTCGAAGCCGTTCGGGGAGACCACGGATGCCGCGCAACAGAACTTCGCGCCGCGGTGCTCGGGGGCGATATCGGCCAGCTGTGCCAGTAGCAGGTTCAGATTCGCGGTGTCGTCACCGTGGCTTCCAGCCCAGCGAGCCGAAAAGATACCGGGTGCGCCGCCGAGCACCTCCACAGACAGGCCTGAGTCATCGGCAATGGCCACCAAGCCGGTAGCCTCCGCGACCGCGCGGGCCTTCAGTAGCGAGTTCTCGGCGAAAGTCACGCCGGTCTCCTCCACATCCGGGGCATCCACGCTGGAAGCATCCACCACCTGGGTATCAACGTCCAGGTCCTCGATGCGGCCGCGCAGAATCTCGCGCAGTTCCTTGAGCTTACCCTTGTTGTGGCTTGCCAGAACAATCTTTGCGTCTGCCATAGTTTCTCCTTTGCAAGTGCACACGGTGCGGGGTGGCGCGCCGTGCGGGTTAGTCGTTCTTCAGAACCTCTCGCTGAATCTCGGCCAGCTCGGCGGTACCCTCCAGAGCCAGGTCGAGCAGACTGTTGAGTTCGTCTCGGTCAAAGGGGGCGCCCTCGGCGGTGCCCTGAACCTCAACGAACTTGCCGCTACCGGTCACGACCACATTCATATCGGTTTCGGCGCGAACATCCTCGGTGTAAGGCAGATCGAGCATGGGGGTGCCATCAATAATGCCCACCGAAATGGCGGAGACCGAGTCAATAATAGGGTTGGACTTGGCGGAGAGAATCTTCTGTTTCTTGGCCCAGGTAATGGCATCAGCCAGGGCCACGTACGCACCCGTAATAGAGGCAGTGCGGGTGCCGCCATCGGCCTGTAGCACGTCACAGTCGAGCACAATGGTGTTCTCACCAAGCTCCTCCATGTTGATAACCGCGCGCAGGGAGCGGCCAATCAGGCGGGAAATCTCGTGGGTACGGCCGCCCACGCGACCCCTAAGGGATTCGCGGGAGGAACGGGTGTTGGTAGCGCGCGGTAGCATGGCATACTCTGCCGTCACCCAGCCCTTGCCTTCGCCCTTGAGCCAGCGCGGCACACCCTCAGTGAAGGAAGCGGTGCACAGTACGCGGGTGTTGCCAAACTCAATGAGCGCCGAGCCTTCGGCGTTGCGGGACCAGCCGCGGGTGATGGTAATGGGACGCAGCTCGTTGAGGGCGCGGCCGTCTTCGCGGGTTGCAGTCATGGACTCTCCTTGGTTGAGGTCTATTAAGTGGTATCTATTGCGATGTGCAAATCTTGTGGCCTGCCCGGCAGAGGCTAGATCTTGGGATAGGTCGGCAGGGCCGGTGCATCCAGGGGCGGGTCGAGTAGCTCCACCACATGCAGAGTGGAGGTTTCCGGGTGAGCCGGGGTGGGACGAGGGTAGATACGATAGCTGGCGGCAACCTCCGCCACGCCTACGGGGCCGGGGAAGGCGCTACGGGCCTCGGCGTAAGCAATATCCGGGTCATTCCACACGGGCAGGTGAGTCAGCAAGAGGTTACGCACACCCGCCTCTTGGGCCGCCTGACCGGCACGCTTACCGGTCAGGTGAATGCCGCGCAGAGCGTCGTCACGCCCTTCCTGATAGGCGGCCTCGCAGAGGAAGAGATCGGCGCCTCGAGCGGCTTTCACGAGGCCGTCGCACAAATCGGTATCCCCCGAGTAGGCGAATAGGGTACGTCCCTCGCGATCATTGCAGGTAATGCGCAGGGCGTACGGGTCCTTGGAAGGGTGCACCACGCGGAAGGGCTCCACCCGGAAAGGACCAATTTGCACGGGCTCACCCTCGGTCCAGGTGTGGTACTCAAACTCTGTGCTCATGCCCGGATCGGGATCCAACCCGTGTGTTGCGGAGAGGTACTCATTAATGGCCGCGGGACCGTAGAGCGGAATGCGTCCCTTGGGCCAGCCACGCGGATCCCATTTAACGGCCACGTGCAGGCCGGACAGGTCAATGCAGTGGTCGGGGTGCAGGTGCGAGATGAGGATTGCATCAATCTCACTCAGGTCAATATGACGCTGAAGCGCACCGAGCGAGCCGTTGCCCATGTCCATAATGATGCGCCAGGTACGTCCGGCGAAATCGGTGGCGGTGAGCATGTAGCAGCTGGCCGGTGAACTGGGGCCCGGAAAGGATCCAGTGCAGCCGATGACGGTAAGACGCATAGGGGCCGTCCTTAGTTGGTGTAGGTCTCGGTAGCCTGGCGTGCGGTGGAGGCAGCACTTTCGGCATCCGCGGCGTTTTCATCGAGAGTGATACTGCGGTGTGCGGCGAGCATCTCGGGGGTGATGGCTGCGAGGGAGCCGGTCGGATAGCGCTCGGCCACGGAACTGGTGTGGCGCACATTGGTGACCTCGGGGCCGAGGAAACGGCGGGCGAGGCGCTCGAAGGTTTCGGATTCGCCAGTAGCGAGGAATTCGTGCTGCGGATGCGCCTCGGGTACGGGACTTTCGATGGCATGGTTAAGTAGTTCGCGGTAGACATCCTTGGCGGTCTCGTCCGCGGAGGAGACGAGGGTAACATTCTCGCCCATAATGTAGGAGATTACGCCGGCCAGGAGCGGATAGTGGGTGCAACCAAGCACGAGGGTGTCCACGCCGGCATCCTTGAGGGGCTGCAGGTATTCGCGGGCGGTTTCGAGTAGCTCGGGTCCGGAGGTAATACCCTTTTCCACAAATTCCACGAAGCGCGGGCAGGCTACGGAGTGTACTTCCAGATTGGGGGTAATAGCGAAGGTGTCTTCGTAGGCTCGGGAGGTGACGGTCGCCTCGGTTGCAATCACGCCGATTTTGCGGTTACGGGTGGCGGCGAGCGCGCGGCGAGCGGCGGGCTGAATCACCTCGATAACGGGGATGCCGTACTGGCGGGTGTAGCGTTCGCGGGCGTCGCGTAGCACGGCGGCAGAGGCGGTGTTGCAGGCGATAACGAGCATCTTCACACCGGAGTCGACGAGTTCGTCCATAATACGCAGAGCGTTGGCGCGCACCTCAGCGATCTTGAGGGGGCCGTAGGGGCCGTGCGCGGTATCACCCACGTAGATGACGCGTTCGTGGGGTAGCTGGTCCATGATGGCGCGTGCTACGGTGAGCCCACCCACACCGGAGTCGAAGATGCCGATAGGTGCTGCGGCGGTGGGGGCTACGGGCGCTGGGCTTCCCCAGGGGGTGCGGGCTCGGAAGGGGTTGGTTGCGTCGATGCTTTCGCTCATGGGTCACCTGCGTTGTGGTTCGGTTCGTGGTCCTCGTTCCATGCTACCCCGTCTTCGGTACTGATTCTGCACGTTGTGCGGATAGATGAGTTGAGCACCACTATTATGGGGCTCTCTGTGAGGGTGCGGCGAGGGTGGTGGCGAAAAATTTGGAGGGTGGGCGTGCGGTGCGAGTGCAAAAGATGCGATATCGCAGCGAGCGCCGAGAATCGACGGATGCGGTAAATGGGGTGGGCGGTATGCGGGTGAGCTACCTGTCAGCCGCTTACTGCCCCTCTGCTCCTACGCTTCCCGACAATTTTTCCTTTAGAGTCCCTCCGCACTATCGGTATCGTTAGCCTGATCCAGGCTGTCGAGCATGGCGAGCATGAGTGAGTCTTGAACCCATGACACGAAGTTGTACACCACGGCCATGTATTCTTCCTGCGTTTCAATCTGCGAGGGGTCGGTGAAGGTTCCCACTTCTTCGGCGGTTTCTTCATCCACAATCTGCAGGCGGTCAGCCAGCACCAAGCGAATATCACCGAGCGCGGCAGCCCAGGCGCGGGCGTGCTCCTCATTCAGGCGCAGGTCAACCGATTCGATATCGAAGGCGAGCATGGCGAGGTTAGCCCGCTTGGTTTCGCGTAGGTCGCGTTCGGTGTAGCGGCGATATTCGGTGGCGGCATTCTCATCGGTGCTGGCGCTGGGAAGCAGACGGGCTAGGGCGCTGTCTTCGGGCACGACGGGGTTTTCGGTAATGCCGACCAGCGCCTCGAGCGGGTCAATGGTGTCTCCGTTGGCGGTGGTGTCAGCCGGGCGGAGCAGGGCGCGCACGTCTTCGGCGAGTTCATGGATAAGCTCTCGTTCGGCGGTTTCGAAGCGGGCGGTGTAGCCGCCAATGGTGCGGCGGAAGGGCTGTGCCATGGTGGCTTCTTTCTCTAGTTGCGAGTTTAGTTTTCGACCTTTTCGAAGGTTGCAAGCAGGCCCCAGGCGTGCATAGCTTGGGTGTGGTTTTCGGCATCCTCGCGTGGGCCGGTAAAGACAATGGCTTTGCCGTTATTGTGTACCTGGAGCATTAGTTCTTCGGCGCGGGCGCGGGAGTATCCAAAGTGGCTGCGGAAGACGTAGGAGACGTAGGTCATGAGGTTAACGGGGTCATTCCAGACGATAACGTTCCAGGGGGTGTCTGCGGCGAGGATATTTTCGAGCGCGGTATCGAGATCGGTATCTTCGAGTGTTCCACTGGAGAGGGTCACTGCGGTGGTGTTCATGGGGTTTCCCTTCGGTGGCCGGGTCTCTTCGATTATACGGGTGGGTGAGGGATGGCCTCTGCGCAGAATCCTAGCACTTTGCCATACTACACCACTTATAGTCAATAATACTTTATGTAGTGATAGACACGCCGTCACAAGAGGAAAAAGATTTATCTTCCCCTCTACAATTGGACACATGGCTACTACTTCTCTTCTCACCGATCACTACGAACTAACCATGATTCAGGCGGCACTCGCCTCCGGGGCGGCGCATCGCAAGTGCACTTTCGAGGTCTTCACTCGCCGCCTACCTGCAGGCCGTCGCTACGGCGTACTCGCCGGCACCGGCCGCTTCTTGGAGGGACTGAATGAGTTTCGCTTCAGCGACGAAGAGCTCTCCTTCCTCTCCTCCCGCAACATTGTGAACAAGGAAACCCTCACCTTCCTAGAATCCTTCCGCTTTAGCGGCACCATTCGCGGCTATGCCGAGGGCGAGGCCTTCTTCCCCCACTCCCCCGTGCTACAGGTTGAGGGAACCTTCGCCGAGGCATGCATCCTGGAAACTTACCTGCTGTCAATTCTGAACTTTGACTCGGCCGTGGCCAGTGCCGCCTCGCGTATGACCTCCGCAGCTGGCACTCGCCCCTGCCTGGAAATGGGTTCGCGTCGCACCCACGAGCGTGCGGCCGTCTCGGCGGCACGTGCCGCCGTCATTGCGGGCTTTGCGGGCACTTCCAATCTCGAGGCGGGCCGCCGCTACGGCCTGCATACCATCGGCACGAGCGCCCACGCCTTCACCCTGCTGCACGATAACGAGCGTGAAGCCTTCGAGGCCCAGTTGCGTTCCCTGGGTGCCCGCACGACCCTACTGGTGGATACCTACGATGTGGATAACGCCGTGCGCCTGGGTGTGGAGCTAGCAGGCGAGGAACTCGGCGGTGTACGCCTTGACTCGGGCGATCTGGTGGCCACCGCGGGTCGCGTGCGTGAGTTGCTGGACTCCCTAGGCAATACCCACACGAAGATTACCGTGACCAGCGACCTGGATGAGTACGCCATCGAATCCCTGGCCGCCGCGCCGGTGGATTCCTACGGCGTAGGTACCCGCCTGGTAACCGGTTCGGGCGCACCGACCTCCTCCATGGTGTACAAGGTCATGGCGCGCGAAAATTCCGCAGGTGAAATGCAGCCGGTTGCCAAGGCATCGGCGGGTAAAGCTTCAATGGGGGGTGCGAAGCTTACGGCTCGCCGCCTGAATGGTATGGGCATTGCCTCGGCCGAGGTGCTGGGAACCCACGATGATCCGGCTCTACACGAAGATACCCGGCCGCTGCTGGTGGACTTTGTGCGAGAGGGCGAATTGCTACCCGGATTCACCGGCGAGGAGGGTGTCCGCCGGGCCACCGCACGCCACGCCGCCTCACTGGCAGAATTGCCCGAGGCAGCCCGCCGCCTCTCGGAGGGCGAGCCGGTGATTCCGACCGAGTTCATCTAAACTTTTGCTGTAGGCGAGGTCGCCCGCACACCTTTAGGGTAGGCGGGTGACCTCGTGAACGGTATCTAACGATAAGGACAGATATGTCTAAGGCTTTGATTATTGTGGACGTGCAGAATGATTTCTGTGCGGGTGGCTCCCTGGCAACCGAGCGCGGTGCGGAGGTAGCCTCGCTCATCAGCGAATTCGTGGAGAATAATCACCACCGATACGACGTAATCGTGGCGACCCAGGATTGGCATATTGACCCGGGCGCACATTTCTCTGATACCCCCGACTACATGGATTCCTGGCCGGTACACTGCGTGGCTAAGAGCGAGGGCGCGCAACTACACGAGAACCTGGATACCGACTATATCGAGGCCTACTTCCGCAAGGGCCGCTACGAGGCTGCCTACTCGGGCTTTGAGGGTCTACTAGCCCCGGAGGATGAGGTGGCTACCGGTGAGCATGAGCCGGGTGTGGATGCCTCTGAACAGGGCCCGCAGACTCCCCTAGCGGATTGGCTGGATGAGCGAGGTATCGAGTACGTGGACGTGGTGGGCATTGCCACCGACTATTGCGTGGCAGCAACCGCACGCGATGCAGTCGATGCCGGCTACGAGACGCGCGTACTGTTGGACCTGACCGCGCCGGTGCATGAGGATAAGCTCGATGAGATCGTCGAGTTGCTAGAGGATGACGGAGTGGAGGTTCTGGAAGTTCTCTAGTTTCCGCGTAGTTTATACGGGAACACTCCCGGATAACGCCGGGTCATGGAGAGGGGGGGCCCACCAGGGTAATCGTTTGTTCACCACGCGCGGGCCCACCAAACCCCCCACGACCAAAGAAACAAGATAGAAA
>CAUQVM010000057.1:0-9754 GCA_963521575.1 uncultured Rothia sp.
CCCCCGGCCGCCCCCCCCCACCCCCCCCCCCCTTTTAACCCCAAAAAAAAACAACCCGCGGGGGGGGGGGCCCCCCCCCACCCGGGGCCCCCCCCCGCCGAGCTTATGCCTTTGCGGGCGAGGGAAGCGTCCAGGATAACCGGTTTATCGGGCGCCGAACTGGCCTACGGAAAGCTGCGGAACCGAGGCTGAGCAGGCGCTTGTCTCCAGAGGAACCACAACGCCCTCACCGCTGCCGGCAAGACCCACTAGGAAACCCTGCACCGGGCGGCTACCGCAGTCCTCACCAAAGCGTGCCGGGTTAACCGAACGCAGGAGCACAGGGACGCTATCACCGGGGATGATCGTCACACCGGAAGGGTTCATATACTCCGCAGAGTTGATGGCCTCACGACCCACCCACGTACCTGAGGGGCCTGCATGAACCACGCGGGGATAACCGCGCAGGGTACACGGCGCATCCGAAGAGTTCTGGAAGTACATTGTGTAGATGCGGGCATCCGGAGGGGTGCTTGTGAGGGTAATCGAAATATTCAAATCATCCAGATTGCACTGCGAGGGTCCCTCCGCAGGCTTCGGGTTGGAAGAGTTCGAACGCTTCGAGGAACTGTTAGCGGAGCGGGAGGAATCGCCAGAAGCGCCGGAAGCATCGGAGGTGGAGGTGGAAGTGTTGGACTCCGCACGCGTTTCGATACGGGATTCCTGTTGCTCTTCCTTATTGGATGCGCCGGAACCATCTTCCTTTTGCAGCTGAGGCGATTCCTCGTGCTTGACCTCCTCGGAGGTCTTCGAAGAATCCTGCTTCGACCCGTGAGTTTCGGTGTGGGATTCCGACTCAGAGTGAGGGCGCTCATCCGTAGATTCATGGTGCTCTGAACCCGCGCTAGCGCCATTGGCCACCGTAATGGAGCCCGGAGCGACCGAAGTAATGGTACCCTCCTTGGCTACGCTAATCTTACCGGGCTCGACCGAGGCGGAGGCAGCCGGGCGTGCCGAGGTGTCCTCCATCTCCTGACCGGCCTGGGACGCGCCGCATCCGCTGAGCGCAAGCACGCCGCAGAGGAGGGTGGTTGATGCGAGTACCTGAGCCGATTTAAACATTATTACATCGCCGCCTGCATTTGAATCTCTGCTCCATTCATACCGGGGGCGTACTCGACCTGGCAGCACAGGCGAGAGTATTCGTTGGCGACATCGTCGACCATATCGAGCAGGTCCTGCTCGGCCTCGGTGCGCTCACCGGAGGCCGTGTAGTGCTCGGGGTCGATAAAGCCGTGGCAGGTTGCGCAGGATGCGTTACCGCCACAGGTCGCGAGGACCGGTACACCATTGGCCTGGAGAGCTTCCAGGAGGGTGTGGTGGTCTTCCCACTGAATATCGTAGTTTTCGCCTGCTTCGTCAGTGACTTTGATCGTTACGCCCATGCGTTCTCCTTCTAGCTGTAGTGATGCGTTTCTATTGTAGGGGTAGGGGGCAATATTAACCCCACCGGAGGTGGTTCTCCGGGCTTGTCCGTCACGCATCTCACGGGAACGCACAGTATTTTTATGCCCTGTGGCATAAAGGGGTATACCTTCAGTTTACCGCTTCTTTTCCCGTCATATTGAGGTTGTAGCTGGAAAGAAGCTGTGCATAATGGTGCCCTCAAATGCAAAGAATTGCTATCGGTAGCATAAAGACACCCCGCAGAGACGCCACGCTTAAGTTATCGGCGGGGTCCACTACGGGGTCTCCATTACGGGTACTCAGACTCGGTGCCGGTGGGAATCTACCTACCCTTCGGATATTTTCATGGAGGTAGATAGATCGGGATCAGTGCTCTCAGAGCCGGCACCCTCGGAAGCAACGGCTTGAGGAGACGCGGGTTTGGTTGCTATATTGCCGGGCGCCGAGTCACCGCTGATAACACCGCGCACGCTATCGCGCGGATCAGCATAGCGCAGGTCAATACCGAAGGTATTGCGAATCTGTCGGGCCGAGTTCAGATGCCAGCGCTGAGAATCCGAAGGAGTTACGGAGGTAACTGCCTTTAGTCCCGGGGCGAGTGCCTCATGGCGAATATCATAGTGCTTACCTCCCATAGTGACTGTAAAGCCGTGCTCCTGCAATAGCTGAATAAACTCGTCCACATCGTGCGGGATTTTTCGACCTCGCTGTTTCTTCTTGCCGCTCATCCTCGGCTGTGATTCGAAGGGGTTGCGGCTAACGGCTGAACCGCGCCCAATGCGAATCACCTGCTGCTCGGCGTGCGAGAACTCCACCTGGTAGCCATTGAGCGAGTAGACAGTTCGGTTGGTACCGGGAATCGGCTGTCGGTTATCGGCCTCGTCTAGGATGCGCGTAATATACTCGCTGGTCAGACCCAGAGCCTTGAGCTGACTTTGTGCCTCGAAGGAGAGCTGGTAGCCACCGGCCGAGGCCGTAAGCGGGCGCAGAGCTAAAACTTCCACGGTGAGGGGGTTGAGGACCACCTGATAGCCTAGCCCTTCATTGGTGTAAAGAGTTACTTCCCGGCCGTATCGGTTTTCCTGGGCGCTTTCTTGTACAACCGTGCTGTCAGGGGACTCGATAATATTCAGAATCGTTTCGTAGTTAAGATCGTGGCGCATCATGTAATCCATGACTCCCGGGAGCACGCCGTAGATGCGGCGGCTTTCCGGAACATCCGTGTAGAATTCCTTCTCGATGCGCGCAGCAATACGTCGGTTTTCGTGGGGCACCTCGGTCAGTGGGATGAGCCGCTGATTGGAGGGACGCATGAGGGCCCGCGCGACCCCCGGCTTGGGGGTGTTGCGGTAGGCTGCTACCAGAGCCTGCTGTTGCTGAACGAATTCCTGAGCAATGAGAGGTAGAAGCGTAAAGTAGAGCTCTGCGGCCTCGGGGCGAAGAACCCGACGCTCATCAAGAAGGGAAGCTCCATCGGTGTTGGTCAGGCTCCAGGGATGCCGAGGGTCGCTTTCACTCTGCCTGCAGTCGTCCTGTTGGCTGAGGGCTGCATGCTCTTTGACCTCGATATCTGCTTCCTCAGGAGCCGAAACCTGCACGGCCTGCGTATCCTCGGCCCGTGTCTTTTCGGAATCCTGTTCGCAGTAGTTATAGGTGGCCAGGGAGGCCAGCTCCTGCAGCCGTACGTACACTTCCAGGGGAACGGTGATCTGCTTGGACATTAGTTCTCCTCTCGAAGGTGAAGGTACTGCTGTTCATTCTCTGCGCGGTCTGTGCCTTGTTCTGCCGGTTGGCTACTCGCTGTGTTTTGCTCGGCGGCCTGCCTGCTGAGCATATGACTGAGCTCGTCAATTTGGGCCTGGCGCAGTGCCTCCGCATGTAGAGATTGGAAGGTCTGATTTTTAGCCAGACTCAGTACCGTTCGTTCATCTGGAGAGACCGTAATGTCGAGTCCTTCCCCCGTATAAATGCGGGTCCAACCGGCCGCCAGACGGACGCTTTCAGGGGCGCTGAGCACCCGAACCATGAGGTCGAAGACGAACTCGGGGTTCTTGGTCAGGAAGGTCCGGGCGCGCTCGCTATAGGCCAGTTCCAGCGCATTAAGCGGGGTGTACTGGTCGCGGGACAGCGTGGAGGGAACCGCTTCGTTGTACTCAGCGTCATACTCATCGATAACGGTGATAACTTCTCCTGAGGCAATATTGACGTCCATCCTGTAATCATCGTGGGTGAAGCGTATCGTCCAATCGTTGAGGCGTTCGGCTCGACCCAGACGCTGAATGGTGCGCACCAGCTCTTCGTCAATATTCTCTTGTTCAAGACGCTGGCGTAGGCTGTGGCGGATACGGTAGACGCGTTCACGTTCGGTGGGGGTTACCTCGCTGGGAATCACATCGGCAGGGGTGCCCGTCTCGGGTGAGGGTTGGTGGGAAGGATCCGGGGCTGCGGATGGTATAGGCGCAGCGGCTACGGGTACAGCGGGGGCGGTTACCGAGGGTGCCGGGATAGCGGCTGTTACTTCGGTCGGACGCTCCGCGGTGTCCTCGGTAGCGATGTTCTCGGTGTGATCGTCGTGAACCTGCTCCTCGTGCTGGCGGGCACGCAAACCCTCGAGGTACTTTTCGATCTGTGGCGGCCGGTAGGTGAGCGTGGCTTTGCGGAACATACCGGGGGAGGGAGCTCCCGGGGCGGGGCGTACGGTCGCCTCCTGGGCGGTCTCCTGTTTAATATCCTGGAGAGAACCCGCTTGCCCCGCAGTTGCCGGGGTCGGAACCGCCTGAGCCGGAGCAGTGGCTACGGTCTGGCGTGCAAAAAGCGCGGGGGAGGGAGCCAACGGGGTGGTGGAAGGCTTCTGCGGGGCAGGGCTTGCCTTGGCTTCCGGCTTATCTGCTTTATTTGATTCCTCATCAGTTGACTGCGCTTTACCGGGCGACACTACTGAGTTGAGGGTCTCTTCGGCATTGGCGTTACTGTCGGGGCTGTTCGAGGGAGCGCTGGTTGCCTCAGCCTCCTGAGCCTCTCGGAGGAGGGCACTCAGAAGCTCCTGACGTGAGGTATACGGAATAATCTGATCCGGCGCTTCGACGTGTCGAGGGAAGTTGGCGTAGAGGATCTTGGCGGCACTTTCAAAGAGTTTTTCAACTCTGCTGGTAGCCGCGGGTGCACAGGGGCAGAGGAGCTCCTGCCGTTGGGCATCGTAGAGGGCCCAGTGAGTGCAACGCTGACTGGGCGGAAAGTATTCGAGCTCTCCCATGTCGGCTATGTCGATTAGCGCCCCTATGAGGGACTGTGGGATGGATAGTTGTGCCATAATGCTCCTTTGCGTGCGGTGTGCCTCCATCTTGAGCGTGGAGGCTTCATAATCCATCCTATGCGTTTTTTCACTGCTGTGCGTTTGGGCACGTCATATTGACTGAGAAAACTGATGAAGAAGGGGAAGGGAATCTTCTGAGGAACCTTAGGGTATTCAACATTGAATATCGGGCATGCTATCCACGGGTTATCCAGGGGTGGTGAGGACGTGCTAAAGGTGGATATAAAAAAATCCCCGGTTTCGAAAAACCGGGGATCGCGTGGTGCGCCCGAAGGGATTCGAACCCCCAACCTTCTGATCCGTAGTCAGATGCTCTATCCGTTGAGCTACAGGCGCATGTTCCTCGCTTCGGATTTCTTCAATCCGTCGCGGCAACAGGTACTACTATACGGAGGTTCTGAAGGGTCTGCAAGTCGAAAATGGCAAAATCTGCCCAGAATCCTGTCTGATAGCCCCGCATAATACCCGGTTTTGCCTTGGTATTCCGCGGTTTTTGGGTTCTCAAAATTTTTTCAAAATATTTTTCTAGACCCCCTAAAAAGTTGCCTTTGGGCCTCCGCAGAGTCTGATGGGTACCCTTCGGGACACCCGCAGAACCGTCAATAGCGCCAAGAAATTTTTTAAAATATTTTGATGTGTTATTAGCGCGTACCCTGATAGTGTTTCCTTAGAAGCCTCCCGGGGTAGTGTGATGCGTGGAACGTGAGAAATAGCGCCATAGAGGGGTGTTCGGGTCATTAATGCGTTATTCTGTAAGCATCACGAGGAAGTGGCAACTATCCAAGCGTGCATGTTTACCGTTGTTTGCACGCTTGCGGTGTTTAACTGCTTCCTCACTTCCGCAGACCTGTACCGGATCAACGTAGCATCCGGGGCAACACCGATTGAAGGGGAAAACGTCAATGGCTGACACCTCAACTCGTACTCTCTCTGCTGACCTTGAGAAGGAGCTGCAGAACGCACCCACTACCCACCAGGGTCTTCTGGAATGGGTTCGCGAGGTAGCGGCGCTGACGCAGCCCGATAGCATCTACTGGGTCGATGGCTCTCAGGAAGAATATGACCGCCTGGCTCAGGAGCTGGTGGATGCCGGTACCTTCGTTCGTCTGAGTGATAATGAATTCCCGAACTCTTATGCCGCTTTCTCGGATCCTGATGACGTGGCTCGTGTCGAAGAGCGTACTTTTATCTGCTCAGAGACCGAAGAGGGCGCCGGGCCGACCAATAACTGGCGCGATCCCGCTGAGATGAAGCAGACCCTCACCGGTCTGTTTGAGGGCTCGATGCGCGGCCGCACTATGTACGTTATTCCCTTCGTTATGGGCTCGCTGAAGGCAAAGAAGCCTAAGATTGCCGTGGAGCTGACCGACTCGGCCTACGTCGTGTGCTCGATGCGCATTATGGCCACCATTGGTAAGGACGTTCTGGATAAGCTGAATGAAACCAATGGCTTCTTTGTTAAGGCTCTGCATTCGGTGGGTGCACCCCTGGAGCCCGGTCAGGAGGACGTCTCCTGGCCCTGCAACCCCGAGAAGTACATTGTGCAGTTCCCCGAAACCCGCGAGATCTGGTCTTTCGGTTCGGGCTACGGCGGCAACGCCCTGCTGGGTAAGAAGTGCTACGCGCTGCGTATCGCCTCGGCTATTGGCCGCGATGAGGGCTGGCTAGCAGAGCACATGCTGATCCTGAAGATGACCAACCCCGAGGGTCAGGTTCGCTACATCTCTGCGGCATTCCCCTCGGCCTGCGGCAAGACTAACTTCGCCATGATGGATCCGACCATCGAAGGCTGGAAGGCTGAAATGGTTGGTGACGATATTTCTTGGATTGAGTTTGATGAGAACCATCAGGCACGCGTGGTCAATCCCGAGGCTGGCCTCTTCGGTGTGGCGCCGGGTACCGGCTACTCAACCAACCCGAATGCCATGAAGGCTATCGCCAAGGGCAATACCATCTTTACCAACGTTGCTCTGACCGATGATGGCTCGGTTTGGTGGGAGGGTAAGACCGACGAGGCTCCGGCTCACTTGATTGACTGGATCGGCAAGGACTGGACCCCCGAGTCCGGCCACCCCGCCGCTCACCCGAACTCTCGTTTCTGCACCCCCGCAGCTCAGGTGGACATGCTCGCTCCCGAATACTACGACCCTGAGGGTGTGCCGCTGAGCGCTATCGTTCTGGGTGGCCGTCGTAAGACCACCGTTCCGCTGGTCTCTGAGGCTGATAGCTGGGAGCAGGGTGTGTTCCGTGCCGTTACCCTCTCTTCGGAAACCACGGCCGCGGCTAAGGGTGCTGTGGGCGTAATTCGTCGCGACCCGATGGCCATGTTGCCTTTCATTGGCTACAACGCCGGTGACTATTTCCAGCATTGGATTGACCTGGGCAAGAAGCACGGTGAAGAGAATATGCCGAAGGTCTACTACGTCAACTGGTTCCGCCGTACCCCTGAGGGCGGCTTCGCGTGGCCCGGCTTTGGTGAGAACTCCCGCGTGGTCAAGTGGATCTTTGATCGCCTAGACGGTAAGGCCGGTGGCAAGGAGACTTTCCTGGGTGTTGTGCCCACTAAGGAGGACTTGGATCTGACCGGTTTGGAGATCTCTGATGAGGAGCTGAATGCAGCTCTTGCCGTCTCTGCTGAGGAGTGGTCTGCTGAGCTGCCCGGTATTGATGAGTGGCTGGCCAAGTTCGGCGACAAGCTCCCGGCAGAGGTTCGCGAACAGCGTGATGCTCTGGCGAAGTCTTTGGAGAGCTAGGGGTAACAAGAACTCTAAGCTTGTACAAGAACGCCTAGTTTGCTAGGAAAGTTCTAGGCCGCAAGGAAAACCGGTTTAGCAGATGGCTGATGTTTTGCCAAGGGCTGTAGTGCATGTCCTAGGAACGCCGCGGTATTAATCCTCGTTGCGTCGTTCTTGTCGCGCCGTGGAGGGGCGGGATGGCAGATGTGGTTACGCCCCGGCACACATCGCGCTATATTTGTATTTGTAGATAGCTAGCTCCGGCGTAGGGCGGGGGGAACTTTAATGTAAGGGTATGCACTGCAGATTCTTCTACGAATGAGAGAGGGGAAAAACTTAGTGTTTGCCGATGGCTAAGGAGGTTCCCCTGATTTCTTACGCTTCAAGGGCGCGGATACAATGCCTGTGTAAGATGAACGAGGAGCACCTAGCTTAAGAAGGTGTGTTTTCTCAACCTTGCCCGCGTTGCTCGGCGGGCTATCGTGTCAGGAGTGTCTATGCGCCTAACAGCCTTTTCGGATGTTTCGCTTCGCGTCTTGATGCTCCTGTCTGCCTTGGAACCGGGACAGAAGCTCTCAACGCAGAAGATTGCGGAGGGGGTGGATACCCCCTATAACCACGTGGCAAAGGCTGTGGCCTTTTTGGTGAATATGGGCTATTTGGATTCAACGCGCGGCCGCTCCGGTGGCGTAATGCTCTCCGAATCCGGTCGATCTGTTACTGTTGGCACTATTCTTCGTGCTACTGAGAGCGATATCCCCATGATTGAATGTGAAGACGAGAATGGTCACTGCCCTCTGGATAAGTTTTGTCGTCTGCGCAATGTGCTGGCGAAAGCGCGTGAAGCTTTCTACGCCTCGGTGGACTCAATTACGATTGGCGAATTGACCGGAGATGCCCGCCCCGTGGGTCCGGTGTTCGTGGAGCTTGGTTTTGGTCCTCCCGAGAATGCCATTGCCCCGAAGTAGTGCTCCGATACGTGTTATAAGAGGCGCACGCGGTGAGAATTATAACCGTGAGGCGCCTCTTTGCATCTCTAGGGGCGGGTGGTTTCTTTCATGGTGCCTGGCTATAGGATTGCTCTCCAGCTGTGGATACCTGGAGATAGAGGAGGTCTCCCGGAGCTCCTTGGGGCTATGGGCCATTGCGTCCGTAGCTTGAGAAAAACGGTGGTGGGGATCGAATAAAAATTGGTGCAGGATATGCGAAATAGTGCAGGTTTGCCGCGTCGTCAAGAAAAATGTGAGCATAGTCATTTTTTGCCCCGGGGCAAACTTTCTTCCGCAAATATATTTTCAATTCAGAATTTTTATGCACGTACTGTTCCTAGTCACCCGCTTCAAGTGATTGAGATTTGAAAATATATAGCCCGAGAATCTCTGAGTGCTTCAAGTTATATCGAACCCTAAGGGCGTGCCCGGGGTGCTCAAAACCCCAGACTTATCCACTTTCGGAAAACGAAAACATAGGTCGTAGTGCTACGGTAGGGGTGTTTCATAAACACATTGTCACCAACCGGGCTTTTTGAGCGGGCTCTTCCGACAGCTGGTGCGGCCCGCCAGCCGGGGTGGTTGACAAAGGAACACAGGAAGAAGGCACACACCGATGCTCTCCGAAAAGTCCCGCCCCATTATTGAGGCAACGCTGCCCATTATTGCCGAGCGTATTAACGACATTACCCCCGACTTCTACCGTCGAATGTTCGCCGCCCGCCCCGACCTGATGGACGGCATGTTTTCCCGCTCCTCCCAGCTCGAGGGCACCCAGCCTCGCGCGCTGGCCGGCTCTATCGCAGTGTTTGCCTCCTACATTGTCGAACACCCGAACTCCTACCCCGACGAGGTCCTCTCCCGCGTTGCCCATAAGCACGCTTCCCTGGGCCTGAAGGAAGAAGAGTACCCCACCGTCTATAAGTACCTTTTCGAGGCTATCGCTGCTAACCTCGGCGACCTGGCTACCCCCGAAATTGTCGACGCCTGGACCGAGGTCTACTGGCTTATGGGTAACGCCCTCATCAAGCTGGAGAAGGGCCTGTACGCTTCTCAGGCTAACGATGTGACCCGCGCACCTTTCAAGGTAGTGGACCGCAAGGAGACCGGCGAGAATGTCGTTGTGCTGACCTTCGAGCCCGCCGATGACACCCCCATGACCGAATCCAAGGGCGGTCAGTACGTCTCCATCACCGTTCCCGCACGCGACGGTCTACGCCAGGCACGCCAGTACACCCTGCTACCCAGCGAAAAGAACCAGCGTCGCATCG
>CAUQVM010000058.1:0-9671 GCA_963521575.1 uncultured Rothia sp.
GGTGAGCAGGTTCCGGCCGACCCGAGCTCGTGGATGCCTCCGGCTGAGGATCTGCACGTGCAGATTATTCGAGGCGAGGGCTTGTAGACTCGGCTTATTTTTGGCTCGGTGTATTCCCGGTGTGGGTAGTTCCGGCTCGGGTAGTCTTGCCCGACTAGTTCCGAGCAGAAGCATCCCGGCCATAAATTCAGCCTGAGTGAGCGCGGTGTATCTTCGACCGAGTTAGTTACTTGAAGTATGGTTTAGTCGCATCTGTGGTGGGTCTTAACCATCCCAAATGCGACTAAACCACCGGCAAACCTAAACCTCGGCCCGTTGAGAGGTGACCGAGTTCAGATTCACCGCAGAAGCAGCCCCCGCAGATGGGTCACGACTTCCCGTTCTTTCTGGAAGATATCGTCCCATGTTAGGTGTATAACCGTCCAACCGGCACGGGTGAGCGCCCGGTCGCGGGCCGCCTCCTGCCGGTCTCGGCCCGGGTAATCGACGTACTTCTGTTCGCCGTCAAACTCGAGAATGACCCCTAGCTCGGGCCAGGCGAAGTCTGCCCGGTAGTGCCGGCCCTCGCACACAATCGGGTACTGGGTTACGGGGGAGGGGAGCTCGTGTTCCATCAGCAGGCACCGAGTGAGGCTTTCACCAGCCGACTCGCTGGATGCATCCACCGCCCGAGCAATAAGCGGCCCATTCGAGCGGCCGCGCCCCGTGAGGTGTGTGAGGGTGTCGGTAACAGCCTCAGGCGTCAGGAACCCCTGCCGCATGACGGAGTCGGCCAGCACTACGGCGTTCCGATAAAGCATGGTACGCGCGCAATCCTGCAGTGTGCGAGTCACTGTTGTGACGGGAATGAAAGTACCCGGAATCGTGGTCACCTCATCGGAGTCAAGAGTAAATCTGTACCGGCAGATTCGCCCCCGGTCCGAGGAACTTTTAGCGTTGCTGTACACGTTCAGCCTTGTCGGAACGGACATGAGGTCGAGCCCCCAGAGCGCCGCGGCTGATTCGTGCGAGAATACCCCTTGCAGGCCGGCCTTGTGGGCGGCAATGCATCGTACCCGAAGCCGATCATCGTCTCGAAGGCCGGTAGCCTCAGAGGCGTAGATATAGACTCCTCGCTGGATGCGTTGCAGGGCTCCAGAGGCTATCAGTCTATTGACGTCCCTCGCACCGATTCCCCGTAGCTTAAGGATGCGCGTGGTCAGCACAAGGGGGTACAATTCGGCGGTTCGTGGGGTGTGGGCGGTCAAGGTGTTCATACTCATCAGGCTGTCATATTGCAACCGTTGCACGGGGCAAAAATTAAAATCTGTGGATAACTTGGCTGAATATGCAGAAAGACTGTGCATCCACAGGGGAGATGTTCATCCCGCCGGTAGGATCTGGTTGGCTTAGTAACTGGGGGGGGGCTGAGCAGCGCGGCGGATGGGTTAGTTACTTGAAGTATGGTTTAGTCGCATCTGCGGTGGGTCGTGACCACCCCAAATGCGACTAAACCACCGGCAAACCTAAACTGCGATTCATCGCCCCCTTACCACCCGTCCCAGCCTCCTTCCGCGAGAGAATCGGCTCCCGACCCCAACCACCCCCGACCGGCCAGGACGGGATACAATATATGAGGCGCACGCAGTGTGCGCGTATCATCAACCGCGAGCACCCGGCTACTGTCTATAGTCGTGAGGTGCCCGCCATGAAAGGAATGTCTGTGCTCCGCACTCACACCAACGGCGAGCTGACCGCCGCAAACATTGGAGAGACTGTCACCCTGACCGGTTGGGTGGCCCGTCGCCGCGACCACGGTGGCGTGGCTTTCGTCGACCTGCGTGACCGCGAGGGCGTCACCCAGTGCGTCTTCCACAATGAGGCTGATTTTGAACACCTGCGTAACGAGTACGTTCTGCGCGTGACCGGCCAGGTGTCCAAGCGTCCCGAGGGTAACGAGAACCCGAACCTGGCCACCGGTGAGGTTGAGGTTGAGGTTTCCACCGTTGAGGTGCTGAACACCGCGGCCCCGCTGCCTTTCCAGATTGACGAGCACGTTGAGGTGGGTGAAGAGGCGCGCCTGCGCTACCGCTACCTGGACCTGCGCCGTCCGGAACCGGCCCGTATTATGCGCCTGCGTTCGGACGCGAACCGTGCGGCCCGCAACCTGCTGGCCGAGGACGGCTACATTGAGGTTGAGACCCCGACCCTGACCCGTTCCACCCCTGAGGGTGCGCGTGACTTCCTGGTGCCGGCCCGCCTGGCACCCGGTTCGTGGTACGCCCTACCGCAGTCTCCGCAGCTATTCAAGCAGTTGCTGCAGGTGGGCGGTATTGAGAAGTACTACCAGATTGCACGTTGCTACCGTGACGAGGATTTCCGTGCCGACCGTCAGCCTGAGTTCACCCAGTTGGACATTGAGGCATCGTTCGTCGACCAGGAAGACATTATCGATCTGGGGGAGCGCATCGTTGAGGCCGTGTGGAGCCTGATTGACGTGCAGGTTCCCCGTCCGATCCAGCGCATGACCTACAAGGATGCGATGGAGAAGTACGGTACGGATAAGCCCGACCTGCGCTTTGGCCTGGAGCTGACCGAACTGACCGAGTACTTCAAGGACACCACCTTCCGCGTGTTCAAGGCCCCCTACGTGGGTGCCGTGGTGATGCCCGGCGGTGCATCCCAGCCCCGCCGCACCCTGGACGCTTGGCAGGAATGGGCTAAGCAGCGCGGCGCGAAGGGTCTGGCCTACGTGCTGATTCAGGAGGACGGCGAGCTGACCGGCCCCGTAGCCAAGAACATTACCGACGCTGAGCGTGAAGGCCTGGCTGAGGCTACCGGCGCGAAGCCCGGCGATTGCATCTTCTTCGCGGCTGGCGAGGCGAAGGCTTCCCGCGCGTTGCTGGGTGCTACCCGCGTTGAGATCGGTCACCGTACCGGCCTGATTAAGGACGGCGAGTGGTCCTTCGTGTGGGTTGTTGATGCCCCCATGTTCGAGTCCTCCGCAGAGGCCACCGAGTCCGGTGACGTGGCTCTGGGCCACTCCGCATGGACCGCCGTACACCACGCCTTTACCTCCCCGAAGCCCGAGTTCATGGACACCTTTGACACCGACCCGGGTTCGGCCCTGGCCTACGCCTACGACATTGTCTGCAATGGCAACGAGATTGGTGGCGGCTCGATCCGTATTCACCGCCGCGACGTGCAGGAACGCGTGTTCGCTGTAATGGGTATTGGCGAGGAAGAAGCTCAGGAGAAGTTCGGCTTCCTGCTGGATGCGTTTAAGTACGGCGCACCGCCCATGGGTGGTATTGCATTTGGTTGGGACCGCATCGTGTCCCTGCTGGCCGGTGTGGATTCGATCCGCGAGGTTATCGCATTCCCGAAGACCGGTAACGGCTACGATCCGCTGACTGCCGCACCCGCCCCGATTACCCCGGAGCAGCGTAAGGAAGCCGGCGTCGACTTCAAGCCGAAGAAGAAGGACGAGGAGTAGTTCCTCATGCCGCCTGCGTAACGGCGGTCGGACACTACCGTCCGGTCGCGGTTACGCAGTCGCGGTTACGCAATGCGCGTTGTGACGGTTAGGTGGTTTTGAGTTGCTAAGCCGTGGGCGCTGAGCTATAGGGGTGGGCTGTGGATTCTGCTGAGGCAGGGTCACAGCTCACCCCCTTTATTATGAGCGGTTTTAGCGTGACCGGTGAGGGTCTGCACCGCGGTGGTGTATGAGAGCGAGTGGAGGATATGTGCGTATTTTGATTGCAGGCCCGAGCGGTAGCGGTAAGACGACTTTTGCCGCCCGCTTGGGGCGCATCCTTGGTATTCCTCACACGGAGATGGATTCTCTGCACTGGGGGCCGAATTGGACACCCCGCCCCGGTTTTGAGGCTGATGTTCACAAGCTGATTGAGCAGCCCGCCTGGATAACGGAGTGGCAGTATCCGCAGGTGCGCGGCCGTCTTCTGGAATGTGCTGATGTAGTAATTTACCTACGCTATAGTCGTGCCGTCGTGATGTGGCGTGTGATTCGCCGAACCCTACGCCGCGCTGTGACGGGTCAGAAGCTGTGGGCGGATAATGTGGAGCCGCCACTGTGGAATTATTCTGAGCGACCCGGACAATATGATTCGGTACACGTGGCGTAGCTACCCGCACGTGGGACAGTTACTGGCCGAGGCCCGAAGTCAGCAGCTGCACACGCGGTTTATTGAGTTCCGTACCCCGCGAGCAGCACGACACTTCCTGAGGGCAGTGCAGTTGCGCGGATCCCTCTGAGATGTCTGTACCCAGTCTGTACCCAGGGTGCCTCTCTGCACCGGGCACTCAATAGTGGACCAAAGCGGTTATAGGATTTGCGTGCCCGCCGAGAATACTCAACGGGCGGACTCTACGACAAACGAGCTCAGCAATAAATCAATACTGAAAGGTCAACAATGCGAGTAGTTATTCAGCGAGTTACCCGCGCGGCGGTGCGTGTGACTGGTGAGACCGTCGGGGTGATTGACCGCCCCGGATACCTGGTACTTGTCGGTATTACCCACGGCGACGGTGAGGCGCAGATTGCCAAGCTAGCCGATAAGACCGCGAACCTGCGCCTGCTGGAGGGGGAGAAGTCCCTGCTGGATGAGGGTGCACCGGTTCTGGCGGTTAGCCAGTTCACCCTCTACGGGGATGCGAAGAAGGGGCGCCGCCCCTCCTGGTCCGCTGCCGCGCCCGGCCCCGTGAGTGAGCCGCTCTTCAACGCCTACGTGGAGGCGCTACGCGGCCACGGCCTGCACGTTGAGACCGGCGTGTTTGGCACAGACATGCAGGTGGAATTGATCAATGACGGCCCGGTCACCCTGATTCTCGATAGCGAAACCCTCTAGTTGCGGTTGTGCCTCAAAACATAGACGGCAGGGCCCGGGGGTTGGCTATGCGCTAGCGTTTTTGCTGGTGGGTTAGCGACTTTGGCCATGGGCTAGTGGCTTTGGCGTAGGGTTTTACCCTGTACCAGAGCCGCTAACCCACGGCTGAAGTTCCTTCAACACGATAGAGTAAAACCATGGCTGATTCTCTCTTTGATCTTGAACTATCCGACGACGAGGAGCGCGTGAGCCTGATTGGCGCACCCGCCGAGGAGACCGAGACGTCCCCCTCGCGCGTCTCGGCATCGTGTGCCCGTTCTACCCGTTCCGCATCCCGCGCGCCCCTGGCCGTGCGGATGCGCCCGCGCACTATCGACGAGGTTCTCGGCCAAGAGCACCTGCTCACCCCTGGCTCGCCCCTGCGCGTGCTGGCGGGGGAGAGCGCCGGACCGGCCGGGCCCTCCTCGGTCATTCTCTACGGCCCTCCAGGCACCGGCAAAACCACCCTGGCCCACGTGATTGCACGCGCACCCGGCCGCAAGTTTGTGGAGCTTTCAGCCATTACCGCCGGCGTAAAAGACGTCCGCGCCGTCATGGATCAAGCGCTACTCGACCGCGATATGTACGGCGTCACCACCGTGCTCTTCCTCGACGAGATCCATCGTTTTACCAAGGCCCAGCAGGATGCGCTCCTCCCCGGCGTGGAGAACCGCTGGGTGATTCTGGTGGCGGCTACGACCGAGAACCCGTCCTTCAGCATTATTGCGCCGTTGCTCTCCCGCTCGCTGCTGTTGCGCGTGCATTCGCTGGAGCAGTCCGATATTGAGCGGCTCATTGACCGTGCTCTGGCCGATCCGCGCGGCTTCGGTGGTGAGGCCATCATCGATGAGGGTGCGCGCGCCCACCTGGCAGCCGTTTCGGGAGGCGACGCTCGGCGCTCCCTAACCTCGCTGGAGGCGGCCGCCGCCATCGCATTCAGCGAGGCTGAGCAAGCCTCTGCAGAGGCCGCCATTCAGGGGAAAGAACGGGAAAAAGCACGAGAAAATACCGCCGCCGAGAGCGCCACCCCCGGAAAGAATGCCGCCTCCAGCACGAACCCGGTGGGAAAAAACGGCACCGCACACCTCACCGCTGAGAGTCCAGTTGCAGAGACTCTCGCCGATAAAATCCAGACCGCCCGGGGTAGCGCGGCCGTCGAAATCACCGAGCCGGCCGGTGGCCCCGAGCTAGCTGAAGACACCGAGCCGACTGAAGACACTGAGCCCGCGCCGGTACACATTACCCTCGCGCACGCCGTTGAGGCCGTGGACCGCGCCGCAATTCGCTACGACCGTTCGGGAGATCAGCACTACGACGTGGTCAGCGCCTTCATTAAGTCCATGCGCGGCTCCGATGCGGACGCCGCCGTACACTACCTGGCACGCATGCTCGAAGGTGGCGAGGACCCGCGCTTTGTTGTGCGTCGCATCATGATCCTGGCCAGCGAGGATATTGGCCTGGCCGACCCGCAGGCGCTACAGGTGGCCACGGCCGCCGCCCAGTCGGTGGCGCTCGTGGGCATGCCCGAGGCGCGCATTATCCTCTCGCAGGCCGTCATTTATTGCGCGCTCGCGCCGAAGTCGAACGCCGCCTACAACGCCATTAACCGTGCCATTGCGGATGTGCGCTCCGGTGCCTCCGGGCAGGTACCCGTGCACCTGCGCGACGCCCACTACGCGGGGGCTAAGCAGTTCGGTCACGGCGACGGCTATATCTACGCGCATAATGCGCCGGGACACGTGGCAGCTCAACAGTACCTGCCGGATACCCTGCGGGGCACGGTCTACTACGAGCCGACACAACACGGCTTTGAGCGCACACTGACCGAGCGCCGCGAGAAGATTCGCCGCATCTTGGATGCGGCCCCGGCGAAGGATACAAGCCGCTAGGTTCGGCGCCGATGATGCATCGCGACCTTGAAGCGTAAATGGAAAGCGGTGCGGAGTACCTCGGTAGTACTGCGCACCGCTTGAGAGTATTTGAGTTGTGATAGATGCTTAGCTGCCAACCTTACCGGAAGGGGTGGGCGCCAAGTTTGTTTCCTCCAGTCTAGGGGAGTTGGCCGCCCAAAAGCAAATATTCCCATAGATTCACAAGTTGAAAATAACAAAATGGTTACAAACCAAAATTCCTCTACCGCTGTATTCAAGGTATCACCCGAATAAGGGAGCACTAACACGTGGGATTGGTAATACTTTGCGCAATTCTCACAGAGAACCACCAATCTTACCCAATCGCCCCTAAACTCTTCCGCAACCCACCCTCCTCTGTACCCTGCCTCAGCTCTCCGATAAAAAGCTGGCCCGTAGGGGTGGTATTCGGCGGGCGCATCCGGTAAGCTTGACGGGTCTGGCAGTCGTTATGCCTGTATCCGTGCGGGCTGTAGCGATGTAGCGGCGAGGTACTCTGCCTCGCGCTCTCCGCCCCACCGCCGCACAGCAACGACCGAATCGGTCGCGTGCGGACCCCGGCGGGGTCAACCGAGGAGGCCAGTATTCAACAGACCGAGGCCCCACCCTCAAGGGTGCAGGAGCCTCACATAGAAAGGTAGATTGTGGCTAAGCACAACCGCACCCGCCGTACCGTGCGTCAGTCCCGCGCCCTGGGCATTGCACTGACCCCGAAGGCTGAGAAGTACCTCGAGCGTCGTCCTTACGGCCCCGGCCAGCACGGCCGCGCCCGAAAGAAGGCTGACTCCAACTACGCTACCCAGCTGAAGGAAAAGCAGCGTCTGCGCGCTCAGTACAACATCCGCGAGGCACAGATGCGCCGCGCATACCTCGAGGCAAAGCGCGTTGAGGGCCAGACCGGTAAGAACATGGTTGAGCTGCTTGAGACCCGCCTCGATGCCCTGGTTCTGCGTGCAGGTTTCGCCCGCACCATTGCTCAGGCACGTCAGATGGTTGTTCACCGTCACATCATGGTTGACGGTGTCCGCGTGGACCGCCCCTCGTTCCACGTCAAGCCCAGCCAGCTGATCCACGTTCACCCCAAGGCTGAGAAGACCACCCCCTTCCAGGCTGCGGCTGCAGGCGAGCACCAGGCAGTTCTGCCCGAGGTCCCCGCATACCTGAACGTTGAGATCGAGAAGCTGCACGCAAAGCTTGAGCGCAAGCCCAAGCGCGAAGAGATCCCCGTGATCTGCGACGAGCAGCTGGTCGTTGAGTACTACTCGCGTCTGGCATAATCTCGATTCTTTCGAGAAGCAACCCGTCCCGCGCCATTTCGGCAGAGGGCGGGTTGCTCCACTTAAGCGGGGCGGGCAGGGGCCGAACGGGTGATCCGTTCGGGGTCAGAGCCCGCACACCCGCGAGAAATTTCAGCCCGGCCGGAACGTGGGTTGTGAGCGAGAGAACTCTCAACCTGTGAATTACCTCCAGCTAAGAATTTCGTGGGATTTTCGGGGGCGCTCCTAGGAATTTTCGACTAGAATAAGGGTTGAACTGCGTAGACAGTCCGTATACGCACCACGGCGGAGCGTAGGCGTGAACGACTATTGACAAGCATCATGCGAAATGAGGTACAGATGACTGGCGGAGATATTGCAGGCCTGATTGCAGCGGGAGTATTCGCAATCTTGGTAGCCTTGCTCGCCCTACCCATCATTCGCCTCACCAAGGTATTTGACGAGCTGATTGTGACGATTCGTTCACTCAACCAGAGCACCGGACCACTCATCGAGGAAGTAACCCGCACCGTGGTCACCACGAACGAGCAGCTTGAGAAGGTTGACGACATCACCTCAAACGTGTCGGACGCCTCCGCAAACGTTTCAGCGCTGTCCTCCCTCGTCACCTCCACCGTGGGTCGGCCGCTGATTAAGGTAGCCTCCTTCTCCTACGGCGTGCGCCAGGCCTTCCGCGGCGGTAAGCCCGGCACCGGCCAGGCAAGCCAGCACGATGCACAGGGCGGCTCCTACACCGCAGGCGGTGAGCACTAATGGGTCTGCTTCGTTCAGCACTGCTACTCGGTGCCGGTGCAGCGGTCGGTTACTTTGCCTCGCGTCGAGCCAACAACACTCAGCCGGCACAGCGTACCCCCGGAACCGCGCTACTCCAGCGGGAGCACGGCGCGCTCGCCCTCAACCCGGAGTCTCAGATGGGAAAGTTCTTCGATTCGCCGATTGGTAAACCCCTGCAGCCCTACGCGCTGAAGGCTGTCGAGTTCGCCGCCCGCGTGCGTGAAGGCATGCAGGAGAAGGAAATGGAGCTCAACGCCCGCGTGGAGCGCCAGAGGCAGGATATTCGACCCGGCTCTCTGGATACCTGGGAGAGGGGCATTAGCCCGAGCGAGGTTGAGGCTACTAACCGCCGTCTGGCGGAGCGTGAGCTCATTGAGGTGGAGGCAGAAATCGCCTCCCTCGAGGAAGCGCAGAAGAGAGCTCAGCAGAGGCGCATTGCCCGCGACCGCGAGCTGGGAGATAAGTTCTTCAATTAGGTTTTAGTCCGGGGTACGGCCCTGCACCATAACCGGAAGCAACCGCCGCCCGGCCCGGTTCCTTCGCCGCGGTAATCGTAGGCTACGATATGAGCTCAATTAGCCATTTTCCCTGCGAGAAGGCACCATAGGTCAGTAGACCATTTAGAATTTCACATAGATTACTCTAAGGAACGAGATGCTCTCACAGGAGATTTCAAAGCGCTGGATCGATTTTTTCGCATCCCGCGGCCACACCGTGGTGCCTTCGGCATCACTAATTTCGAACGAGCCCGGCGCTATGTTTACCATCGCCGGTATGGTTCCGTTCATTTCCTACTTCCTGGGCCGTGAGACCCCTCCGTTCTCCCGCGCGACCAGCGTGCAGAA
>CAUQVM010000059.1:0-9563 GCA_963521575.1 uncultured Rothia sp.
TCGCTGATTACGGTTCTCTTCCACCTGGGTGAGATGGCTACCCAGACTCAGTCCCTGGACGAGGAGACCTTCGAGCTGCTGGGTGCCAAACTGGGCTACGTCATTAAGATTGTTTCCCCGGAGGATGAGGAGCGCGAGCTGCTTGAATCCTTCGACATTAACCTTGAGGCTGAAGCAGAGGCTGAAGGCGAGGACGTGCTGAAGGTTCGTCCCCCGGTCGTGACCGTTATGGGTCACGTCGACCACGGTAAGACCCGTCTGCTGGACGCCATCCGTAACACCAACGTTATCGAGGGTGAGGCCGGCGGTATTACCCAGCACATTGGTGCATACCAGGTCCACACCACTGTTGAGGGTGAAGACCGTGCAATCACCTTTATCGATACCCCCGGTCACGAGGCGTTCACCGCTATGCGTGCCCGCGGTGCGAAGGTCACCGACGTGGCGATCCTCGTGGTTGCAGCGGATGACGGCGTCATGCCCCAGACCGTTGAGGCGCTGAACCACGCACAGGCAGCTAACGTGCCGATTGTGGTGGCCGTAAACAAGATCGATAAGGAAGGCGCGTCCCCGGACAAGATCCGTGGCCAGCTGACCGAGTACGGCCTGATTCCCGAAGAGTACGGTGGCGACACCATGTTCGTGGACGTTTCGGCCCGTAACGGCACCAACATCGACGAGCTACTGGAAGCAGTTACCCTGACCGCCGACGTACTCGAACTGACCGCTAACCCGAACAAGGAAGCCCGCGGCGTTGCTATCGAAGCAAATCTGGATAAGGGCCGCGGTGCGGTCTGCAGTGTCCTGGTGCAGTCCGGTACCTTGCACGTTGGTGACGCAATCGTCGCCGGCGTGGCTCACGGTCGTGTGCGTGCAATGTTCGATGAGAACGGTCAGGCCGTGAAGGAAGCCGGCCCGTCCCGCCCCGTGCAGGTACTGGGTCTATCCACCGTTCCGCGTGCAGGCGACACCTTCCTCTCCACCGAGGAAGAGCGTACCGCCCGCCAGATTGCTGAGAAGCGTGAGGCAGCCGATCGTAACGCTCAGCTGGCTAAGCGTCGTAAGCGCGTAACCCTCGAGTCCTTCGACGCCGCCGTGGCAGAGGGCAAGATGGACACCCTGAACCTGATTATTAAGGGTGACGTCTCCGGTGCTGTGGAAGCACTGGAAGAGTCCCTGATGAAGATCGACGCCGGTGGCGACGAGGTTCAGCTGCGCGTCATCCACCGTGGTGTGGGTGCTATTACCCAGAACGACGTGAACCTGGCCACCGTGGACAACGCGGTGATCATCGGCTTCAACGTCCGCCCGGCAGAGCGCGTGGCAGAACTTGCCGACCGCGAGGGTGTCGAGATGAAGTTCTACTCGGTCATCTACCGTGCGATCGAGGAAATTGAGCAGGCCGTCAAGGGTATGCTCAAGCCCGAGTATGAGGAAGTGGAGCTCGGCTCCGCAGAGATCCGCGAGGTCTTCCGCTCCTCCAAGTGGGGCAACATTGCAGGTTCGATCGTCAAGAACGGCATCATCAAGCGCAACGCCAAGGCTCGCCTGGTGCGCGACGGTTCCGTGGTGGCGGAGAACCTCACCATCGAATCGTTGCGTCGCTTCAAGGATGACGCCACCGAGGTACGCGAAGGCTTCGAGTGCGGTATTGGCCTCGGCTCCTTCAACGACATCAAGGAAGGCGACATCATCGAGACCTGGGAGATGCGCGAGAAGCCGCGCGTCTAAGGTTCGCCACCGATGCGCCCGCTCACCGCTGGTAAACCCGCACCCGTCGTACTCTAGATGAGACGGCGGGGCGGGATGCCCGCGGGGCGGGCGCTTTCCGCACCCTATACCCCCCCATCCGCGTTCGATACGGCACGGATAACCTACCCGCCCGAAACCGTAACGGTCGGGACCTCGAATACCTCAAGGAGAAACATCATGGCTGATGCAGCCCGCGCGGCACGACTTGCCGACCGAATCAAAGTCATTGTGGCCAAGGCACTGGAACGTCGTATTAAGGATCCCCGCCTCGGTTTTGTAACCATTACCGATGCCCGCGTGACTAACGACCTGCAGCACGCAACCCTCTACTACACCGTATTCGGTTCCGAAGAGGACGCCGCCAACACGAAGAAGGCCCTCGAATCGGCTAAGGGTATTCTGCGTTCGGAGGTGGGCAAGAATATTACCGCCCGTCTGACCCCGACCCTGACCTTCGTCGCGGACGAGGTGCCCGAGAACGCATTCCATATTGAAACCCTACTGCGCGAGACTCGCGAGCGCGATGCCAAGCTGGCCGCCGCCGCCGAAGGCGCGCAGTATGCCGGTGATGCTGACCCCTACAAGAAGGACGAACCGGCTGAGGGCGAGGACGCCTAAGTGGCGAAGAAACAACCTCAGGGCCCCTCGGGTCTCCTGGTGATTGATAAGCCCGCCGGGATGAGTAGCCACGATGCGGTCTCTCAGATGCGCCGCATTGCCGGTACCCGGCGGGTCGGCCACGCCGGTACCCTGGACCCGGTCGCGACCGGTGTGCTGATTTTGGGCCTGAACAAGGCAACCAAGCTGCTGACCTATCTGGTGGGTCAGGATAAGACCTACGAGGCAACGATTCGCCTAGGGATTGAAACCCTAACCGAAGATGCCGAGGGCGGGCATACTGCTGCCCATCCCCAGGCGGTGCAGGCGCTGCTGGGTGAGGGCCTGCAACTGGCGGAGGGTGCGCGAGAGCGCATCGGCGAGACCGTGCGGGCTCTGACCGGCGAGATTATGCAGGTTCCTTCTGCCGTCTCGGCGATTAAGGTCAATGGCGTGCGCTCGTATGCGCGCGTACGCGGCGGCGAAGAGGTGGAGCTCCCCGCGCGTCCCGTGACGATTCATGAATTTAGTGTGCACTCGGTGACCCCCGGGCTGGCAGAGTATGTGAGTGACAGCCCCGAGGACGCGGGGGAGAAGACGGTAGTCACGGTTCCCGTGATCGATTGTGAGGTCACGGTCTCTTGCTCCTCCGGCACCTATATTCGAGCCCTGGCCCGAGATATGGGTAGAGCACTGGGTACGGGTGGTCACCTGACCAGCTTGCGCCGCACTCGCGTGGGCGTGGTGAACCTGCCGGATGCGGCCAATCTAGCCGAGTTGAAGGCTCGCCGCGAAGCTTCTGAGGCTCCGCTGGTGGACCTTCCGCTACTTCCCCTGGAGAAGGCGGCGCGTCGCATCTTTGGCACGCGCGAGCTGAGCGCGGCCGAGGCGAGCGATATCTCCTACGGACGCCGTATTGCCCCCGGAGGTGACGGCACTGTATTCAAACGTGCCGTCCACGCTACCGCCGATGAATCCGGGGCGGTGCAGCACGTGAGCACCGAGGGTATTACGGCCGCTTTTGCTCCGGATGGGACCCTCGTGGCGCTACTGGAGAATAAGAAACAGCGGGGTAAGGTTCAAGCTGCCCCGGTGCTGGTCTTTGAAGCGAACCGGTCCTTCGTCTAAATCTTGAGGGCAGAAACCTTGAGCACAGCCAGGGCCCACCACTCGGGGTGTCTTGCCCCCTCGGGACCCCTCACACACAGCCAACTAACGACAGATACGGGCACCCCGGGTGCCTGCCCAAGGAGAGATCATGAGCGAGATCCAGAAGCCCGCTGAGGACGCTGTCTTGAACCAGCCTGCTTCGAACCCGACGGCCGGAAGCCTTGACTCCGAGCCTCGTACTGCACCGGTGCCCCAGGTGGAGCATGCCACCTCCGGGAAGAGTGCGGCCGGTAATTCCCCTATCTCGGCCGCAAAGACTCCCGAGGGTGTTCGTGTGGCCCCTTCGGCCGGTACTTCGATGAACCCCGCCGCTACCAAGGCTGAAAAGAAAGCCGACCGGAAGGCAGAGAAGAAGGCCACGCGCGAGGCTTTCAAGCGCCCGAAGACCGTTGAAGAGGTCGCCAAGCCTCAGAATCGTGTAGCCTTCCGTGCCGCTGTGGCACTGTACGGCCTGTTTATGATTGCCTACGGCGTCTGGCAGGTGCTCGGCGGCGTGAGCGTTATTCCGGATGCCCCGACTGATTTTTCGAATTCCTCGGTGCAGTCGAACTATGCTTTTTTCGCCGCCACCTACGTGGGCGTGGGCTTGTCCTTCGTGTTTATTGCCTTGAAGTTCAAGTGGGTCAATATGCTGGTTTTCTCGTGCCTGGTGGTGTTCCTGGGCGGTGTGGGTCGCATCCTGTCCTGGGCGTTCTTCGGTACCCCGCACTGGTCCTTGATTGTGTTGATGGTGACCGAGCTGGTCATCCCGCCCTGCCTGTTGGTGTGGTACGGCTGGATTAATAAGTCCAATGCAATCCGCAAGGAGATGCTGGATGCTTCCCGTGCCCAGCCCGTAGCCGGTACCCGTAAATAACGAAAATAATACCCGGGGATGGACCGTGTATACGGACCGTTTTCGGGTATTTTTGTGTGGGCAGCAAGTGCTTGTCCCAAACCCTAACGTTATGTGCCCGTCAATTCTGTGTACCGCCGTCGGTGGTCTAGGATGGATAGGTACCATAGAACTTTTTCAGGAGAGACCGTGACCCTCTACACCGCTTTGAGCGAGGTTCCCGCCGGCTACGGCCCCTCGGTCGTGACCATCGGTAATTTTGATGGCGTGCACCGCGGGCATGCCCGCGTTATTTCATGCGTGGTTTCCCTCGCCAAGGAGCATAACTTGAGCTCCATCGCGGTCTCCTTCGACCCCCACCCGATGCAGGTGCACCGCCCCGAGGTTGCGCACCATGACATTATGGGGCAGGGCTCGCGCCGCTACTTTATGTGTCTGCTGGGTTTGGACGACTACCTGCTATTGCACTACAGCCTAGAATTTGCGCAACAGACTCCCGAAGAGTTTGTAAAGACCACATTCGTGGACAGCTTGAACGCCCGCTATGTGGTAATTGGTGATGACGTGCGCTTTGGCCGCAATAACTCCGGGGACCTGAACACGATGCGTGAGCTGGGTGCCAAGTATGGTTTTGAGGTGGTAGTCGTGGAGGACCTCATGGTGGATGAGAACACCCGTTGCTCCTCGACGCGCATTCGCCAATTCTTGCTGGAAGGTAATATGCCCGCCGCAACCGAGCTACTGGGACGCCACCACATGATGGCCGGCGAGGTCGTGCACGGCTTGGCTCGGGGGCGTGAGCTGGGTTTCCCGACCGCAAACCTAGACTTGGAGGCGCGCGGTCTGCTACCGGCTGACGGCGTGTACGCTGGCTGGCTGGTAGACGAGCACGGTAATCGCCACCCCTCCGCCATTTCGGTGGGCACGAACCCGACTTTTGACGGTATTGAGCATCGCCAGGTAGAGGCACACGTCATTGACCGTCCCGAGGAACGGGTAGAGGACTTTAACCTGTACGGTCAGCACGTGCTTATTGAATTTGTGGAGCGTCTGCGTCCCATGGTGGCGTACACCGGTATTGAGGCGCTGATTGAACAGATTAACGATGATATTGTGCAGGCTCGTCGCGTATTGGCTGAGGACGCGAAGACCTACTGTCCGCCCGAGTGCCCCGTGCAGGCGGAGGCAAGGAACCCCGAGGCGTAGGGTATTTCTCACGGGGTTTCGGCGTATCACTCGAAATACGTATTTCGGAACACCGCCCCCATGCGAAGGAGCCTCGGCGACCGGATGAATCCGGCCGGCCGGGGTTTGGTGTACCCGCGATTCGTTTCCAATCCGCCAACTGCGATAGGCCGTGTGCGGACGCGAGGTTTTAAGAGAAGATAGAGCCATGGAAAAAATGAACGTCGAATCCTTCAACCTCGATCACCGCGCCGTGGCCGCACCCTACGTGCGTATTGCGGACCGTAAGGTTCTGCCCGGCGGTGACACCCTCATTAAGTACGATATCCGATTCACCCAGCCGAACACCGCGCACCTGGAGATGCCGACCGTGCACTCCATTGAACACCTGAGCGCCGAGCATATGCGTAACCACACCGACCGCCTCATCGACTTTTCTCCGATGGGCTGCCAGACCGGTTTCTACGCCCTGACCCTGGGCCTGGAGCCGGAGGAGTTCTTCCCGATTCTGGAGGCAACCCTCAATGACATCCTGAACGCGACCGAGGTTCCGGCTGCTAACGAGGTGCAGTGCGGTTGGGGTGCCAACCACACCCTTGAGGGTGCCCAGGCCGCAGCCCGCGAGTTTCTGGCCGCACGCGACGAGTGGGCGCAGGTGATGGCATAGTGAGCGCACAGATTCCCGAGGCTTTTGCCTCCGCGTTTAACCCCGTGGACTTTGATCCGAACGCTTTCGATCCGGCCGAAGCCTTCAATAGCATGTTTGAGCTCATGGACGGCATGTCCAACGCCATTATTATTCAGGTAGCCATGGATGAGGAGCTTGCCCCCTTCCTGGAGGTTACCGAGGAGCTGCAGCCCTCCTTCACCGAGGGTGCCGCCCAGTTCCATCCCCGCTACCTGCAGGTGGGGGAGGACCAGGTGCCGCTACTGCTGGTTCGCTCGAAGATTGGCCTGGTGAACGCGGCGAGCGCCGTGACCGAGGCAATTAGCTACTCCTCGAATTGCCTGGGCGTCATTAGCGCTGGTACCGCCGGTGGTCTGGCCCGCGGTATTAATGTGGGTGACATTGTAGTGGGGGAGGACTACACCTACACCGATGCGGATGCGACCGCCTTCGATTACGTGCGCGGCCAGGTACCGGGTATGCCAGAGAGCTACAACGGCCAGGCCGACGACTGGCAGGATGCCCTTGAACATGCCCTGGCGGCGCTAGAACCTGCCCGAACCGCGGAGAACCCCGAAGGCTCTTGGAAGGTGCACCGAGGCCGGATGCTGGCCGGTAACTCCTTTGTGACCGCCCACAATGTGAAGGATACTCGCGAGGCTTTTGAGACGGCGCTCAGCACCGATATGGAGACCACTGCAATTGCGCAGGTGTGCCATAACTACGACATCCCGTTCGTAGCGGTCCGTTGCATCTCCGACTTGTGCGGTCCGGAGGCCGGTCAGGACTTCCATCTCTCTGTAGATGTGGTAGCGCCTCGTTCGGCGCGCTACGCCCTGCAGGTGGCCGCCGAGCTGTGGACCGAAGCGCAGCTGGAGGACTTGGAGCTGGGTCTCTAAAAGGCTCACTGGGCTGGCCGAGAATCAGCATAAGCCGGGGCGTAAATCTGAGGATTGCGCCCCGGCTTGTGCGTCCCCAGCCTATACCATCCGGTTTTTCTCTTTGGCTCCCAAACCGCCCAATCCATGAGACATGCAGAAATATGTCGGCCCCTGAATATACATTCTGCACGGGTGGGTAGTACTATGGGGGAGGTAACATCCCGAATTCAGCAGAGGAGTACGTCGTGAAGTTTTGTCCGACCCTCGCCTCGGTCACCGGCCTTATCGGTGGCTACAAGGTCGCTTCGAGCACCGGTATCCGTCCGCTCGGCGGCGCCGTCCTGGCACTGTGTGGTGTCGTGGCGTACAAAAATTGGAAGCGCAAGGCCGGTGCCGGTCGTGCTAACCTCCTGACCGCAATTTACCTGGGCGCTTTTGGAGCCTCCCATCCGCTCGCCAAGAAGATTGGCGCGTGGCCTGCAGTCTACACCGTGACTGCTGCAACCGCTCTGTCCTCCCTGATCATTGGGCGCAAGCGACAGAAGTAGTCTTTGAGAAAAGACGGCGGGCAGGCCCCGGTGCCATCCCCCCGTCTTTTGCGTTCCATGCCCGGGACCGCCAGGGTAGGTACGCCACGGGGTGACGCGGAAGGCAGGCCAGCTGGCCACGCCGGTAAGCACCGCCGACCGCACCACCCCATCGCTCGATGGGGAGTAACCACCGCAGCCTCCATGGCTGCACAAAGCAAACAGGCATCCCCACACCGGGTCTTATCTCCGGGTGGGCACAACCCCACGAGGTATAGAAATGGCACAGAATACTTCGGGTGCGCCGAGCACCCCGGTAACACTGGCAACGCCGGCATCGCAGGAAGGCCAGCTTACGCGCGGGCTCTCCCTGCGCCACATTATGTTTATCGCTCTCGGATCGGCTATCGGTACGGGCCTATTCTACGGCTCAGCTTCCGCGATTCAGCTGGCTGGCCCTTCCGTTTTGCTGGCCTACGTCATTGGTGGCGCGGCGGTGTTTATGGTCATGCGCGCAATGGGTGAACTGGCCCTGGCCCACCCGGTCTCCGGTGCGTTCTCCGAGTACGCAACCCTCTACCTGGGCCGCTGGGCCGGGTTCGTGACCGGTTGGACCTACGCCCTCGAAATGGCACTGGTTGCGATCGCGGATGTGACGGCCTTCGCCGTGTACATGAAGTTCTGGTTTCCGAATAGTCCATCCTGGGTGTGGATTGTCTCGGTGTTGCTGATTCTACTCGCCATTAACCTGGCGAAGGTCAAGGCCTTTGGTGAGACCGAGTTCTGGTTTACCCTCGTGAAGGTCAGCGCAATTATTGCCATGATTGTCGGCGGTATCGCACTGCTTTTTGTGGGTGTGCAGGCACACGAGGCAGTCGCCCCCTCCGTAACGAACCTTTGGGCTCTGGATGGTGGCTTCTTCGCGAATGGTTTCTCAGGTTTCCTCGCCTGCTTTACCGTGGTCATGTTTGCCTTTGGAGGTATCGAAAATATTGGTATTGCCGCCGGTGAAGCGAAGGATCCGCGCACCTCGATTCCCAAGGCGATTCGCACGGTACCCTTCCGCATCCTTATTTTTTACATCCTGACCCTCTCGGTCATTATGTCGCTGTACCCCTGGTACTCGGTGAGCAAAGCAAACTCGCCCTTCGTTCAGATTTTTGAGGGTCTGGGCATTCCCGCAGCCGCATCGATTCTGAACCTGGTCATTATTACCGCCGCCATTTCGGCCCTGAACGCCGACGTGTACGGTGCGGGCCGCATGATGTACGGCCTGGCCCAGCAGAAGTTGGCCCCCGCCTCCTTCGGAAAGGTCACGAAGAACGGCGCGCCCTGGATGACGACCCTGCTCATGGTGGCCGTTATGGCCGCAGGCGTGGTGGTGAATGTGCTCTTTGAGAATGCATTCGAGGTGGTGGCCTCCCTGGCGACCTTCGCCACAGTCTTCGTGTGGGTCATGATTCTACTGGCTCACATCGCCTATAAGCGCCGGGGCGCCGATATTGAGAAACAGCCGGTGAGCCAGCCGCTGTGGCTCAGCTACGTAGCCCTGGCATTTATGGGCTTTGTCGTGGTGCTCTTTGGGTTCTTTGCGGATACCCAAATGGCTCTGGTTATGGGGGCAATCTGGTGCCTCTTCCTGCTGGGGTACTACCGCCTCGTGGTGATGCGCACCAAGAACGAACGCTAAATCTGGGCCGAGCTCGACGGGAGACAGTGTGATACGCTACCTCCCGCCGGGCTTTTGCGTTCCCTTCCGCGAAAGCGCCTCGGTAGCGTAGAATGGGAAGAACGCATCTGCAGTCCGCAGCAGACGACGTGTATTCAGGGCGTAGCCCACCACCCGGCGGTAACCGTCCGTACGGGACGTATGCGGTACTAACTCTAGGAGTTAAAAAGTGGCACTGGATCCCGCTGTCAAGCAGGCAATCATCAAGGAATACGCAACC
>CAUQVM010000060.1:0-9430 GCA_963521575.1 uncultured Rothia sp.
CTCCCACCTACGGTGCGGTGGCCGTGCACCCCAATGTTTATGAGCACTGGTGGAGGCTACGCGAATACAGCGAATTTGCCGATTCTGAGGGCCTGCCCAAGAGCTGGCGCGTGGAGAATGGCACCCTCTACACGGCTTTTGAGAAGGTCGAAATCTACTGGGATGCACCTCAGGCTCTGCCCCGCAGTACTGAGCAGCTGGGCCCGAAGGATGCCCTCGTTATCGGTGACTCTCAGGTCACTCCCACTTCCTGGGTTGGTCTCGGCCTGAAGAAAGCGGGCTTCACCCCCCATATGTTCCGTTGCGGCGGTGTGGGTTTCGTGGCTGACCGCGATGGGGACTGCCCCTCCTACTACCAGGGCGTTATGAGCGGTCGCTGGGCTCTACCCGGTGGATCCCCCGAGATCATTTACCTGGATGCCTCCGGCAACGATATTCACACCAGTGAGAATGAAACGAATGTGCGCGAACAGACCATCGCCCACCAGGTACAGGTCATTCGTAAGTTGCAGAGCATGTACCCCACGGCGAAAATCGTGTTCGGCGGCGTTGTGTCCATGACCGAGTCTGATGACCCAGATACGCTCAAAGCACGCAGGCGCCACGAAGCCAACGATATTGCTAAGATTACGGCCCGCCAGACGGGCGTGCTGTTCATGGACACCTCGGGCTGGTTGACCCTCTACTTGGAACATAGCGATATCGCCGACGGTCTGCATCTGAAGGAGAAGTCACAGTACAAGCTGGCCACGCCCTTCGCCAATCGACTTCGGGAGCTACTGAGCACCACCACCAAGTCACCAACCGAGAGTAGTACCCAGCCCGCAACCGATACCAGCACCCAGGCCACGAGCCAGGCCAGTACTCAGGCCACAACCGAGGTCAGTACTCAGGCTGGTACCTAGACTATTGACCTAACTGAGCCGGGTGCTACCCGGTGGCCGCGCGTTTTACGCGATATGTTTTAAAAAAAGGGTGAGGCGCCGGACGGAGATCTCCTTCCGGCGCCTCACCGTGTATCCGGTATCAAGGTCCGTCCCTCGGTGGAGCTCGTTAAAACCCAGTTCCCGTCGGGTGTGCATACCGGGGTCGTTTGGATGCTTAGGCGGCCAGCTTCTGCTGATTCTGCTTGCCTTGCGCTTCAGCCTTTTCGTGAGCACGCAATCCATCGGCGAGCCGGCGGGCCTGACGCTCACGGGCGGCCTGCTTTTCACGCTGCTCGGCAACCCATGCCACCGGGTCGATGTCGACCGGCTCGTAGTGCCACTCCCCCATGTAGTCACGAATCGGGGCAACCCAGGTGACCGGCACGCCGCGGCTCAAGTACACTTCGTGCTCGTTGTCCTCGAAAGCGTGGATAATGCGGTGTCCTTCCGATTCCAGCGAGTCCAGAATGGAGTGCTTCCAGTCGGCGGTGGCGGTATTATCGCGGGCAGGCTTAGCAATGACTCGTTCGGGACTGAGCCCGGCACGGGCGATGAATTTATTCAGTTCCTTCATGTAGGTGCCATCGCGTCCGGTGATGACAACAGCCCGCGCGCCGGTCTCCTCCTCCAGCTGGCGCACGCGGTCAGCTACCTCGGTATTGACCGTGGCGTGCCGAATAGCTTTGAAGAAGCGGCGGTAGCTTGCGAAGAGGCCAGTCAGGTACTTGTCCATCTGGTCTCGGTTGCTGGCAAGGGTGCCGTCAATATCGACTGCAATCAGATCCATGAGGGGTCTCACTTTCAATCCGTCCGAGAAGAACGCGCCTGGTGATGGCGCGGCGGAAGGGTTCCCGTACGGAAGTGGCTGGTTATTCGGTGTGTCATTGACGCCCCGGTACAGGCGTAACCTTTCTAGAATACCCTCTTTATGTAAAGTATTTCTGCTGACGAGGGTATTTTACGCTCGACGCTTGAAGACGACCCATTGCGCGGCAAACCGGACCGCAGTAACTCGCTGCGGGCAGGCTACAGTAGTGAGCCCGAACCACGACGCACCAGAACCATGCCGGCCGGGGCCACAATGCGTAGCCACTCATCCGACCCCGTGCGCGAGCGGAAGACCGGCAGATCACCCGTGTAGCCTTCGGGAATGAAGCCAAATACGCGCAATGCGAATGCGGCTCCGGAGGGCACATCCACGCCGTCGAAGGCGGAGAGGAATTCCAGTACCATAGGCGAGGCCCAAATACGTGAACGCACGGTCGATAGAACGGCTGCACCGGGGTTCTCAGGCAGGGCACGCTCAACCGCTTCCAAACCCTCAGTGGTGGCGCGGTGGAACTCCTCAACGGGTACAGAGCCAACCTTCGACCAGCCGCCCAGCGGCACGGCTTTGCCAGCCCATCCGGTGTTGACGGTGACCGGAGGCATGAAGAGTACAAGTTGCGGGTTCTCCTCATCCTGCTGCTCCTCGGCCTGCCTCTGCAGGCGAGCTAAGCGATCCAGCAGAGCCTGGGCCTGCACAGTCATATCCAGAGTGGATTCAGCGGCCAATTGCAGGGCACGCATGCCCAAGATAACGGGAGTTTCAGAAGATACACCCTCCGGCTCTAGAGAACAGGCAAAGACCGCAAGTACGCGGCCGCGGGCGGTCAGGCGAATCGCAGCCTGCGGGTCGATGGCCAGGGCACGAGAAATATAGGTGGCTAGATCTTTAACCACAGCGGCGCCCTGCGCGCCGCCGGGGAGCACCAGATAGGGCTCTTCTACACCTTCATGGGGATTGTACTTCAGTTCAATGGCGGTGGATTCAGTGGGATGCTCAGACATACTTTGCTCCTTATGCGGTGCGTCAAATGGGGCGCATACGGCGAGGCGGGCGCGGGAGGCGGAAGCGACGGAACCCGGTGAGTCCGTCTCAGACTATGCTCTCCCACTCTACCCTGTCGGCTAAGAGTACTCCACCTTTCAGCGCAGAGGTGGATTGACCTTCGAATAACCACAACCCAGGTATTCTGCACCATGCTCTTCTAATATGGTCTTCCTTTTCTTCACGGACGAGGAGGAAAGAGCCACGCCACGTTCCGGGCACCTGAAAACATGCCAGAATGGAAACATGACTAAGCCTACCTCAACCCAGAATCTCATGCACATGTTGAGCTTGACTCCCGTTGAGCCGGTCCCTGCGGCCTTCGGCAGTGACGAGGTGCTCAGCGGCGTGACCCTCACTCGCGAGCAACCGCGTACTTTCGGCGGTCAGGTGCTTGCCCAATCCATAATGGCTGCCGACCGCACGGTCGAGGGAAAGACCCTGCATTCAATTCATGCGTATTTCCTGCGCCCGGGCGATATTGAGCGAGAGTTGCTCTTCGCAACGCAGCGGCTGAATGATAGCCGCTCCTTTTCGACCCGCCGTGTACAGGTCTTCCAGGAGGAGGCACCCATGTTCTCAGCGATTATGTCATTCCAATCCGAAAGCCGCGGCCCGGAGCACACCGCGGTGACCATGCCGGAGGTCCCGGACCCCGAATCCCTGCCGAAGGTCAGCGACTACCTGGGTGAGCTCCCGCATCCGATTGCGCAGGCCGTAGCCTGGGAGCGTCCCATTGATATGCACCACGTGGATGCGCCGCTGTACACTCAGCCGGATTCCTCTTCGACGGAGCCGCGTGCCTGCGTGTGGTTCAAGACCTTTGACCGGCTGGTACACGCCGATGGTTCTGAGGCGTCGGAGGCGGAACACCGCGCGGCGATTGCCTACCTGCCGCTGGAGCCGGCGCTACGCCGCCACGGTAAGTTCTGGTTGGACCGGGCCTCAAGAGCGCCTCGCTGGATCACGCAATGTGGTTCCACCGCCCGGCTCGCGCGGACGAGTGGCTACTGTACGTGTTGGATTCGCCGAGCGCTCAGGGTGGCCGTATGCTCTCGCAGGGTTCGATTTTCAATCGTTCCGGTGAGCTGGTGGCGACGGTGGCGCAGGAAATGATGTTCCGCCTACCCGAATATCGATAAGGTGTAGTACCGCTAATGCGATACCGCTAAGTCCCGGGCGCCGTTAGGGAGCCGGTACAGCGACAGCACAAAGCATCAGTGCATACAGAAAGACCGTGTGAGGTGGTTGTCTCACACGGTCTTCCTATGTTCTAGTGTACGGTCCAGATGCCGTTGGGAAGCTCTTAGCGAGCTTCGACGTCAATCACACCGTCCGGGGAAATGTGCACGGTGCGCTTGGTGCGGCGGGAAACGAAAAAATCACCCACGAATACCAGGCCGATGAGTAGCAGTGCCAGGGCAACCAGCCACACAGCCACCGCTCCGAAGAGCACGGGGAACAGAACCACCAGCAGACCCAGGATTAGGGTTCCTACGGCGGAAAACTGCAGGTGACGGCCGACACCGTAGCTCAGGTATTTCAACTTCTGGGCAGACATGATACGGATAAGCGCCCAAACAATCAACCAGAGACCAACGAAGGTCGGGATGAGGGAGGCCTGCGCACCGGCAGAAGCACTCAGGAGTGTGATACCCACCAGGACGGTTAGCAGGCCGTTGACCAGGTTCCACACGGTGCGGGCCGGCTTAAGCGCGCCGAAGTAGCGAACCAGCTCAAATACGCCGCCGAGCAGTACCGCGAAGGAGAAGATGAAGCCCAGCGCAGCCAGCGGCACGGCGGGGTTTGCAAACATATAGCTGGCCGCGATAATCAGCAACACGCCCGTGGCCAGGGACATCCAATTATATTTTGAAAGCATGACACTCTACTTTTCTCTCGGATGCGCAGGTTGTACAGCTCCATTAAACCGCGAAGGTGAGCCGCACCATGATGTACCCGACATGCGGGACACAAACTATTTCTACCGGCGAACAGTGGTCGGCGCACTCTCCAAACACCACCCCGGCAAGCAGAAACACGGCAGGAAGACACTCCGGCAAGCGCACAGCAAAGCCCCGCCTCCTCGCGCCATAACAGCATCAGGAAGCGGGGCTCGTACCGATTCAGATCCCTATCGGGTCAGCTTGCGGTGCACCACGCGGTGCGGCTTAGCAGCCTCGGGGCCGAGGCGCTCCACCTTATTCTTCTCGTAGGACTCGAAGTTACCCTCGAACCAGTACCACTGGTCCGGGTTCTCCTCGGTACCCTCCCAGGCCAGGATGTGGGTCGCCACGCGGTCCAGGAACCAGCGGTCGTGGGAGACCACCACAGCACAGCCGGGGAATTCCAGCAGCGCGTTTTCCAGGGAGGCGAGGGTCTCAACGTCCAGGTCGTTGGTGGGCTCGTCGAGCAGCAACAGGTTACCGCCCTGCTTGAGGGTCAGCGCCAGGTTCAGGCGGTTGCGTTCACCACCGGAGAGCACGCCGGCCTTCTTCTGCTGGTCCGGGCCCTTGAAACCGAACGCGGAGACATAGGCGCGCGAGGGCATCTCGACGTTACCAACCTGAATGTAATCCAGGCCGTCGGAAACGACCTCCCAGAGGCTCTTTTCCGGGTCAATGTTGGAACGGTTCTGATCGACGTACGAGATCTTGACGGTCTCGCCAACCTTCAGGGAGCCACCGTCGAGCGGCTCCAGACCCACAATGGTCTTAAACAGGGTGGACTTACCCACACCGTTCGGACCAATCACACCCACAATGCCGTTACGGGGCAGAGAGAAAGACAGGCCGTTGATCAGGGAACGACCGTCAAAGCCCTTCTGCAGGTTCTCGGCCTCAATGACCACGTTACCCAGGCGCGGTCCCGGGGGAATCTGGATTTCTTCGAAGTCAAGCTTGCGGGTCTTCTCAGCCTCGGCAGCCATCTCCTCGTAGCGGGCCAGACGAGCCTTCGACTTGGCCTGACGGCCCTTCGAGTTGGAGCGAACCCACTCCAGCTCCTCGCTCAGGCGCTTGGCGAGCTTGGCATCCTTCTTGCCCTGAACTTCAAGGCGGGAGCGCTTCTTCTCCAGGTAGGTGGAGTAGTTACCCTCGTAGGGGTAGAGGTTACCGCGGTCGACCTCTGCAATCCACTCGGCCACGTGGTCGAGGAAGTAACGGTCGTGGGTAATCGCAATAACGGCACCCTCGTAGGACTGCAGGTGCTGCTCCAGCCAGAGCACGGACTCTGCATCCAAGTGGTTGGTGGGCTCGTCGAGTAGCAGCAGGTCGGGCTTCTGCAGCAGCAGCTTGCACAGTGCTACGCGACGGCGCTCACCACCGGAGAGGTGGGTGACGGGCATATCGGCGGGCGGGCAGCGTAGCGCCTCCATGGCCTGCTCCAGCTGGGAGTCGAGGTCCCATGCGTTGGCGGCGTCGATGGCTTCCTGGAGCTGACCCATTTCTTCCATGAGGGTGTCAAAGTCTGCATCGGGCTCGGCCATGAGAGCGGAAATCTCGTTGAAGCGGTCGAGCTTGGACTTAATCTCGCCCACGCCCTCTTCAACGTTGCCCAGAACGGTCTTCTCTTCGTTCAGCGGCGGCTCCTGCATGAGGATGCCCATGGTGTAGCCGGGGGTCAGACGCGCCTCACCATTGGAGGGCTGGTCGAGACCAGCCATAATCTTCAGAATGGTCGACTTACCCGCGCCGTTCGGGCCAACCATACCGATCTTGGCGCCGGGGAAGAACGACATTGTCACGTCGTTGAGGATGACCTTATCGCCCACGGTCTTGCGGGCTTTAATCATCTGATAAATAAATTCAGCCATAGTAGTCTATTTTAGCGTGGATTTAGACGGGGGTACCAGGTATAGGGCGGTTCCAAATTCTAGATGTATTACACTCAAAGGCATGCGTACAGATCACTCCCCCGCACCCTCCGCCTTAGCCTCCACCGCTCTGACCGCCGAGGGTCTTGAAGAGGCTGTTTGCCGCCTCGCACTCGCCATGCCGCTCGCAACGAGCGATCAACCCTTCGGGCCTGAACACACGGTGTACCGCATCGGCGGCAAGATATTCGCTATGTATACCGAAGGGATTGGCTATCCCATCGTCAACCTCAAGACCGATCCCGAAGAGTCGGGGGTGCTGCGACGTATCTACCCGAGCATCATTCCGGCATGGCACATGAATAAACGGCACTGGATTTCCGTAGGCGCCGGCGAGGGCGTAACCGAGCAGGTTTTGAAGGAGCTAGTAGAGGATGCGTACCTACGCGTTATGTACTCGCTCCCCAAGTCGAAGCGGCCCATCGAGTTCCGCGAGCGCCCCGTACCCGAAAAGCATTAGGGTTCTGGAGCTCGGGCTAAGAGCGTCAGGCTTGAGATCATTGGGGGATGATTGAAAGCGCGGGGAAGCGGGAACAAGGGGACTAAGGCGTGCCGATACGAAGGTAGTAGGTCCTAAGGCTCCGCTCCAGCAGTGGAGCTCCCGCAGTGAAATAGTTGTGTCCGCAGTTCAATAGCCGCCGCAACAGCAGAATTGATGTAGCACTAAGACTGGTAAAAGCGACCTTTAAACAGCGGAGCGGGCGAGCATCAATCCGGACCATTGCCTGCTCACCCGCTATACATCAGCACCTCGTCTCGTAGGTGAATGGGTCATCAACCACGATGAACGCTCGAACCACCAAGCTCCCATCACATTGATTACGAGATTTAGTACCGTGCACCACTTGTGTGAATACGTGATAGTTGAGTAGGCTTCCGGTCGGTCGGTCCCGTGCAGAGACCGCTCCGGTTCGGATGCTTGAATACTTCCCCATGAGTGACTCAGCCCGGTCATGCCCGGGACTGAGAGGGACAGCTTATCTCGCTCGCACTACCGGAACAAGCGATTTAAGCTTTCAGGAACAATAATATCTTCTTTGCATTAAAGTGTCATCTTTTGCTTGAAATATTACCCCGCTACTCGTTGAAATATCCGCCGCTTCGAAGTGGCCGGTGCCTACGCGCCCAACTCAACCTTTTCAAAGCTCAACGTGCCATCGGCGCGCGAAACGACTGTATTCGGGGCGTATGCGCTACGCGCGGGCAATACCGCCCGGACGCACTGCGGCACGGAGAACGTCGCCCGCTAGTCGGTCTGAGACTTTTCCTGCTTTGCCTTCTTTGCCGCGGCCTTGGCGGGATTGACAAAGTGCACCCCGCGTTCGGCCAGGAAGCGGCGGTCCTTCTTATCCCACTGTTCCACCGGATAGGCCTCCAGCAGGTCCGGACGGCGCTCCAAGGTACGCTCAATCTGGCGGTCGCGCCTCCAGCGGGCGATTGCGCCGTGGTTACCTGAGAGCAACACCTCCGGCACCTCGCGATCACGCCATACGGCCGGCTTGGTATACACCGGGTATTCCAGCAGGCCGCCGGTGTGTGACTCCTCCTCCAGGGAGGCGGGGTTACCCATCGCGCCCGGAATCAGGCGAGTAATCGCCTCAATCATGGCCATAACCGCAACCTCGCCACCGTAAAGCACGTAATCACCCAGAGAAACGGGCATCACGCGGAAGCTGTCCTGAGCCCAGTCCAGCACGCGTTCGTCAATGCCCTCGTAGCGGGCCGGAGCGAACACAATGTGCTTCTCCTCGGCCAACTCATATGCCATGGCCTGGTCAAAGACCGCACCGGCCGGGGAAGGAACAATCAGCAGGGGGCGAGTATCGATGGTTGATTCTGGATTAGCGGTCGCTTCTTCGGCGCTATTCTCGGCGGCAACGTCTTCAGCCGCGGCAGGCGTAGCGGTGGTTTTCTCGGTGTCAGCTCTCTCGGCGGTAGCGTTTAGCGGGGAGGCGGCCAGCACCTCATCCAGGGCCAAGCCCCAGGGCTCGGGCTTCATCACCATGCCCGCACCGCCGCCGTAGGGGGTGTCATCCACCGTACGGTGGCGGTCAAAGGTGTACTCGCGCAAATCATGCAGATGCAGGTCCACCAGGCCCTTTTCGCGGGCCTTACCCAGCAGGGACAGCTTTAGCGGCTCCAAGTACTCGGGAAAAATCGTAACCACATCATAGCGCACGGAACTACTCCCCCACCTGTTCGGTAGCCTCTACCAGATCAATCAGGCCGGCAGGAGGGGTGAGCAGTACAAAACCGGGCTCTTCCTCACTGGAGGGAACCACCTCGGGCACAATCTCCGCCACGAAGGGAATCATAATTTCCTCACCCGCACCGGAGGCGAGGCGCGGCGAATGCGCCAGCTTAATAAGTAGCAGATCCTGAACCGGCATGGTCTGCAGACCGGTTACCTCACCTAGGGGCTCACCCGCGGCGGGGTTTTCCACAGGGCTCTCGCCCTCGGGCACATCAGCTAGCAGGTACACGGGCAGGCCCACAAGTTCCTGCTCGTAGAAGCCCTCCTCGTCCCCGGTTTCCTCGGGCACCTCGTATACCAGGCGGGTGCCACGCAGCTCCTCAGCTTGGTTGCGGTTGGTCACCTCGTCAAAGCGAACCACCAGAATTTTCTTATTCCAGCGGGCACCGGCCACGGTCAACTCACCGGCGGGTGCAATCTTCGCCGCGGCAGAACCGGGCACGAAGTTCTCAATGCCCAGCACCTCACCGCGAGCAAAACGCTCCTGCGGGGCGTCGGTGAAGAGC
>CAUQVM010000061.1:0-9290 GCA_963521575.1 uncultured Rothia sp.
CAATTTCCTACTTTGGCAAAGCGCCTACGCCGAACTCATCTTCATGAACGTACTCTGGCCTGACGTCGACCGACGCACCCTCTGGGAAGCCGTCGAAGAATACGCACGCCGCGACCGCCGCTACGGAGGCGCTGTCGACACAGTCACCCACGACAAGTAACGCCCCAGTACGCATTACCCCGGCCCCGGCCCGTCACCTACAAACCACCCGCCCCTCCAATCTCAAGGAGAAAAAATGCGCATCTATCCGACCTTCTTCAATATCTTCTTCAAGGGTATGGACCCCGAGAAGGCACATCACGTTGGCTTCTGGGGTGTCCAAACCCTGCGTAATGTCGGTATCACTCGCGCTCTCCGCAACTACCTCCAGCCAGCCCCTGAACTGGCAACCACCGTTATGGGCATTACCTTCCCTTCGCCTTTCGGCCTCACCGCAGGCTTTGACAAGGGCGGTAAGGGTATTGCTGCCCTTGCAGGTATCGGCTTCGGCCACGTCGAAATCGGCACCATTACCGGCCAAGCCCAGCCCGGCAACCCCAAACCTCGCCTCTTCCGCCTCGTCGAAGATAAGGCTGTTATTAACCGCATGGGCTTTAACAACGACGGTGCTGCCGCAGCCGGCCCCCGTGTAGCCGCAGCCCGCGCCGATCTCGAAGCCGAATACCGTGGTGCCGTGCGCCCCATCATCGGCGTCAATATCGGCAAAACCAAAATCGTAGAACTCGAAAACGCTATCGATGACTACCTGATCTCCACCCGCACCCTTGCACCTCAGGCAGACTACCTCGTCGTCAATGTCTCCTCCCCGAACACTCCCGGCTTGCGTACCCTCCAGGCTATCGAATCCCTCCGCCCCCTCCTCACCGCCGTACGCGAAGAAGCCGACCGCGTCAGCCCCAACCGCCACGTACCCCTCACCGTCAAAATCGCACCTGACCTAGTCGACGAAGACGTTATTGAAGTGGCGGCCCTTGCCAAGGAACTGAAGCTGGATGGCATCATTGCCACCAACACCACCATCGCCCGCGAAGGCCTGGGCCTGACTAGCGATATGACCAAGGTTAAGGAGATCGGTTCAGGCGGCCTCTCCGGAGCACCCCTGAAGCCCCGCTCCCTCGAGGTGTTGCGTCTGCTCAAGCGCGAAATCGGCAATGACCTCGCTATTATCTCCGTCGGTGGTGTGACTACCGCCGAGGATGTGCAGGAGCGCCTCGATGCTGGCGCCGACCTGGTACAGGGATACACCGCCTTCCTCTATGAAGGTCCCCTCTGGGCCGCACATATTAACCGCGGCCTGGTGAAGCTGCGCCGTTCTCGTCGCTAAGAGATATAGGGGCGCCTAAACCACACATTAAAAAGCCACATGTTTGTCGGGAATCCCCCCCCCGGGGGGGTGTCGACAAAAATTTTGGGTTTGCGGAATACAGTTCGGGGACTCGCCGTACTTCACCATCGGCACCGGGCGGCGCAGACGACGAATCATCATCACACGGTTAAATGCATACATACCGGAACCGCGCTGAAGATCGCCGAACTTCGCGAGGATCTTCTTCTTCAGATTGCGCCACAGAATGAAGTAGTCAATAACCCACAGCAACATCATGGCGTACATCGCGTATACCGAGCCGTAATAAATTGTCGCTCCCGCTTCAGAGGAGGTTGCAACACCCTGAGCGATCCAACCACCGATCAGAAGGACCAGCAGCACAATCAGCATAAAGTCACCCAAGTTGCGGCGTGCGTCCACATAATCTCGGATATAACGACGCTGCGGACCCTGGTCAATGTAAGGCAAGAAACGCTGGTCACCGCCGCGCAGTGCCTCATTCTGACGCTCACGGATCTTTGCAGCATCTTCACGTTCGCGGCGGCGCAGCTCCGCAGCTGCCTCGCGGCTCTGGAGCTTTTCATGCTGAGAAGCACCCACCAGCGGCTGACGGCGAGCTGCCTGCTGTTCCTTACGCGAAGGAGTCGGGCGGCCCTTCTTCGGGGTAAATTTCGGATTAACCGGAGCCTGAGGCTCCTCTACAACCTGCGGCTGAGCAGCTTCAGTCTCAGCCTTCTCTTTCTTACGACCAAACACCTTCCCATCATACCCGACGTGCACCAATGAGCACCGTCCCTCCGCGGGGTAACCCACCGGCTGGAAATCACCTGCCATACGTCCCGAAACACGGGGGAGAGGGAACCCTGTGACGTTTGCTCCGACGGACGCGGTAAGGTAGAACTATGACTACTGAATTCACCCACCGTAACGCCCTGAGCGCCGCAATCAACGAACGATTCGACGCTACCTTGCAGACCCTCACCGATCTGGTTGCCATCCCCTCCATTGCTTGGGAATCGCACGATCTGACCCAGCTCGACCGTAGCGCGGAGGCCATAGCCGACCTCGCAGAGAAAGCCGGTTTCGAAAATGTAAGGATCGAGCGCGCCACCTACACAACCGAAGACGGTACCGAAAAGCAAGGTATGCCTGCGGTCATTGCCCAGCGCCCTGCTGCCGAGGGGTACCCCACAATCCTGCTCTACGCACATCATGACGTACAGCCCACCGGTGACATTGACCTGTGGGAAACCGACCCGTTTGTCGCTACCCGCAAGGGTGACCGCCTCTACGGCCGAGGTGCTGCGGATGATAAGGCCGGTATTCTGGTACACCTAGCAGCCATCGCCGCACTGAATGAGACCCTGGGCGAAGACTTCAAGCTCGGAGTGAAGCTTTTTATTGAGGGCGAAGAAGAGGCCGGTTCGCCTTCCTTCACCTCTTTCCTGGATACCTACCGTGATGAGCTGTCTGCCGACTATATTGTCGTGGCCGACTCCGCCAACTGGCGTGCTGGCGTGCCCGCCTTGACCACGAGCCTACGCGGCGTCGCCTCGGGCGACATTGAGGTGTGCGTGGGTAGCCACGCCATTCACTCGGGTATGTTCGGTGGACCCATGCTGGATGCCCATACCCTCATGGCGCAGCTGCTAGCCACCCTGCACGATGCTCAGGGCGCCGTAGCTGTGGAGGGACTGCACCGCGCCCCTGAGCCCGAACTGGAGTACGCGGAGGCGGACTTCCGCGCAGATTCGGGCGTGCTGGACTCCGTGCCGCTGGCCGGTACCGGTTCGGTGGCTTCACGCCTGTGGACTCAACCGGCAATTTCGGTCATTGGCATGGATATTCCCTCGATTGCAACCTCTTCGAATACCCTGGCTGTGGTCTCTCGTGCCCGTATTAGCACCCGTCTGGCTCCCGGCGATACTCCCGAGAGTGCCCACCGAGCCCTGGCTGAGCACCTCAAGGCTCACGCACCGCACGGCGCGCAGGTTAGCTACACTGCCGTGGACTCCGGCATGCCTTTCTCCACTGAAGTGGATGCCGACGGCGCCCAGACTGCGCTGGATGCCATGCGCGCCGCATGGGATATTGAGCCCGTGCAGACCGGTATGGGCGGGTCCATCCCGTTTATTGCCGATCTGAAGCAGACCTTCCCGCAGGCCCAAATTTTGGTGACTGGTGTGGAAGACCCGGATACCCGGGCCCACAGTGCAAACGAGTCTCTGTATATTCCTGATTTTAAGAACGCGATTCTGGCTGAGGCCTTGCTACTGAGTGTTCTGGGGGGTCGCTAGAGGCCACCGAGAGAACAGGAGAGTGGGGTATATCACAAAATATGTCCCCGCTCCCTAATCTCGATCGGCTTCCTAGACTCTCTCGTTACCTGTCCATACATTCGGTATTCTAGAAGCAGAATTACTGCAAGGCTTCAACGCAAGATGCAATAAACGCCCCCACATGGGGCTCACGCCCCGGGCGAACTATGTACACCCTATGTTGTATCAAGGTTGCCCGGGCGCGTATTGTGAAGGCTAAAACACCCGTGTTCAAGACGTCTGATAGCGCCCCCGGCGCGGGTGAACCACAAACAAAGGACAACACTCATGAGTGAAACCACCACCGAACTGCCGACCCACGCTGTTAACCTGACCGAAGTTGCACAGACCAAGGTTCGCACCCTGCTTGAGCAGGAGGGTCGCACCGATCTGCGCCTGCGCATCGCCGTTCAGCCCGGCGGTTGCTCCGGCCTGATCTACCAGCTGTACTTTGACGAGCGCGTGCTCGACGGTGATGTCGTGCGCAACTTTGACGGTGTTGAGGTCATCGTGGACAAGATGAGCGCACCCTACCTGGACGGCTCCACCATCGACTTCGAGGACACCATTGAGAAGCAGGGCTTCTCTATTGATAACCCGAACGCTGCGGGCTCCTGCGCCTGCGGTGATTCCTTCCACTAAATCGGAGAATTGATTCGCCTCATGTAGCGCATCACCCCTCGTGGAACCCCCGTCTCGCATTCTGCATCGTATGATGCGGATGTGTGGCGGGGGTTTTACACTTGAAGCATGACTACACACGAAATTACCTGGAAGTACATCCTGAATCAACTGGTCAAGCACCGGGATCTGAGCGACACCGAGGTCGCCTGGGCCATGGATCAGATTATGACCGGCCAGACCGAACAGCCGATTCTCGCCTCATTCCTCACCGCACTCCACAGCAAGGGGGAGACCCCGGAGGAGTTGGGTGCTCTGGCGACCGGTATGGTTGCCAAGGCAGAGAGTGTGAATATTGACCCGCAGGCTGTCGATATTGTGGGCACCGGGGGAGACCAGCAGAACACCGTGAATATTTCCACCATGGCTGCCCTGGTCATTGCTGGCGCCGGTGCTACCGTGGTGAAGCACGGTAATCGCGCCTCCACCTCAAAGTCGGGTTCTGCCGATGTTTTGGAGGCGTTGGGAATTCGTCTGGATATGCCCATTTCCGCCGTTGCTGAATGTGCAAGCAAGACTGGCATCACTTTCCTGTTTGCAATGACCTTCCACCCGGCTATGCGCCACGTGGGTCCGACCCGCCGCCTATTGGGTATTCCAACCGCCTTTAACTACCTGGGTCCCATGACGAACCCGGCTCGCGTAAAATCTTCGGCTATTGGTGTGGCTAACCCGGTTATGGCGGAGAAAATGGCTCACGTCTTTGCCGAACGTGGCGATCATGCCCTGATTTTCCGCGGTGATGACGGCCTGGATGAATTGACTATTGCCACCACGAGCCGTCTATGGGAGGCTGTGGATGGTCGGCTAACCGAGTACCGGTTTGACCCGACCTCATACGGGCTACAGAACGCTCCGCTTGAGCAATTGCGTGGAGGTGACGCCGAATACAACGCCGGCGTATTCCGTGCCATTTTGGCAGGGGAGGGTGAATCCCCGAAGAGCCCGTTGCGTGCTATTCACGACGCCGTGATCATTAATGCTGCCGCCGGTTTGGTGGCGTACCGCCCGGTCAATGGGGAGAGTATTGAAAAGCGTTTCGAGCAGGCCATAGCCGATGCTCGCGCATCTATTCAATCAGGTGCTGCAGAACGAGTGCTCAACGCCTGGATTGAGTTTAGCGAGAAGCACGCTGAGGACGAGTAGGCGGGGTTCCAGACAGTAAACTGGAGACTTGGAGTAAGCGCCCGAGACGAACAGTAGACACCGATGGTGTGGGACTGGGGTCTCGGGTGCCGCTACATCCGCACCGAGTTGAGACATTTGAGAGGCGGTCCCACGGTGGTTGGCCTCGAGCGTCTCGCAAAAGCAGTCAATACAAAAGGTGATCGTGCATTCATTCCGTGCGGCCCGAGCCTAGGGTACCATGGTGAAGCCGTTGGGGGCGAAGCATCGCGTAGCCCGTGCGCCGAGTTGAATTGGCGAAGCCGTCTGGTTGTGAGTGCTTGGGCTGGGCGCGCCGAGCTGGGGGAGCCAAAAATAGGACTACTTTACATAATGTACATTATCGGCTTTACGGAGAGGTTTGTAAACACTTGATTCTCCCCGGCTGAACGCCACCTTAACATTTGATGTATTCACTCGGGCTTTTCGCCATAAACCTTCACCCCTCATATTCCGCCTGAAATAATGAGCTTAGGCGGCGTGGTGAGGTGCCGATGCCTCGATGCGACACGATTCAGAACGTCGTGCGGCACAAATTCCAAAGGAGGATTCAATGGATTGGCTCTTTGAGGCGCCGTGGACGCTCTGGATTACCCTGGCCCTCATCTTTGCCCTGATTGAGCTTTTGAGCCTGGACTTATTCTTTCTAATGCTCGCCATTGGTGCTGCGCTGACCGCAGTTGCCTCGCTATTTACCGACCAAATACTCGTTCGAGCCGTCATCTTTGTGGCAATCTGCCTCATTTTATTGCTTGGCCTGCGGCCGCCGCTGGTGAGAAAACTCAATCGTTCGGCTGGAAACACCGTCACTAACACTGAGGCGCTCATTGGCCGCGAGGTCCGGATTATCCAAGTGTAACCGGCGAGTCCGGGTTGGTCATTCTAGCGGGTGACACCTGGACGGCGCGCCACATCCGGAACGCTACTCGCTGGATCGCGGGCGCGGGTACAGACCATTAAGGGTGCTACCGCAATAGTGGAACCTCTCCCCCGAGAATCCCACCAATGCTCCTGCCGCATCGCCCTCCTGAGAATAATAAACAGTACAAAAACTAATTACATGCAGTGTAAATATATTGTTTACATCGCCGACAAGGAGAAATAATGCCTATCAGCCTTATTTTGCTGGTACTGCTCATCCTCTTCATCTTGACCCTGCTCGCCAAGACCGTACGCGTTATTCCGCAGGCCAAGGCCGGTATTGTCGAACGTCTCGGAAAGTTCCACACCGTGCTGAACCCCGGCCTGCACATTGTTATACCCATTATTGACCGAGTACTGCCACTGATTGACCTGCGAGAACAGGTCGTCTCGTTCCCCTCGCAGTCGGTCATTACCGAAGATAACCTCGTGGTCGGTATCGACACTGTTGTATACTTCCAGGTCACCGATCCTCAGGCTGCAACCTACGAAATCACCAACTACATTCGCGCCGTGGACGAGCTGACCAGCGCTACCCTACGTAACGTGGTTGGCGGCCTAAACCTGGAGCAAACCCTAACCTCCCGCGACCAAATTAACGCCGAGCTACGCGGTGTGCTCGACTCCACCACCGGTCGCTGGGGTCTGCGCGTCTCCCGCGTAGATATTAAGGAAATTCAGCCGCCGGTCTCGATTCAGGACTCCATGGAGAAGCAGATGCGCGCAGAGCGTGATCGCCGCGCAGCTATCCTCACTGCCGAAGGTCAGAAGCAGTCTGATATCCTGACCGCCGAGGGTGAATCACGCGCTGCTATCCTGCGTGCCGAGGGCGAAAAGCAGGCTCAGATTCTACGCGCCGAAGGTGATGCACAGTCCGCTATCCTACGAGCTAATGGTGAGGCCGAGGCCGTGCAGAAGGTCTTTGCCGCTATCCACGAATCCAACCCGAGCCAGCAACTACTAACCTACCAGTACCTACAGACTCTGCCCAAGCTCGCCGAGGGTGATGCCAATAAGCTCTGGTTCATCCCGACTGAGCTTGGCGATGCACTGCGTGGCCTGGGCAACGCCTTTGGCACCCTACCCTCCTCGGACCTGGCGGATGCATCAGCCAAAGCATCGGCGGCGAAAGGGGCCGCACAGGATATGGGTAACCGCGGCACCAATAGCTAAAACGCCGCGAGGTAGCCGCGCAGGCGAGATGAAACACTAAAATAACCCCCAAATTACACCCATCTCACTGGGTGGGTGGAGACTATTACCGATATAATGGATGTTTTGTAAACGTTCGAGGGAATAGCTCTCCCCCGCCCAACGTTATGCATCAGGCGCCATTCGGCGCACCCGACGGACACTGGAGGAAAAATGAGCGATCGTAGCCTGCGCGGTATGCGCCTGGGTTCCCAGTCGATGGAAACCGAATCGAACGTACAGCCCGCGCCCCGCCAGCGCGTCGAATACCGTACCGCAGACGGTGACCGCATTTTCGTGACCTTCGCGGCAGAAGCAGAAATTCCATCGGTCTGGACCGCAAAGTCCGGCAAGGAAGCCTTCCTGGTGAACGGCGACTCCACGGCCACCGCCGAAGATAACAAGCCGGCCCGTACCCACTGGGATATGCTCATGGAACGACGTAGCATCGAGGAGCTGGAGAAGACCCTGGAAGATCGTCTAGAGTACTACCGCAACCACTTCGCACTCTAAAAGCGCCAATTAAAGCCTCCTGACGGCATCTATGCTGTACGGGAGGCTTTCGCGTACCCGGCTCTGCATTACCCTCTCGCTCAAGCACGTTCTGCGAAAGGCTCCACCTCTCCCCCGGCGTGCGGCTCATCCGAAGCGTAACTAAAAGCACAACAGCGCACATAGGCATACAGGGGCGGGTTGGATGACGTTATTCACGTATCCAACCCGCCCCTGTTATTCACCCTGTTATTCAGAACTTTACAGGCGGGGAACTATTTACGCAGAGCCTTCTTCAGCTTCTGAGCGTGGTTCTTAATGCCCCATCGAGTCACCTTCGACATTGAATCAAAGATAATATTGCCATCCATCTTCGAAGCACCGATCTCACGTTCAACGAAGGTAATCGGCACTTCAACAATCTTCAGACCAGCCTGCTCCGAACGCCATGCCAAATCGACCTGGAAAACATAGCCCTTCGAATCAATACCGTCCAAATTCAGACGCTGCAGCGCCTCCCGGCGGTACGCACGGAAACCCGCAGTAATGTCCTTAATAGAGGTGCCCAGTATCATACGGGTGTACATATTTGCGCCGCGCGAAAGAATCTGTCGGTGAACCGGCCAGTTCTTGGTCTTGCCGCCGGGAACATAGCGCGAACCAATAGCCAGGTCGGCACCTGCCTCCACGGCACGCACCAGAGAAGGCAACTGCTCGGGCTGGTGGGAGCAGTCAGCATCCATCTCAATCAGAACATCATAGCCAGCCTCAAGACCCCAGTCGAAGCCCGCCAGATAAGCACCGCCCAGGCCTTCCTTAACGGTACGGTGCAGCACGTGGATCTGGGAGTCCTTTGCTGCAAGATCGTCTGCAATCTGGCCGGTACCATCAGGGCTATTGTCGTCCACCACGAGAATATCCACCTTAGGAGCAGCCTTGCGAAGACGCTCCACCACAATCGGCAGGTTATCTTTCTCGTTATACGTCGGGATGACAGTCAGAACGCGCATAGTACTCTCTCACGTGTGCATATAGAATGGGTGGCAGTGTAGTTATCCAGTATAGCGGGTAAATATGTGAGCAACGGTACGCTCACCAGCTTCTACACCGTTCCCACCGCTTTAAAAAGCTCTGGACTAGCCTAAAAAATTAGTAGCTTTCGGTGTAAATTGATTCAAGAACAGGCAGAGGAAAAC
>CAUQVM010000062.1:0-9254 GCA_963521575.1 uncultured Rothia sp.
GTAACAGACTTAATTTCAGTAGCCATGCCACAAGAATACCCTAAGTTGTAAAGTACTCAGAACGGATTCACACAACTATGACGTGAAAAAATCTTCAACGTGACAAACCGCATATAGTAATCAATGTTTTTTGCACCCGATCCAAAAAAGACCCGCAATATCCAAAGATCAATTGCTTCTATACCAGAATTTGATGACTCACTCCTCATCATCGAGGAGGGACGCTGCTAACCGTACCTCAGAGGTCTGCACGGTATTGGTAACGCTTGAGTATGTTTTCTAGTCGAGAAAGGTGCAAGGATAGATGCGGTGCTGGGGTGTTAGGGTGAGAGAAGACTATTCTATATCTCCTCCCCATTCTATGAGGGGATTGTCATCTCCACCCCGAAGTTGAAGCACTATCAGCCCGAGAAGTAAACATTTTAGTACCCCGTAAAAAGTGTCCACTACGCCTCCGGGGTCCAAGATCCTTCCAACCCGCAATGACGATGGGAACCCCATGCATCTGAACACCGCATCCGCCACCAGCACCACCGACTCCGGTGCTAGCACAGAAGATATCTCCCTCGATAAGAATATCCTTCGCTCCCAAATTCGCCCCCGCCGCCTCATTAACCGCAGTCAGCGCGGCCCGGTCGGTCAACAGCGCATGCAGGAACTCTTCACAGAACACATCCTGCGCGAAGTACGGCGGAGAATCACCGCACCCGGTACCGTGGCTGCCTATCTACCCACCGATGCCGAGCCCCCCATTACTAAGGCCCTCACCCGTCTACATGCGGAAGGGTACCGTATTATTGTGCCGGTCGTCCGCCCCCGCCGCACCCTTGCCTGGGTTGATTGGGATCCGCAGATTGAGCACCCACGCAACCCCATGGGTATCCCCGAACCCGTTGGCGAAGAACAGGATGTGCAGGCCTTCCTCGATGCCGATGTACGGCTTATCCCCGCCCTCGCTTACGATGCCGGCGGTCACCGTCTCGGGCAGGGAGGAGGCTACTATGACCGCATTATCCCTCAGCTGAGTGAAAAACAGCTTGCCGAATCCAGCCTGGGTGTCGTCTTTGCCGAAGAGATCTACGAGGTCATTCCCTACGACCGTTGGGACGCTATCCTGCCGGTCCTACTCACCGAAGAGGGCATCTACCAAACTACCGCTTCGGTATAACCCCTCTCGACGATGCGGAGACGGGGCTAGAGAACCCACGCTCAATAGAAGAAGCACGCAGTCCCTCAGAAGAGCGGAGACGTGCGGAAGAAACTAGTACAGATACCTCTTCCCAGGAGAATCCGCAACATGAATAGCCCCGCATAAATCAACGCGGTACACTCAAACCGCATTATTAAATTCGCATCTTAGCGAAAAAATCGATAGTCGAAGGAAATTATGCGGGTTTACGTTTACCAGTGTAAGAATTGCAACCACGTCTTTGAACAACGTCAGTCCTTTAGCGATGACGCCCTGCGCGTTTGCCCCCAGTGCGGCCAGGAAACGCTTCGCAAGCGCTACAACACCGTGGGCATCACCTTCAAGGGCTCCGGCTTTTATAGCACCGACAAGGGCAATTCCTAATCAACCAATTCTCACCAGGATTCCTACCCGGGTAGAGTGTGGGGGCAGGACAATCAACATTGTCCCGCCCCCACAGGCTTTAAAGCACTTCACCTTCCGGCGCTCGCTCGCAGGCCGCACCCCTCAAACAGAGAGACTCCCCTACACGATGTTATTACCCCAGTGCGGGGGACGCTGCTGGCGCATCCACTCCAGACGCTCCCGCTCCTCAACGGCCAGCGGTTGCGCCAAAGGATCCGCACGCGAGGCGGTGGATGCGCCCTTTCCTTTCAGAGCGGACGGCGTCTGCACCTGGGCAGAAGGAACCACTCGCACGGGGGGATCAGTTACCCCCACCAGCAGCGGCTCAGCTCCGCTGACGGGTCCTCCCCCACTCACGCGGCGGTTCCCGCGGCGGGGCTTGGGGGTCGGTGAGTAGTTAGTCACGGTCCTCAGCATCCTCTTCCATATCCAGATAGCGCAGGATGCGCGCCACCACCGCATCCGGGTCGGCGAATACTTCTAGCGTACCCAGGGTGATGTAGTTCCAGCCGGTGCGGCTCAGACGCTCCGGTAGCAGACGCGTACGTTCGCGCACCGAGGCGCGAGCATAGTTGTACTCTCCATCCGAACAGCCCACCAGAGGTATGGCCACGGGAGGTGTCGGGTGCGAAGAAACCACCGGCGCCACCCCAAGAGCGGGAACCGGCTCAGCCGCAGGCTTCTCGGGGGCTTGCGCTACCAGCGCAATATCGCCCTCGCCGCGGCTTACGCGAATACCGCGGGCCTGCAGGCGAACCACCAGGTCATTTAGCAACCAGTCACCCAGGTCCGGGGTATCTTGCGGACCCACAGTTAGGAAGGCATTGCGGGGTAGAGTCTCCGGCACACGTTGCGCCTTCGCTTCCATTTCCTCACGCGCCTGACGTTCCGCATGGTCATGCAGTAGGTGGTAGAAATCCACCGCACCGTGGTGTAGCTTCTGTGGATCCAGCTCCGAAGGAATAATGCACGAGACGATGCGCAGAGCGCGGCGGGCGCGTGTCAGCGCTACCACAAAACCCTGACGTCCGTGCTCGGTAGAGAGCTGCCCCAGGTCATAGGAAGCCTGACCCAGACGGGCACGTCCCACACCCAGAGAGAAGATTACGGTATCGCGTTCCAGGCTCTCGGCACGGGTCAGATCCACCACGCGGAAGGATTCCTTACCGACGGCGAAGAAGGGTGCCAACTGCGGGTACAGATTCAGAGCGCGACGCACCGACTCGGCTACACGCTGAGCGTGCTTGGGGCTAGCTGTCACCACCGCCAGCGACCGATCTGGAGTGCGGTAGGCATGCTCCAGCACCAGCTTTGTTACACGTTCAACTTCAATACCCGGCGAATCTAGGTTCGCGTTATCACTCACCTTGCCACGGGTATCAATATACTCAACCGTTAGCGAAGCGGCCGGCAACAATGAAGCGCGGCTCACCGGCGGAGCGTATAGTGCCGAGTCATAGAACTCACGATTCAGGTAATTCAGGATTACCGGGTCCACGCTACGGTGCACCATGGCCAGGCTCCGGTTGGGTAGCACGGTGGCCAGCACGTCGAAGGTGCTATCGAGTCGCTCATCGGTCGGTTCCGGGGCACCGGAGGTCGGAGCAGAGACGATAAAGGGCGAGGGGTAGCCTGAATGCGGGTCACCCAGGGCAATCACCTGATCGGCACGAGTAATGGCTGGCAAATTCGCGGCCAGCGGGGTGGATTCCGAGTCCAGCAATAGTACCGCGTCAAAGCGCATCGATGCCGGGACCTTACGAGCCAAGGCGAAGGGGCTAGCCGTCCACAGCGGTAGTAGGGTTCGAACCATAACCGGTGCGTGTAGCAACAGATTCTCCAGCACGAACTCATAACCGCGCAACTGACTCTTGAGGTAGGCCGCCTGCTCGTGCTCGGTCTCAATCCGTTCAGCCCACAGGCGTGCAGTCTTTGCCAAGAGGCGGGCCGGGGCACTTGTCATGTGAGCGTAGTCCGCGCGGCGGAAGCGAGATTCAGTATCACGCAGACGGTCGCCATCCAGCATCTTACCTGCATGGTGCTGTAACAGAAGTTCCAGGGCTGACTGCCACCAGGCCAGCTCCAGCTCGGAGGCAACCTTCCCAGCCGGAACATGGCGGGCGTACAGGTCGTCCAATAACTCCGACAGGCCAAGATCACGCAGTTTCTGAGTGAGCGCGTCACGCTCGGGCAGGGTCATAAGCAGTACACGGTCAGACATGAGGGCGTCCAGGCGAGCTTCCAGGGTATCCAGGTCGGTACGCACAAAATCGGTGCCCTCAACCGTACCTGCTAGCACAATACCCAAACCTGCCAGTTCAGAAACCAGAGAATTCAGAGCATCCGCCAACTGATCAAGGTTCTGCGGGATCTGCGGGATACGAGGCGTTTCAATATGGCGGATCCATTCGGCACGCTCGGACTGCACAATCTTCAGCTGCTCGTGCAAGTCACCAATATTCACGCCGGGCAGGATATACTCCTTCGCGGCGCGGCGTAGACGCGAACGTTGCATGCTGCTCATCTCAATACCGTTTTCACGGCGCCACGATCCGGAAGCCGTCGCGGCGATTAGGTCAGTCACCGGACGGTCGTACACATCGGCACGGAAGCGCTTAAGCGTCTCACGAATGCGCATAAGAATTGCCAGCTGTGATTCCCACTCGGCAATCGTGCGGCACGGACGCAGACCCAGTGCTGTGCCCATACGGTTCATAGCTTCGCGCAGGGTCAACATGGAGGACTTCAGGGTAATGACCAGGGCGTAGGCCTCAGCGGTTTCCTCGTCATTAACCAGGTGGACACGGTACCAGGGCGAGGTGCGCGAGGCAGTTGAAAAGCCGTCAATCTCGGCTAGACGCACCAGATCAGCGCGCACCTGATCGCGCTCCACCAGAGCATCCAGCATGGAGCGGTCAAAGCGTACGCGAGTAGCCGGGCCATCCTCGGAAGCTGTTAGCTCCGCTAAGCGCTGCAGGGCATCATACACCGAAACCTGCCACTGTGAGTCCTTCGCCAGCAGTGAGCGGGTGTGCTCCTGCAAGGTCTGGCGGGTGGCGCACAGTTCCTCGTGCAAGTCTTCAGAGTTCGGCTCTTCCGACCCCTCGTTGCGCACGATGGCACGGATAAATTCGGCACGCTGTTCCTCCGAGTCGTGCTCGGCCAACAGATCATAACGCAACCCGTCAATTCCAGTGCGCCTGAGCAAAGTCGAGAAATCAGCCAGGGTCGAGCGCTTCTCACCCACCACGAGCACTGATTTACCGCGGCCCATGAGCGCGGCGGCAATATTGACGGCGGTGCGTAGTGGCTCGGTTCCGGGAGCAGCCGTAATGGTGAAGGAAAAGCCGCTAACGGCGGTGTCAATAATATCCTGAGCATTGGCATCCGCATCGAGCAGGAGCATCTCCTCTGCGGGATCTCGCTGGTCCAGAGGCGGCTGCAGGTTGTGGGCGCTCAGCTCACGCGGTTTCACGCCGGGCACCTTCAGCGCCGCCACGTCACGCACCAGCGGGGTGAGGGCAGTGTGAGGTAGCGCCCCCATACTCTCCTTCAGATCAGCGCAGGTAGAGATAAAGTACTTCGACTCAATCGTCATGCCCGGAATACGGCCTGCGGAGGCACGCATGCGCTCAATCACCGGCTCGGGATCCAGACGGGACATAGAATTAGCCAGCTGCGCCACATCCATGGTGCCCAGGTCAATGTCATACTCCTGCTTGATCTGGCGAACCATAGCAGGGTTCAGGCGTGCCGAGCCAGCCAGGCGTAGCTCGAAGTCGTCATTTTTGGGGTGCGGAGTGATGCTCAGCGGTGCCATGAGAATAGGTGCAATAAAGCGCTTCTCATAGGCAGCGGTGCCTTCACGGGTTTTGTGTGAAAGCCAGGAAGCAGTACCCGCCACAAAGTAACCGGAGTCCAGGCCGTGATCGGTGGCCAGCTCATAAATCTTGGTTCGCAGGATGCGGGCGGAGCGCATACCCGCCTCCAGCTGTGACTTCTTGTGCAGAATTGTGGAGAGGCGGGTTCTACGGCCGGCCAGTAGCTGTGCCAAACCGGAGGGGTTAGCCTCGGACAGGTCGATGTGCACGTAGTCGACCTGATTAAAGTCGAGCATCGCGTCGGGACCGGTGTACACATCCATCTGCTCTGCCCAGCGTTCAAGCCCGGCGGAGAGGTCAAAATCCGCGTGGCTGGGGTTCAAATGCGGGGGCAGGTTGGCAAGGTCCAGCTCGACGTCCAATTCAGCCTCGGCCGGATTCGCCGGCGCGGCGGTATTGGCCGGGATGCCTGCGGTGTTCTGATCCTGAACGGGCTCGGGGATGTGATTCACGGTGCGATGATCCTTGTACGTTTTTGCGGTGTACGGCAGTGTGTACGGTATGTGCGATGGTCCCGGGCTGTCCTCTTGCTCGGGTGGTGCAACCTTTTCTTATGATTTAGCGCGCTGACCACAACGTGATATTCGCCATGGTGAGAATCAGCGCAACCAGCAGGTAAAACACAAGAGCCGGAATGAAGGCCCAACGGTACGTGGGGGCGATTTGCCCCTCCAGGTCGCCAAAGCGCAAGGAGCGGTAGAGGAAGAATGCCAGGAGCGCACCGGGTAGGTTGCCAATGACGGCCAGTAGGATCGAAAGGTAAAGGGAGTAGGCCCGCTCGGTGCGCTCATTTTCAGAGGCAACCAGTTTAAGGGTACCTCCCAGCATCAGGCTCAAGCAGGCTTGGAGGAAGGCAATGGTGAAGAACGGAATCTTAATCGCGGACTGAAAATCCATCTGAGAGTTGGCGGCGCCAAGGGCAATCCACGCGAGCAATAGCATGGGAATAATCATGAGGTACCAGAAAAGGTACTTACGCATCTTATCGGTATTGTCGATGAACGCCAGAATCGCGGTCACAGGGTGTCTCTTTCAGATGGTCTCAGGGGTGGCAGTTGGTTTTAGGAGTCCTTCGACTCAGGGTGGATTGGCTCAGGGTGGGGCAGCCGGTTAGTTGTCGGGCCCCTCATGTAGCGCGTTATCCACTTGGGTATGCAGGGCTTCCTGATGTGCAGTTTCGGTGTATTCAATATAGCGACGCACCACGTAATCAAGGAGTACCCACATGGCGACAAAGGAGTGGAAAGGCTTGCGCTGGGTACTGATCTGGGTGGGGGTGGTCTGATAGTGCAGGGAGTATTCGGCGTGTGAGGACATGTAGTTCACCCCTATGGCAGTCACTGCGACCATGGGGATGCGGCGCAGAGACAGCATCTTAATGTGCTCACGCATGTTCTCGGTTTGCCCGGAGAAGGACACAATAATCACCAGGTCATCCTGTGTCATGGTGTTCATGGCACTTTCAAACTCGTTGCGCGCCGGAATAACATGACAGAATTTGCCGCAAACTTGCATGGATTTGGCGAATTCCTGCACCGCATTACGTTGCGCGTACCCGGTACCGAAGCAATAGACGGTGCGTGCTTTATGGATTCTCTTGAGCAGGCCGCTCAACTCCATATGGTCGAGGTAGTCGTAGGTGCGTTGAATATCTTCGCGTCCACTCTCAATAAACCGCGGGTTGTAGGACTCACTGCGGTTTAGGGAAGATTTAATGAAGTATTTGAGCTCGGCAAAGCCGGAAAAATTTAGCTTCTTCGTCAGACGAATAATTGAGCTGGTTGAGGTGTAGGTTTTATGCGCCAGGGAGTTGATCGTCGACTCTGCGACAAATTCCTCGTTTTCTAGCATGAACGCCAAAATCTCCCGCTCAGTCTCGCTGAAACGGTGCTGGTTAGCATTCACAACGTCTTGTAGATCCACTCAAAGCTCCTGAATTCGATAGCGAGCAATATATAAATAGTACACGCTACCGGTTTTGCCGTTCGGCTTCATTCGGGGCTGTTCCACCCTCTATCTCGCAATACGGGTACAGATACAGCTTCGCCGACGGTATCGGGGTGAACCAATACCGCCGGCGAAGCTGTGCCTCATGAGGCGTTACACATTCACATCGGTGAGATAGTCAAGCTCTCTTAGACGTTGGTCTTCGAGCTGTTCACCATGGTCTCGAAACGCTCGCGAACCTGGGGAACGTCCATACCTACGATCACCTGGAAGGCCTTGCCCTTGCGGACAACGCCCAGAGCACCTGCGCTCTTGAACTCTGCATCCGAGATGCTGACCAGGGACTCATCGGCCACGGAGACACGCAGTCGGGTTGCACAGTTGTTCACGGTAGTGATGTTATCTGCGCCACCGAGCAACTCGAGGAAGCCAGCCGCGCGGGGGGTGTAGAGGTCGCCGTCTGCAGAGTCAGCAGCTGCGCCGCCGCCCTTACCGGCTGCCTTGGCAGCCTTGTACTCTGCCTTGCTGTAGAGCTTGGTCTCGCCACCGTCTTCTTCACGACCGGGGGTCTTCAGGTCGAGCTTCAGAATCATGAAGCGGAAGAGCAGGAAGTAGATAACGGTGAAGGACAGACCCACACCAATCTGCATGAGGTAGGTGCCGGAGTGGTTTGCCCACAGCGGGATCCAGTTCTGGAACAGGAAGTCGAGCAGACCGCCACCCATGTAACCAACCAGACCCAGCTGGTACATGATTGCTGCCATGGATGCTGCCAGGATTGCGTGTGCCAGGAACAGCGGGGGTGCCAGGAACAGGAAGGTGAACTCGAGGGGCTCGGTGATACCGATCAGGATTGCGGTGAGGCTGACGGGGATCAGCAGAGCGAGAACTTCCTTGCGCTTCTCGGGACGAGCAGTGGTGTAGAACGCCGCTGCGATACCGATGGGTGCGAAGACCTTGGAGTTACCGTGCAGTGCGAAGCCGCCGCCGGGGAACAGTTCCTTCAGGGGCTTGTCGCTCTTAGCGAACTCGGTCAGGTGAGTCGGCCAGTCCTTAGCAATACCGTTCGGGGTCACAACGTTACCGAAGACGAACGGGGAGTAGATGAAGTGGTGCAGACCGGTCGGAATCAGGAAGCGCTCGAGGAAGGTGTAAACCCACACGCCGAGTGCGCCGGATGCGATGAAGAAGCCCTGCAGGGAGGAGATGCCGTGCTGAGCGTAGGGCCACAGCCAGGAGAACAGGAACGCCACGGGCATCATCAGGAAGAAGCAGGCGCCGTACACAAACTGGGAGCCCTGGAAAATGCCGAGGAAGTCAGGCAACTTCTTGTCAAACCAGCGGTTGTGGGCCCACACCACAATGGCAGAGATAATGATGGCACCGAAGATACCGGTGTCCATGGTCTTAATGCCGGCGATCATCTTCAGACCGGTACCTGCCGCGCTCTCGGAGATGTCGGTGGTGTAGTCCAGATCGAAGAAACCGGTACCGCCCTTGCCCCATACCTTGAGCATGGTGCCAACAAAGTAGTTGAAGGTCAGGTAGACCATAGCGGCTTCCATGACCGCACGTGCGTTTGCAGTCTTAGCCAGCGCAATCGGCAGACCAATCACGAAGAGCAGTTCCATCTGGTTGAAGACGGTCCACGCACCGGACTCCCATACGGCCCAGAACTGGGACCAGAGGTTGTTCTTATCGGCGGCCAGGCCAATCAGCTGGTCATTCTGCGCGATGATCGCGATGCCGACCGCGAGGCCGGCGAAGGCGAAGAGAAGCACGGGTGCCAGCATGGCAGAGCCGAACCTCTGTACTTTTTCCATCATGAGGCT
>CAUQVM010000063.1:0-9208 GCA_963521575.1 uncultured Rothia sp.
GTATCTGGGATTTATTGTGGGCGGCGTGCTAAATAACTCCGCTCTTCGTGTCTTTCGTCAGGGGTCGAACCCTTCAAAAACGCAGTGGGGTAAACAACAGGTATCCTATCCTCTATCCGCTTTATCTCGGAGGTACCGTGGAGAACAACCAGAATTACCAAGGTCAGAATCAACCAGACCAGAATAACCCCGGTCACGAGGTGCACGGGCAGGCTGAGCCTGTCTGCTATCGTCATCCCGATCGCATTACCTTCGCTCGCTGTAAGCACTGTAATCGTCCCATCTGCGGTGAATGCCAAATTCATCTGGAGGTGGGCACCATCTGTCCAGAGTGTTACCGAGAAGTCAATGGCCGTGCTTATACGCCGCCGACCAGAGGCCAGGTATCTCTCACGCCCAAGGTCACCTACACGCTCATTGGCATGAACGTGGTGATTTACCTGGCACAGCTACTGATCCCCGACTACTGGGTGTACAGCGAGGGTGCTCTAAACTGGCCTTGGGTTGAGTATTCCGATGAGTACTACCGTGTCCTGACCAGTGGCTTCCTACACTCGCAGACCGACTACGGGCACCTGGTGATGAATATGGTCTCGCTATATATCTTCGGCAGTGCCCTGGAACGTATGATGGGTCACGGGAGCTTCCTGGCGGTCTACCTGTTATCCATTCTGGGTGGGTCTGCGGGGGTGTTCCTGCTGAGCTACCAGAGTACGGTGGTGGGTGCCTCCGGCGGTATTTATGGGCTGATGGGTTCGTTCCTGGTGCTGATGTTGGCAATGAAGCAGCGAGAAAATGCCCGGGCTCTGATGATCATGCTTGCGATCAACGTGGTCTATGGTTTTACAATGCCGAATATTTCGTGGCAGGCACACCTGGGCGGTTTCATGGCCGGCGCTGTGGTTACCGCTATGATGATTCCTCTGCTCAGGAGGGGGGTTTAGGCGCGTGGTGTGGCGGGCTGGAGGGGGTGGCCGGAAGGCGCCGGAAGAGTCCAGACTCTCGGTTATCCACATCTGTGTATAGCTGTATCCGCGGAATTTTACGGGTTCATATTGATCTTGAAACCTGTGGATAACTGTTGAAAAGTCGGATCACGCCGCCTGAATTACAACGGTGTAAGAGTTTTCCCCAGGCTTTTCCACAGGTGTGGAAAACTCCTCATACTAGTCTGTGCATCATACCAACAACTCGATACATCGCACCGAATAAGCCGTCTCGCAGCGGCCGGAACGCCTGAGGGCCCGGAAGGACTCAATCCTTCCGGGCCCTCAGGCGTTAATGTATCTAGCGAGTTGTGCCCCTGACGGAGCCTGGGGGAGAGACGTGGGAAAGGTGACCCGAGCAGGCCTAGTTGGCCTGCGCCTCTGCCTCCTCGACCTCTTCCGGAGTGAGCTCCACACCGGTGTACAGACGGAACTGTTCTGCAGCCTGCAGGGCAATCACCTCGCCGCCGTGGATAATTTCCTTACCCGCAGCGCGTGCCGCGCGAATGAGTGGAGTCTCAACGGGCATTGCCACCACGTCAAAGACCACCTGTGCCTCGGCAATAGCTTCCTTCGGGTATGCCAGCTCTTCGCTCTCGGGTCCATCAGCCATACCGATCGGGGTTACATTCACCAGAATCGGTGCACGCAGGTTGCCCACCTCCGGGGCCCACGCGTAGCCGTAGGCCTCCGCCAAAGCGGGTCCGGTCTTTTCGTTGCGGGCAATGATCATGCCCTGTTCAAAGCCAGCATCAAAGAATGCACCAGCCACCGCGGCGGCCATACCGCCCGAGCCGCGCAACAGGAAAGGCAAGGAAGGATCCACCTGATGCGAGCGCAGTAGTGAAGCTACCGCAATTACGTCAGTGTTGTAAGCGTGCAGGTAACCGTCGGTGTTCACAATCGTGTTCACCGCACCAATCACGGCGGCCGAGTGATCCACCTCGTCCATGAGCGGAATAACTGCCTGCTTGAAAGGTATAGATACCGAGCAACCGCGAATACCTAGGGCACGCACGCCACCAATAGCTGCCTCAATATCGGTGGTAGTCATAGCCTTGTACAGGTAGTCTAGGCCGTGCTTCTCGTACAGATAGTTATGGAACTTAATGCCGTGGTTTGACGGCCGGCCGGACAGCGAGATGCAGACCGTTGTGTCACGATTCAGGGGAGGGCGAGCCATGCTTTACGCCTTGCTTCCAGAATCGAGGGTGTTCTGAATCAGTTTCTTTACCTTGTTGCGGCTGACCAGGTCGGCCACCACAAAGTGGGTGTCGCCGGTGTCGACGGTCGGCACGACCGCGTTGCCCTCGTTGAGAGCCTTCACGTGCTCCTCAGCCTGCGGGTCTTCCCAGATGTTTACCCAGGTGGCGTGGTTGCCCAGGTCACCCAACTTGGCGTCCAGGGCCTCGCAGTAGGGGCAGCCGGGGCGCCAGTAAATTACGACACCACCGTTCTTCATGACCTCGCGGGCCTGCTCCTGGCTGGACTGCTGACGTTCAAGCATGAATCCTCCGTGTGTTAAAGCACCCGATACATTAGAGACCTGAATAGGCAATCCCTGTGATGCGGATGCGCCAATAGTTGCTACATCAAGCATAGCCTGGGAGCCAGGAACGGAATAGAGGAAACATCCAAAGGGAAACTTCTACCGGGGAATGGGAAGAAACACGCGATTTAAACGACATACGCCCCCGCCTTCTGCCAAGTCAGTATGGCAGAAACGGGGACGTATGTAAGGCGCGAGAAAGCGTGGGTATTCGTGCTGAGTAAGACACAGGAAGAAGAGCGAAAAGGGAGCAAAAGAGTGCTCCCGTTAAATGGTGGAAGTTGAATGACCGAAGCTGAGCCGATGGAAGAGCGAACAATCGGTCGGGTGATAGGTTGAGTGAACTTCGGCACGGCACCCGGTGCATACTCCGTACCCGGGTCAGGCTCTATACCCGCCGTGAGGCGCCGCGCCGAAGGGGGGCAGGTGGTGAACTGCCCCTAGTTATTCGAGAGAGATTGAGTGAAAGCTCGGGATCCGCTGACCGCTTACTTGCTGAACTTGTCGGTCAGCTTGGAGACATTGTCGGTGACAATCTCCTCAACCTTGGCGATATGCTCGTCGGTCACAACTTCCTGACCGACCTTCTCGTTGATAGCATCCTGTGCCTTGTCGAGGCTCTGCTCAACGATGCCCTTGATATCGAAGCCCACGGGGACCCCTTTCTGCGCTCGCGCGCTCTCGGTTTCACGCGTCAACCCCGCGTGAGGGGTATTCCGCCACAACCGGCGAAATGGAGTGTGATGCTGAGGATGCAATGCTTGAGTCGAGGTGCATGCGGTGGATTTACCGCGAGCCCTCGAGGTGTCGTGACGCTTAGGGCACCGCCACACGACGTAAAACTTTACGGCTCATATATTGCATCCGTCGATAAGTGTACATATCCGCGAGGACATAAAAAACCACCCCGAGTGCCTCGAAGTGATTTTTTGAGCGAGGAAGGAACCGTTACGGCTTGTCCAGAGGTTTTTAGTGGGGTAAAAATCATGAAACTCGCAGGAAATTTCAAGCTTTGACCGGGGGTCAAAACCCCTTACTGTCGGGCTAAAATACCGGAATATCAGTCGTATCAGCCTGACCCGACCAATCATGCGAGGCTGCAAATCCCGCCACCATTGGCAGAAAACGAGGCGCCGCGTAGCCGCGCTGCGCATACACCGTGGCCACGGCATCCGCCGCAGCCTCAACGCGAGATGTCGGAATCAGGGCCATGACCGCACCCCCAAAACCACCGCCCACAATGCGGGCGCCCAATGCACCGTGCGTCAGGCAGGTATCCACCGCATCATCAATTTCCGGGCGGGATACGCACAGCTCATCGCGCATTGACACAAAAGACTGCGTGAAAATGCGACCTGCCTCCTCAAAAGCCGACATTCCCAATTCATCCGCATACTGCAGAAGGTAAGTCGCACGACCCACCAGCGTCATATCATGGAATGCGTGGCGAACCCAGCCGCGCGGGAAGGAGCACGGTCGATCTGAATCCTCCAGCGCATCCAGAGCGCGGTTAACTGAAGAATCCACCAACTGGGCTCGCCACACCTTGGCTGCCCTCGCGTCCATGCCCGCGCAGGATAGGTCCTCCGGCAGCGCATCGCGCAGGAAGCGCAGGCCCAGCGCCTCGGCACAGGCCTCGGAAGCGGCACGACGTGCCGCAAATCCACCATCGGTCAGTTCATGCGGCGTATTCGTATCGATGACCAAAAAGCTCAGGCCGCGCTCGGCAACGTCCACCCGTACCGGTTCTATCGAGAAATCACGAAAATCTACCACGAGTGCCTGCTCCGGGAACGAACGTAGCGAAGCCGTCTGATCCAAGCCGCCCGTTTGAGCACCCGCCACCCTGTTCTCAGCCGTAATGCACACCTGTGCCAGGCGGGCACGCAGAGCATCATTATCGGTCGGTCTCGGGTCGGTCTCGGGGCACTCCTCTCGCAGGGGGCATGATAGTTCCAATAAGGCCAAGGCTGTTGAACACTCCAATGCAGCCGAGGAGGATAGGCCACCTCCAACCGGAACACGAGAATTGATCAGCAGATCGGCACCGAACTCACCGGGTAGCATAATGTCGCGGCCGCCTTCTTGGTTCATCGCCCAGGCCACTCCTGCCACGTATGTAAACCAGCCCTTCAGATGGCCCGGTTGAATATCGCGCACCACCACTGTGCGTTCATCCCCAAGCATCTGCAACGAGGCTGCGCGCAATACCCCATCGCGGCGCAGAGCGCCCGCCACGTACGTGCGGTACGGTAGCGGCATCGGCAAGCAGGATCCACCCAAAAAATCAATATACTCACCCAATAGGTTCAGGCGACCCGGAGCAGACCACACCCCGTCTGGCTCGTAGCCGTAGGCGGTAATAAACTCCTCGCGCACGCGGGCTACCTCAGCATTATGATTCGGGAACGCCACCCACTGCGCGGTAGCGGTCATGGACATGGAACACCTCGCTCACGCCCCGCGGGGCATTTCGAAACTCTTGGGGCACCCGATCATCCAGTGACCGGTGCCTTTTCTAGACTAAAACAGAACCCGAGGAACAAGAAAAGCCCCCGTATCCTTCAAAGGATACGGGGGTTGGCGCATTGCCTTCATCTCATTAGTTTTTTAGCGGGCATCCTCCGCGTACGGAGGCTGAACCAATATCAAGGTGTCAATTGCTGACAGTAAGTCCTTGCGATAACGATTAAACGCATTCTCAATCAGCGGAACATCGCCGCTGGCCACCGCCTCCTGCGGGGAAATCAACGGTAGCGTCTGGTACTCCTCCACCAGGCTCAAGGCAACGTGGGTCAGTAGACGCGCACGACGAAGCGCTTCCGCATGACCCAGGCCCAGCGATTGGAACTCGTGAGCCATGGCCACCACCGGCTTCAACTCGCGCGGATGCAAAGCCAGGCTCAAACGCACCACCTCGGGGCACTCGCGGATGGGGTACAGCAATGAAAACAACGTGTCACCGCGGCGAATCATGGAGGCGCGCACGGCCTCTATTGTCGGCTCCGCCTCTTCATACATCGACTTTGGAGCGCGGGCCAGAATGTAATCCGCCAGCAGGATCAGCAGTTGCTGTTTATTCTTCACGTGGTAGTACAGAGCGCCGGGAGCCACGTGAAGCTCTTGAGCGAGTCGGCGCATCGAAAGGTCCGCCAATCCGTAGGTCGCTAGGACCTCGTAGGCGGTATCTAGAATCTTTTCACGGGAAAGTACCACCCTTTTATTCTAGGGCGTTCAATCCCCCCACAATACCAACATGCATTCTATTGCAAATAAAAAGCGCGTAAATACGCGGGAATAGACGCTTAATAAATGTTGATTCTCACGAGTTCGGAGCGAACGTTTCGCGTTTCCTGCCGGGTAGCTACGCTCTGCGGGAAAACATGCTGCCCAGGTGTCCAAAACGACCCGAACAGGGGAGCGCTCGCAAGCGCACCTCGAACCCGGGGGTGTTTAATACTCGATATGAGCAATGCATTTTCTGAACTAATTGAGCGTGCCGGGGTCGGCCAGACCCTGACCCGCGATGAAATCCATACCCTTCTGGTGGACGGAGAGGGCCAGGACTTCGCCCTGATTGAGGCGGCCTCCGTTCTGCGCCGCAATGAATTCCGCAATATGATTGCAATTCATACCGAGGACGAGGAGCTAGCCGCCGCGCTGGGCACCCGATCTATTGCTGTGGATTCCTACGATATTCTCGACATCTCCCGCGATATCGACTCTGAGGAACTGGCTGAGGCTATTGAGCGTATTGCGGCTTCCCCCGCCATTGGCGTGACCGTGCTCCTGCCGGAGAATGCAGTACCCATGATGCTCATGCGCGTGCTGTCTATTCTGCGTTTGGCTGCCCCCGCTAAGGTTATTCACCTACCCGAGGGTTATGAGCAGTCTCTGCGCTCGTTGACCTCCCTGGCTATGCACGTGGTGAGTGCCATTACTATTACTGATGATATTGAGCAGTGGCCCATGGTCAATGAGATTCTAAAGTCTCTGCGTCATGGCGGCATCGTAATCTCTGGTACCGGTGGACGCGATGCCCTAGCCGGCTACATGCGTTACCTGGCTGACCTGGGGGTGGACCTTATGGGTCACCGCGAGGCCCGTGGCTCCTCCTGTGGTTCCGTGGGTGGCGGTTGCGGCTGTGGTTCGGGCGGTTGCGGTTCCTCCGCTCCCGCCGAGGGTGAGTCACACGGTCACTCTCACGGTGGCGGCGGATGCTGCGGTGGCCACGATGAACCGATCGCAGAGGAAGCTCCCGTTGAGGTTGCTACTGCAGAGCAGGGCTCGGCAGGTGGTTGCGGTTGTGGTGCGGGTGGCTGCGGCTCCAAGTAGGCGACGCCTCCCCTTCCATATATTCTGAATATAGAATGAGGTGCCCCCGGTGCATATTGCACTCGGGGGCACCTTTATATTCTGTTTCGGTTATTTAGCTAGGAGGGGAATTGCTAAGTCTATAACCCCAAATATTATCGAATGCACCCGCATGATATCGCCCCAAAACCTTGCATAGAGTTGCTCCGGTAGAGTAGAAGAATCAAGCCGACTATAGATTAGCCGTGCGAAAGGAATAACACCGGACTAATGCTCTATCTCTCTGTGATTGTCATTATCCTGCTTGCGACCGTGATTATGGTCAGCGTGGGTGATCGTCTTAATCTCCCCTGGCCCGTCATGATGACTCTGCTGGGCGCTGCAGCACTCTTCCTGCCCAACCGGCCGGAGCTAAACATTGACAGCGAAATTATTCTGCCAATCTTCCTGCCGCCTCTCCTCTGGGCCATCGGGATAAAGTTTTCCTGGGGTACCCTGCGTCGGCGCTGGAAGTCCGTGCTACTCTACTCAGTCCTACTGACCGCCGTCTCAGCCCTCGCCATTGCCGGTGTAGCCTACTGGTGGGTCCCGGGTATGACAGCGGCTGTCGCCGTGGCTATTGGTGCTGCCGTTTCCCCTCCCGACCCCGTTGCTGTGGAAGCTGTCGCCGAGCCGGTCGGTATTCCCCGCCGACTCATCGGCACCCTGCAGACCGAGGGTAGTTTTAATGACGCTATTGCCATCGTGCTCTTTCACGCGACCATCCATTCAATGACCAGTCACCATGCCATTGAACCGCTCGAGGTGCTCAAGGATTTCGCCCTCGGCTCCATTATTGCCGTTCTCCTCGGGTTCCTCTTCGGCTGGCTCGGTGGATACGTACGCCTGCGCGCCCACGATGTCGTCACCAGTAACGCTGTGACCCTCGTGATTCCCTTCGGCGCTTATCTGGTTGCGGAGTCGGTTCATGCATCCGGTGTCATCGCCGTGGTGATTGCAGCGATCCAGTTCACCAGCACCAAGTACATGGTCGCCCTGGAAGCCGAGGAGCGACTCTCTTTCACATCCTTCTGGCAAATTATTGAGCTACTCATGACCGGTGTGGCCTTCGGTCTCATCGGTCTGCAGGCCAGCAACATCCTGGTTACTGTCCCCACCGACCGTATCGCGAACCTGCTCATAGAGGGTGCGCTGGTCGCTCTCGTAGCCATCCTAGTTCGCCTGGTTTGGTTCGCAGTTATTTGGCTGGTTGGCAAAGCTCAACCCGTTCATGAGGGGGCACCCGAATCCTTCGCCGAGGTTGTCATTATGACCTGGTCGGGCATGCGAGGCCTGGTTACCCTGGTGCTGGCACTTTCCATTCCCGTGGTAGATGGATCCGAGCAGATGCGTGAAGATGCTATCGTGATGATGATTTCCGTGCTCTTCTTCACTCTGGTGCTGCCCGGTCTGACCCTACCGTTCCTAGTCAAGATTCTGGGTGTGAAGGCTAACCACGAGGAAGAGACTGCCGTGCCCGAGCTACTCAAGATTGCTCAGGTTGCGGCCCTGGAGGCACTGCAGGCGGAGGCGAAGGCCACCACCGACCCGGAGACCTACGCCCGCCTCAAGGAGATGTGCGCCGCCATCACCCGCCGTGACGAAATCACCGAGGCGCTACCCGAAGAGTACAAGCAGCATATGCAGGAGCTCAAGGATAAGCGTAGTGACTTTGTGCGCCTGCGCGATGCCGCTTTGACTGCCGCGCAGAATGAGGTGATTGCCGCCCAGGACCGCTATGACTCGCACGATGTGACCCGCGTGGTGCGTAAGCTCGATATCCTGGCTCAGGCTGAGAGCATTCGCTCTTCGGGTGCTTTTATTCTGCCCGCCATGACGGCCGGTGCGGTGGCTCTGGAACGCTACAATTTGTGGAAGCAGCACCAGAACGCTCCGAGCACTCGGATGATTCCGGTTGTGAAGAATGCTCCGTCCTCGCCGTTGCCTTCGACCGAGGAATAGCACCTCGAATAGAGCGAAGATGGAGCGAGCATCGCAACGGATTCGGTGCTCATATCCTATCCGAAGCTGCCCTTTTCGTACGCTAAGAAGTGATACGGAAGGAGTAGAGGCGGATTAACGTTCAGGTATCGCCTAAAATGAGAGGAGGCGCCCTAGACGCGCTTCACCTCTCTCAAACTCACAAAATTTATTGAAAGTAGACATGGACTTCAAGACTCTCTCGCCCGCATACCTGACCTCCCTCGGCGTAGCTCTCTGTGGCGCATTCTTGATTGGTTCCTCGCGCTCTTTGATTATGTGGTTGGGCTGGCTCCTGCTCATCGTGGCTCTGGGGCTGAATGTCATGGCTGTGTTGCTC
>CAUQVM010000064.1:0-9006 GCA_963521575.1 uncultured Rothia sp.
TGCCGGCCCCCCCGGTCTCTGTCCATCCCCCCTGTATTTGTCACAAACCGCTGGCTTTTTTTATTGGGGGGGGGGGGGGCGCGGGGAACCCCCGCCCCTCCACCGTAGTAATTAAACGTTGTATTCTTGGCCATCGTACACGGTCAGGAACTTACGGATGCGCTCGTCATCCGAGGCAAAGAAGCCCTCCGGCTCGCCGTTGTAACGCAACGTACCCTTCTCCAAGAATACGATGCGGTCGGCGACCTTCTTCGCAAAGCTCATATTGTGCGTCACGATGATCAAGGATCGTCCTTCCTCTGCCAACTGCATGAGCACGCGAATCACCTCGGCCTCCAGTTCGGGGTCCAATGCGCTGGTCGGCTCATCAAAAAGCAGATAGGAGGGTTCCAGGGCCAAGGCACGGGCGATGGCCACGCGCTGTTGCTGACCACCCGAGAGGGCATCCGGGTAGGACGCGGTCTTATCGGCTAGACCCACCTTCGTAAGTAGCTCTCGGGCACGCTCCTCAGCTTGTTTGGCGTTGAGGGTGCCGTTGAGGATCGGGGCAAGCGCCACGTTCTTCAGGGCCGTGTAGTTCGGGAAGAGGTTGAGCTGTTGGAACACCATGGCCGAGCGGGAACGCACGGAGCGTACCTGGGCTTCGGAGAGCTTCTGGCTGTAGTTCACCTGTGCATCGTCAATGGTGAGGGTGCCGGCTTGCGGGGTTTCTAGCAGATTCAGACAACGGAGCAGAGTCGACTTGCCGCTACCGGAGGGGCCTAGGATGACGGTGGTTTTACCGTCGGGGATGTCCAGGCTAATATCCTTGAGCACCTGCGTATTGCCGAAGCTCTTCGAGAGGGACTTCACGCTAAGCATTGCGGCTCCTTACGTAACGGTTGCTGTACTTCTCCAGAGCCGACTGGGCGGCAGTCAGGAGGGTGAAGAGAATGAGGTAGATCACGGCTACTTCACTGTACATGGCTAGCGGTTCGAAGGTACGCGAGGCGATCTGCTTACCGGTCTGGAATAGATCCACCATCGAAATAACCGACACCAGCGAGGTGCCCTTAATCAGGTCGATGAAGTTATTACCCAGATTCGGCAGGGCGATGCGCACCGCCTGGGGGATTACGACGTGTCGCAGGGTCTGCAGACGGGTGAAGTTCAGCGTTGCCGCTGCCTCAAACTGTCCGCGCGGGATGGCTGCCACAGCCGAACGGAAGGTTTCAGCCACGTATGCGCCGGTGTGTAGACTCATCGTGATAATAGCGGCGCTCCATACGTCCAGGGCCAAACCCACCTTCGGCAGGCCATAGAAAACGATGAAGAGTTGCACCAGTAGCGGGGTTCCGCGAAAGACCCAAATATACAACCAGGCCAACCAGTTTACCGGCGCGAAGCGGCTCGTACGCGCGGCGGCGGATATGATACCCACCAGCAACGCTACGGCAAAGGAGATGAGTGATAGCGGGATGGTTACTGCCACCGTGGAGGCCAGCAGCTGAGGTAGGGACTCTGCCCAGAGGTTTAGGTAGCGTTCCATGCGCGGAACTCAGCTCCTTAAGAAAGTGTTAGTTCTTCGGGGAGAGATCTTCGCCCACGTACTTTTCATAAATGGTCTTGGTGTCGCCGTTCTCAAGGTGCTTCTTGAGAGACTCGTCAATGGCGTTACGTAGCGCGTCCTGGCCCTTGGGCATCAGGATGGAGGAGTTACTACCGGTACCCAACTCGCCCTTGAGTAGGCGCAACTCTGCGTTCGGGTGTTCCTTGAAGTACTCGGCGAAGGAGACCAAGTCGTTAGCAGTCATCTCCGCGCGGCCGGAGAGCACCTGCTCTACAGCCTCGTCGAAGCCGGAAACAAGCACAATGGTGGCACCTTCCTCCTCAACCATCTTACGGAAATTTGAGGTTTCGGACTGCGCGGAGGAATGGGTGGCAATTTCGCTGACGTCCTGCAGGGGGGACCCCTTCTTAACGGCGACCTTCGGCTCGGAGTACAGGTAGGGCACGGAGAAGTCGTACTTCTTCTTGCGTTCCTCGGTGGCAGAAACGTTGTTAATGACAATGTCGTAACGATCGGCGTCCACGCCGGCAATGAGAGAATCCCAGGGGGTTTCGACAAACTCGGCAGTCACACCCAGGTCCTGGGCAATCAGGTCAATAATTTCCTTTTCGAAGCCAACCAGGTTGCCGCTGGCGTCGTGGAAGGAGAAGGGGCGGTAGGTGCCTTCCAGACCCACACGAATCTTGCCAGCAGCTTTAATAGCCTCCAGCTTGTTGGTCCCGGATGGGCTCGAGGTGGGGGAAGAGCCGCATGCAGCCAGCACAGCGGCCAAGCCGGTGAGGGCGGTACTTGCAAGGATGGTACGACGGTTAATCATCGTGGACATGGGGGGATGATTCCTTTGTCTATAGTTGATGCGTGCGTACGCGCATGGTGCATTACGGCGTGCCGGGGCTCTCGAGTGGGAAGGCTGATGGGTAAGCCCTTACCGCGTCTACAACGCAGGCTATCCTACAGCTATTCCCCACTCGAGAGAACTCTACGTAATATTTCGTCATAATACCCGGTTACACGCCCCGCTGACCTGTATTGCCGCCGTGTTATAGCAAAGTTTATGCCGCAACAAGCAAAATAACCGCACCTGCTCCGATCGAACCGCCCTTATTGGGCGGGGCTCAGGTCCTCCCCCACGTGATTCTCAAAGATGGCTTTAAAGTCACCATTGCTCAAGTGCTTCTTCAGGGAAGAATCGATGGCCTCCTTCAGCGCGGTCTGGCCCTTGGGCAGCAGGATAGCCACGTCCGTACCGGCACCAACCTCGCCCTCCAGCAGGCGCAGGTCAGCGTCGGGGTGCTCTTTGAAGTACTCGGCGAAGGAAACGGAGTCGTTCGCGGTCAGGCCGGCGCGGCCGGAGAGTACCTGCTCGGTAGCCTCGTCAAAGCCGGCAACTTCAATAATGGTGGCGCCGCGCTCCTCCACGAGGGCGCGGTAATTGCTAGTGGCGCTCTGAGCGGCAGTATGACCGGAGATCTCGCTGACGTTCTGCAGAGAGGAGTTCTTCTTCACACCCACGCGGGCACGAGAATGTGCATAAGGCACGGAGAAGTCATACTTCTTCTTGCGTTCCTCGGTGGGGGCTACGTTGTTGAGCACGATGTCGTAGCGGCCCGCATCCACGCCAGCGATGAGAGAGTCCCAGGGGGCTTCAATGAACTCGGCGCTCACGCCCAGGTCCTTGGCGAGGGTCTCAGCGATATCGTACTCGAAACCGGCAAGCTTACCGGAGGCATCGTGATAGGTGTAGGGACGGTAAGTACCCTCAACGCCAATACGAATCTTACCGACAGACTTGATGGCCTCCAGCAGGTCGGAGGTACTCTACGAGGAGGAAGCTCCGGAGCCGCTACCACCAGCACAGGCGGCGAGTAGGCCGGTAGTGCCGGCCACGGCCGCGCACAGCAAGGCAGAACGTCGGTTCAGAACCGCGGGGGAGCCAAGAACAGTCATTCTAAATTCCTTAATCTACGTCAATATGTAGTGTGAAAAGAGGGGCAAACTTTGACCCGGGTACGGGCGGTGGCGAGGTTACTCGGCGAAAGCAGCTTTCAGACCGATCTCCAGGGCGGCGGTGAGGTCCTGGACATCCTCAATGCCAATGGCTAGACGTACCAGGCGGTCATCCACGCCGAACTCATCGCGATGCTCCTGCGCGTAGGCGCCGTGCGTGGTGTGCGCGGGCAGGCTCACAAGAGACTCGATACCACCCAAGCTCACGGCGTTTACAAAAATGGGCAGGGCGCGGGCGAAGGCCTGGGCATCCCCACCCTCCGCAAGTACCAGCGAGAATACGGAACCAATACCGCGGGCTTGGCGTGACTGAATCTCGGCCTGCTCCTGGGAAGAGCTACCGGCGTAGAAAATCTGCTCAACCTCGGGGCAGGCGGATAGATAATCAATGAGCTCGCAGGCGTTCTGCTGCTGGCGCTCCAGGCGCAGGGCCAGGGTTTTCACATCCTGTAGCAGCCGGTAGGAATCAATAGGAGGCAGTAGGGCTCCGCTGACAAGCTGGCCGCGGTGTAGCTGAACCGCAAGATCGGAATTGTTCGTGGCGGCCACACCGGCGAGTAGGTCCGCATGACCGGCAAGGAACTTAGTGGCCGACTGCACGGTAATATCCGCGCCGAGCTCCAGGGGGCGCTGCAGGTACGGAGTCATAAAGGTGTTATCTACGATGAGCAATGCTCCGTGGCGGTGCGCCAGCTCCGCAATGACTGCAATGTCAGTAACCTGCAGGGTCGGGTTCGTGGGGGTCTCCAGGAAGACAGCCTTCACATCGGCGGTGAAGTCATGATCGGAGAGAACCGAAAAATCGCTGATGAAGCAGGTCTTCACAGCGCGCTTGGGTAACTCAGTCGTAGCAAAACGGTAGGTTCCGCCGTAGGAGGGCATGCCCAGTAGCAGGGTATCGCCCGCCTCCAGGATACCCAGGGCTGCGGCGGTGGCTGCCATACCGGAAGGGTATGCATAAGCGTGCTTAGCACCTTCGAGTGCGGCAAGGGTCGCCTGCAAGTCGTCGCGCGTGGGGTTGGCGCCACGCTGGTACATGTAAGTGGTGTCCTCACCGGCGGTACCGAAGGTGCTGGCCAGGTAGACCGGCGGCACGGAGGCATCGTAGCGGGGATCGTGCACGGCGTGAATCGTGCGGGTGGTAAAACCTGTCGGTTCGAGGTGATTCTGCTGACTCACAGTGGATTCCTTCAAGTGAGCGTTGTGTTGTGTCTGGGCTTTACCCTACCCACTTTTGCCAATGAACCCTAACGGAAAAGTCACAAAAAGACATATGACGAAAAAAGACCCGGTCAGCACCGTAATCATGCCCCGTAGCGTGCCCCCAAAGTACCCGCGGAATACGTCAAGATGCACAACGCATTCCGCGGGCACTTCAGCTCAGTTCCGCGCGGATCCCCCCTATCGTGATCGCACCCGGCCGGTTCGACGGATAAGGCTTTAACGCGCCGAAACTGTGGGGTCCTCTACATCTCTTGAGAGGCGTTGCGATGGGCCAGGGCGGCAGTCAGGCCTCGTTCCAGATCCTCAATAAGATCGTCCACCTCTTCAATACCGATAGCTAGGCGGATTAGGTTATCGCCCACACCGTATTCGTCGCGGTGCGCCTGCGTATAGGCGGCCTGCACATGAGAGCCGGACGAACTACCAGCGACTCAATACCTCCCAGACTCACAGCGTGCGCGAAGATTTCCAGGGTCCCCAGGAAAGCGGGAAGATCTGCATCCTCAACGAGTTCCAGGGAGATGAGCGCCCCCAAACCCTTAGCCTGGCGGGCATGCACTTGCGCCTCATACTCGCTGTGAGAACCTGCGTAAAGTACGCGCTCTACAGCCGGATGAGCCTGCAGGTAGTCGATAATATCCAGCGTGTTCTGCTGCTGCTGGGTCAAGCGCAACTTGAGGGTCTTGCCCTCCTGTAGCAGGCGGTAGGAGTCGGTGGGTGAGAGCATTGCACCGGTAATCATCTGCAGGTGCCAGAGGCGCTCGGCGAGCGCATCGTCGTTAGTTGCGGCAACACCGCCAAGCAGGTCGGCATGTCCACCCAAATATTTAGTGGCTGACTGCACACTAATATCCGCGCCGAGTTCCAGGGGCTTCTGTAGCAGCGGAGTCATAAAGGTATTGTCGACGACCACGATAGCGCCATTGCGGTGGGCGACTTCGGCAATGGCCGCAATGTCACTCACACGTAGCAGCGGGTTGGAGGGGCTTTCCAAGAAAACCATGGTCACATTATCTGCGAAGTCTTCATCGCTGAGGGTTGTGAAGTCACCAATAAATCGGGTTTTGACACCGCGAGCGGGTAGTTCGATGGTGGCGAAGCGGTAGGTGCCGCCGTAGGAGGGCATACCCAGTAGCAGGGTTTCGCCTTCTTTCAGGATTCCGAGGGCGGCCGCGGTGGCGCCCATTCCGGAAGGGTAGGCAAAGGCGTGCTTAGCCCCTTCAAGGGTTGCAAGCGTGGTTTCGAGGGCCGCGCGGGTGGGGTTGCCGCCGCGCTGGTAGTCGTAGGGTCCCTCGGTGCCGTCACAGGGCTGGGCATAGGTGGTAGTCGTAAAGATCGGGGGCAGGATGGAACCGTACTGGTTACGGTCAGTGGTGTGGATGGCCTGCGTCGTGAATCCTGTCATGCTGTCCTCGGCTAAGGTTGGGCATCGAATGCGGGGATAAATAGACTGCTAGCTTAGGCCTCACCGAGGATACTGGCTAGTTTATTCGGGTATATGACCGAGTGACTTTTTATGACTAAAATTCACCGTTATATGTCGTATTCATGACAATATATTTCGTCATATTCTTGCGGTGCGGGAGACTCAATGGGGCACGGCGCGGTACCTGCCTTCGATGTGAAAAGACCCGGCGGTCGGTACGCGTGTGTGCGGTGTACCGGCCCCCGGGCTCCACACTAGGATACCGGCAGAAGTACATAAATAGTAAGGCTAGGTTTGCCTTAAAGCTGAACGCTTATTCACGAGGGAAAACGGAGGAGCCCCCTATCTCTCCCCTTAACCCATCGGCACTTAAAGCGCGTTGCTACAGCGTGCTATAAGGAGGGGATGCGGCCGCCGTTTCCAGGCACGCCGATAGCACACCCCTCCCCCGGCGCTCAGGGCACCCAGGAAGAGGGCACTGAAAGAGCGTCGAAATATTTGAACACCATTAAAAATAGCTATTAACTTGGGATAATGCATTAAACTTCAAATCTGGGTAACCCTTAGTTTTAACTTTAATGTGCTCATAAAGGGGTGCTCCCGGAGCACAGAACTCCGGGAACACCCATCATGTTCAAGCACGCTCATTCACTCGCGAGCGCACACCCACCTTTGGCATAACGCACTACAGCCCAGGCTGCTACTTCGAGAGCACCTGACGCTTCGAAGAAATCACGCCGGTATTAAAACCGGACAAGTGCAGACCACCGTGGAAGCGCGCGTGCTCAATCTTCACGCACTTATCCATGACCACATTTAGCCCCGCGGCCTCACCGATTGCGGCAGCCTCCTCATTCCAGGAGCCTAGCTGCATCCACACGGTCTTCGCGCCCAGGTCCACGGCCTCCTGAACCACACCGGGTAGATCCTCGTTACGGCGGAAAATCTCCACCAAGTCCGGAACCTCCGGCAGATCCTGCAGAGACGGATACACGGGCTGGCCCAGTACGAGCTTACCCTTCGCCGCCAGAATCGGGTTTACAAAGTACAGCTTGTACGGCGAGGCCGACTGCAGGTAGGTCGCCACAAAGTAGGAGGGGCGCGAAATCTTATCGCTCATGCCCACAATCGCAATGGTGCGGGTATTGCGCAGAATGTTCAGGCGCTCGGGGGCGGAAGGACCCACCCAGGTACGCTTCTCAGTCATTACTTCTCCTCCTGGGTGCTAGCGGTGGACGGGGCGAAAGACAGGGAGCAGGATGCACCGGTCGCAGCCTCAGCAACCTGAGCGTCGGCGGCTTCCTCAGCGGCCTTGGCGGCGGCCACCGCCTCCTCAGCTTCCTCAGCTTCCACAATCTTGTCAGCGCTGGACTCGCCCACGCGCTCACCTGCGTGGTTCAGGCCGGTTGCGTAGGTCAACGCCTGGTCCAGGTCCCAGATAATGTCTTCCACATCTTCCAGACCCACCGAGATGCGGATCAGGTCCTCACCCACACCGGCGGCCTGCAACTGCTCGGCAGAGAGCTGCTGGTGCGTGGTCGAACCCGGATGCAGCACGAGGGTGCGGGAGTCACCAATATTGGCCAGGTGGCTGGCCAACTGCAGGGCGCCGATGAACTCGCCACCGACCAGACGACCCGAGGCCTTCTCGGTGCCCTTCACGCCGAAGGAGAAGACGGAGCCCACACCCAGCGGTAGCAGGCGCTTGGCGCGCTCGTGGTGCGGGTGTTCGGGCAGGCCTGCGTAGTTCACGTAGGCAATACGCGCATCTTCGGAAAGCCAGGCGACAACATCCTTTGCGTTGGCAAGGTGCGCATCCATGCGCTGCGGCAGGGTCTCAACACCCTGCAAGAGGTTGAATGCGGCCTGCGGACTCAGCGACGGACCGAAGTCACGCAGCTGCTCGGAACGCAGCTTGGTGAGGAAGCCGTACTCACCAAAGTTACCCCACCAGGACACGCCATTGTAGGAGGGCACGGGCTCGGTCATGGACGGGAACTTGCCGTTACCCCAGTTGAAGCGGCCGGACTCGACCACAATGCCGCCGAGGGTCGTACCGTGGCCGCCCAGGAACTTGGTGACGGAGTGGATGACAATGTCCGCGCCGTGCTCAATCGGGCGGATCAGGTAGGGGGTGGAGATGGTGGCGTCCACGACCAGGGGAATTCCGGCCTCGTGGGCGACCTCGGCCAGACCTTCCAGGTCAGTGACCTCGCCGGAGGGGTTAGCGACAACCTCGGTGTAGATTGCCTTGGTATTCTCGGTCAGCGCCGCCTTGTAATCGGCGGGGTCGGTGCCGGCCACGAAGGTGGTGTTAATGCCGAAGCGGCGCAGGGACACATCCAGCTGGGTGACGGTGCCGCCGTACAGCTGCGAGGAGGCAATAATGTGGTCGCCCTGCTGGCAGAGTGCGGCAAAGGTGATGAACTCGGCCGCCATGCCGGATGCGGTGGCCACCGCGCCAATGCCGCCTTCGAGGGAGGCGATGCGCTCTTCGAGTGCGGCAACGGTCGGGTTGGACAGGCGCGAGTAGATATTGCCGTACTTCTGCAGGGAGAAGAGGTTGGCAGCGTCGTCAGCATCTTTGAAGACGAAGGAGGTGGTCTGGTAGATGGGGACCGCGCGGGCACCGTGTTCTGCGTCGGGGGTTCCGCCCGCATGTAGGGCGCGGGTGCGGAAGCCGAAGGTGTGTTCAGCCATTGGTTTGCTCCTGGTGTATCTGCCCGCCTGTGTGCGGGGAGTCGATAGTGGCTCGGCTTTATACTGTGCCACCGACGGCGGGGTGCACCAAGTGCGGGTA
>CAUQVM010000065.1:0-8954 GCA_963521575.1 uncultured Rothia sp.
GCGGTGTAGCGTTCAATTCGCCCAATGGACGGCTCGGGGAAGCACGGCTCAACGACACAGAGCATATCCACGTTAGCGGCGACAGGCTGATCCGCAGATTCTCGGGTGGCGCTGGGGCGGGTGAGGTAGCTTCGCCGAGGCAGAATCGCGAGGGGTTTATGCTCCGCGGGGTGGGCTGCACCGTCAGTTCCGGGGATGGGCTGGGTGAGTACCCAGTCACCGACGACGGGGTACTCTTCTTCACCGTAGTCGTTCTCAACCGGACGCAGGGGAGCGGAAAGTTTGATGAGCTCACTCCGCTCGCAGGTCAGCAGTTCGCAGCGGGTACGGTGTACGGCGCTGACACGGGCGAGGGTGAAGTTTTCCAGGGCGCCGCCGAGGGTGAACGCGGCGCGGATTGCTGAGCCCTGCCAGGAGGGGTCGAACCCTAGGGTCTCTAAGGTGTATGAAGCGGTTTGTTCTTTTTATCTTTTCTCGGGTTTCAATACTTATAGCAGCGAGGCGCGGGCACCGGCACGGATACGGCGGGTAGCAAGGAAGGTAAGCCCCAATCCGATTGCGGCGTAGAGTACCGCCAGGGCGGTGTCTGCCGCCAGGGATGCAAAGAGCTCCGGGGTGGCGCCGCCCGAAATGCTGCCGGGTGTCTCTAAAGCCGAAATATCCAGCGCCTGCACCAGCCGGGACCCGGGAACCCAGGAACACACCCAGGTAAGCCACGCCGGATAGGTACTCACCGGCACAATCACGCCCGCGCTGACCGGCAGAATAAGCGACAGGATATTCGATCCCGTGTACGGATCCGACAGGTACAGACCCAAACCGGCGGCAAAAATGCCCAGGCAGACCCCGCCAAGAATCGCAACCGGCATCAGCACAATGGCGCCGAGCAGAAGACCGGAACTTGCTCCCGTAGCGGAGGAGGTGAGGGATAGTAGCCACACGATGCCCACGTTGCTCAGGCCCGTCACGGATGCCAGCAACGCGGGTACCGCCGCCGTACCGAGCCAGTAGCCGGCATCCACCGGGCGAGCCGTGCACACGTACTCGAAGACGCCAATCCATCGGTCTGTGGCAACGCGCGCGACAATGCCGGCTGCCACTGAGCTGAGGGTGGCAATCAGAGCGGTTGTGCAGCCGATGCGTACCGTATCGTTCGCGGCAAGATCGGCACCCAGAAGCACCATGAAAAGCACGTGAAGACCGGGTACAAGAACCAGGGTCGTGATGGCCGTTCCGAGGGTTGCGAAAGTAATGGAAGACGACCAGCCAATCGATGCGGTAGACAGAGCTCGGCGCACCATGCCGGGGAAGCCAACAGAAGATAATACGCACACGACTACATCGCCCCCAGGGTACCGCGGCGCCGGGCGGAGGTAAGAGCCTTCCGCGCAAAGAGGAAGGCGCACACCGCCCAGATGGAGCTTACCGCCAGAGTTTGTACTACGGCTAGGAGCGCATCTGCCGGAGTGGTTATAGGTATGCGGCCCAGCAGAAGATGAACCGGTGCCTGCAAGGGAACGAGAAAGCCTACAGCATCCAGCCAAGCGGGCGCCTCAACGGTCGTGAAGAGAACTCCGGAAAAAATAAAAACCGGCACAAGTAGTAGCTCCTCATAAGCGATAGCGTTCGGTGTGGCCACGAAGAATACCGCGATCATGAATGTGACCGATAGACAGGCAAGCCACAGCAGAGGAATGCCCAGAACGTAACGCGGCCAGAGAACGGTAAAGTCGGTGACCTGTGGGTTGAGCGTCACGAGGACCCAGACCAGCCACGACAGCGGTAAAGCCGCCAGTCCCACAATGGATGCACTTGAGACGATAGCCGCCAGCACCCGCACCGGAGAAACAGACCCTGCGCACAGGTACACGAGGGTTCCCCGAAAACGCTCAAAATTGATGATGCCCGCAGACACAATGCAGACCGACCACATACCCACGATGCCGGCGCGGGTCCATGCGAGGGTCGGGTCAACGGAGTGACCCATGGAGCTCTGCTCCGCCGCGTGTACGGCAAGAGCTTGAATAATAACTGACCCGAGCACCGTGCTGATAAGTAGCTGAATAAAATAGGGGATCGTCAGGAACTGCCGCAGGCTAAAGCTCATGAGCCGCAGCTGGCGGGCACACTCCTGCTGCGCGTCGCGTAGCCGGTATTGCAGACCGCGCGGGTGTTGAGATTCTGCTGGATGCTGTCTCTGAGCGTTCACCGTTTAAGTCCTTCCGCCATCGCTAAATAGGCCTCTTCCAAGGTCGCCGGTCGAGTGTATGGTTCGGTCCGCGCCACAATTTTCGAGGCGGCAAGCCCCTCAGCCAGAATACGGTGCGCCTCACTCGGCTCGAAGCTAGCGTGCTCACCCTGCCAGTAGAGGGTCAGCTCCCAACCGGAGCCACGCGGGGCGAAAAGCACTGTCGCCCTGTTACCGAGGAATCCGCGTAGCCCGTCTAGGCCCTCTGTGGCGTTGGGCTCGACTTGAACCACGGTTGTGGCGGCAATACCGGCGTGGGCGGCAATATCCTCAAGGTTGCCACTCACAGCGACGGAACCGGCGCCTAAGACGGTGATCCTGTGGGCCAGGTTCTCGATTTCTCCCAGCAGATGACTCGTTAGCAGAACGGCAGCGCCATCTTCTGCGAGGGAGCGGATGAGGGCGCGCACTGTCAGGGCAATATCGGGATCGAGCCCGTTGGTCGGTTCATCCAGCAGGAGCAAGGAAGGGGAACCGAGCAGAGCGCGGGCGATGTGTAGCCGCTGCTTCATGCCGCGAGAAAACTCCTGAACGGGCCGCGCCGCCGCGTCGGTGAGCTCAACGCGGGCTAGGGCATGCTCCACCTCGCGCCGCCGGGTCCGTCCGGAAACCCCCGCAACATCGGCGAAGAAGAGCAGGTTGTCGCGTGCGCTGGCACGCGGGTAGAAACCGTTATCTCCGCCGAGCGCAAGGCCCACGTGACGGCGTGCCTGCTGCGGGTGGGTGACGGCGTCAATACCGTTCACGGTGAGGTTACCGCTGGTGGGGGTGAGCAGGGCCGAGCACATCTGCACGGTTGTCGTTTTACCCGCACCGTTGGGGCCGAGAAGGGCGTGAATCTCACCGGAGCTGATACGAAGTGACATGCGGTCAACGGCGGTGAAAGCGCGTTCGCCTTTACCAAAGACGCGGCAGAGTTGTTGGGCATCAAGAACAAGAGACATGGTGAGCAACCTTGGGGTCGGGGCCTCCGGCTCCTGCGCCGGAGGGATGTGTGCGGGGCAAGCGATACACGCGGTGCTCCGCATGAATGTATGCACGTAGTCCCAGTGTACCGAAGGTAACGGTTGAAAGTGACGGAGGTTACCGAATCTGCGGTGGGGAGGGGGTATCCGGGCCTCGACCATCACATCCGTTATCTGCAATGTTGTTGACGTTTGTTAGCGGCGTTAAAAAACGTCATCTTTGCAATGAAGCGTCTTAAAGTGTTCCGCACCCCTATATTCCTTGACCCCGCGCTACGGATTATGACACCCTAATGACAGGTCAAGAGCGCCAGCGATAAGCCCCAGCTAGCTGGCCGGCAACCCTCCTCCGCGGTGGGGTGCCCTGGGTGAAGACCGGGCGTCACACACAAGTGCGGCGCAAGCGCGGGACCGATGTGACCGATACCCGGTACATCAATCGTGACAGGACCATTCGACGACGATTCCTGTACCAATCGGCATGCGGCCCCCTAACAACCCCATTAGGAGCCACGCATGAGCAACAACACTACCGTCCCGACTCCCGCCAACCCCGCCGGTTGGAAGTTCGAAACCCGCCAGATTCACGCGGGACAGGCACCGGATGCCGCAACGGGAGCTCGGGCACTACCTATCTACCAGACCACTTCCTTCGTCTTTGACAGTGCCGAGCAGGCTGCTAATCGCTTCGCCCTGGCCGAGCTGGGCCCCATCTACACCCGCCTTAACAACCCCACCCAAGAAGTTATTGAGAACCGCATCGCTTCCCTCGAAGGCGGTGTGGGTGCGCTGTTGCTGGCCTCCGGCCAGGCAGCCATCACCTACGCGATTCTGAACATCGCTGGCGCTGGTGACCACATTGTCGCCTCGCCCTCCGTATACGGCGGAACCTACAACCTGCTCAAGTACACCCTAGCCGATCTGGGTATTGAGACCACATTCGTGGAGGACCCCGATAACCTGGATGAATGGCGCGCCGCCGTTCGTCCCAACACCAAGCTCTTCTACGGCGAGTCCGTGCCCAACCCCCGCAACGACGTGCTCGACATCGAGCCCATTGCCAAGATTGCACATGAGAATGGCGTACCCCTGATCGTGGACAACACCGTTCCCACCCCCTACCTACTGCGCCCTATCGAGCACGGCGCGGACGTGGTCGTACACTCGGCCACTAAGTACCTGGGCGGCCACGGCACCTCCATCGGCGGCGTGATTGTGGACTCCGGTAACTTCGATTACGGTGCTGACCCCGAGAAGTTCCCCAAGTTCAACCAGCCCGCACCCGGCTACCACGGCCTGGTCTACGCCCGCGACTTGGGTAAGGACTCCGCCTTTGGGGCGAACCTCTCCTACATTCTCAAGGCTCGTGTCTCGTTGCTGCGCGACACCGGTGCCGCTATCTCCCCGACCAACGCCTTCAATATCGGTATTGGTCTGGAGACCCTCTCGCTACGCATCGAGCGCCACATCGAGAATGCCACCAAGGTCGCCCATTGGCTCGAGGCTCACCCGCAGGTCGAGAAGGTCATTTGGGCCGGTGTGGAGTCTTCGCCCTGGTATGAGCGCGCCCAGAAGTACCTGCCCAAGGGTCCCGGTGCTGTCATCGGCTTCACCCTCAAGGGCGCAACCTTGGAGCAGACCCGCGACTTTGTGGATGCGCTGCAGCTGCACTCGAACGTGGCCAACATTGGTGACGTGCGCTCGCTCGTGATTCACCCGGCCTCCACGACCCATTCACAGCTCTCGGCCGAGGAGCTGGAGAAGATCGGTGTGTACCCGAACTTTGTGCGCCTCTCGGTCGGCATTGAGAATATTGACGATATTCTGGCCGATCTGCAGCTGGGCTTTGACACCCTCTCTTAAAAGGAACGGTTGTTCGCCTCGCGGGTGGGTGGATACCCCACCTATCCGCGAGGCGCCGGCGTACTAAGCCCGCACCACGCGCCATAGACGCGGCCGCGCAAAGCACCGGCGTAGCAGTCACACAGTATCGACGCATCGCACGGCAGGTGACGCTAACTCAGCTATCGATTGCGCGTTTCTCGATTGCGTATTTCTCACAGCGGCGGTTGAAGCACACCGCCGGACCCGGCCACTTAGCCATCCGATACCGCGGAGGGATCCATGACCACTCAGACCAGCACCAATCAGCCCGTTACCGCACCCATTCCCGTAGCGGGTAGTCACCGCGAACACCCCGAAGCGCAGGGCTACCTGCGCCAGCTGAACATTGGCGACCTCATACTCGAATCGGGTGTGACCCTGCCGCAGGTTACCATCGGCTATGAAACCTGGGGTACCCTCAATGAGGTTGGCGACAATGCCATTCTGATTCTGCACGCGCTCACCGGCGACACTCACGTCTCCCGCGGTATTCTCACCCCCGATATGCCTGCCCCGCTGATTCGCGCCATTGAATCCGACGGTTGGTGGGAGGGCATTGTTGGCCCCGGTGCGGTCATCGACACCAACCGTTACTTCGTGATTGCCCCGAATATTCTGGGCGGTTGCTATGGCTCAACCGGCCCGGCCAGCATTATCCCCGAGGGGTACCCGGGTGCCGGCGAGCACTGGGGATCTCGCTTTCCGCTTGTGAGCATCCGCGACTCGGTACGTGCCGAGGCGCGCCTGGCTCGTGCCCTGGGCGTGACCAGTTTCCGCTACGTTATTGGTGGCTCCCTTGGCGGTGCTCGCGCAGTCGAGTGGGCCGCAACTAACCCCGAGCTGGTGCGTGGGTGTGCGGTTATTGCCTCCGGCCCCTCAGCCACTGCAGAGCAGATTTCCTGGGCGCATACGCAGAACCTGGCCATTCGCTCGGACGCGAACTTTGCCGGCGGTGACTACTACGCCGGGCCCGCACCAACCGCGGGCCTGGCTCTGGCCCGCCGCATTGCGCACACCACCTACCGTAGCCCCGCTGAGCTGGAACACCGCTTCGGTCGCGAGGAAAACCGCGGCGAGAGCACGCAGGGAGGGTCCCTGGGTGATCCCCGCGGACGCTACGCCATTGAAAGCTACCTGGATCACCACGGCGCTAAGCTGGTGGAGCGCTTTGATGCGAATAGCTACCTGGCCGTCAATGAGGCGCTCATCTCGCACGATGTGGCGCGCGGTCGCGGAAGCCTCTCGCAGGCTCTGGCCCACACCGAGTGCGAATGGACGATTGCGGCGGTGAATACCGACCGCCTGTTCTTCCCCCATGAGTCGTACCGCCTAGCGGAGGCGCTGCCCGTCCCCGTTGCCGTGGACATTATTGAATCGAACCACGGTCACGACGGCTTCCTCATCGAGGCCAAGCAGGTTGAAAAGATCCTGGCTCGCGCCCTGGGTGCCCCGAGTGATAGTGAGTCCCTGGATGAAGAGGCCCGTGAGCGCGAGGCGCTTAAGTCCATTACGAGGCTGTACCGCTCGGTAGCCTAGCTGAGGTATTAGTGTACGGTATTCTTTCCATCTCTTTGTGAGGATGCCTCACCTGCAGGATAAACCTATACCTTCTCAGGGAATTCCAGGGCACTAAATAGCCCACACACAGCTTCTTCCACCAGCTGAGAAATTGGGGGTTTATTCGCTCTTCTCAAAGCCTCGTAGGTTTATGCGTTGTTACCTTTCTCGAAAATGGCGGTAGCACGTCCTATAGCTCGGTGCGCATACTATTACCGCTAGTCCAGCGTTCACACAACTCTCGTGTAGGAGTGTCGCTCCTTACAGCTGTCTGTTTGGGTAACATGCCTTTTGAGTATTGAAAAGGGAAAATGACCCAGTTTGCTTTAGACCCGCTCTAACCACCTAGCATATTATCCGTGGCAAGTATTCAAGAGGTAGCAGAGCAGTTGGGGGTGAGCACCCATGCCCTACGTTATTACGAAAAAGAAGGGCTCATCACGGTGCCCCGAGATACTCACGGAACCCGTGTCTTTGATGAGGAATCCATATCCTCGGCTCAATTTATCGCTACTTGCCGACAAGCAGGCATGAGTCTAGCGGACATCCGGACTATCCTGAGTAACCCGCACGACCACGCGCTTTCCATCAAGGTCATGGAACGCGCACGCGTAAAAATTGAGAACGAGATTCTGGGTCTGCAACATAACCTGGAGCGCCTGGATGCGCGTATTCAGGCGCACCGCCGTCAGCTTGACGAAGCACCTAAACACCCAGCTAGCTTTGCCCAGACAGCATATAGCGCCCGGCTTCCCTGCCTAGGGAAGCCGGGTGTCTTTTGATGCTCAGCTACTCACACTGAGTTACTAGGCGTCTTTGATCCGAAGGTTTAACCCCAGGTGGCTTTCTCGGGAGTAACACCGTGCGCACGAGCATTCTCGTAGATGACCTCCCGCAACCACTCTGCAAGCCCGGCCCGGGTGCAAGCTTCTCGTAATGCGCCTTGAAACGTGGGTCCTCAACGTAGCCGCGAGCCAGAATAGCGTGCTTGGCGGGGGTAACCTCAAAGAAGAACAGGGCGGCACGGTGCCGCTCAGCGAGCGCGTTTGCCTCCTTGGTGCCCGGCTTCACGCCGCGACTGAATGCTTCGACGAGGGCGTTTTCCACCTCTTCGACCTGCTGTTTGCCGTTCTGCCAGTCGGCACGGTTCATCGTTGCAGTACGGCGCTGATATTCAGCCCAGTCGTCAGTTTTTCCGTAACGCTCCTGTGCTTCCTGCTGGTGGGTGAGGCTGAACCCTTCACCCATAATTTCTGCTTTTTCGGCGGCGGTGAGCTGCTCATGTTTAGGTGCCATAGTGTCTTCCAAAAGGTGTTCGATGGTTTCAAGCATGCGCCCGTACGCGACGATTTTGCGTTGAAGCATATCCCGCTGAGCGAGCAGATGCTCGGTACTGTTTGCTTGGTCCTGCAGTATTTTGTGAATGGTGTCAAGACTCATGCCTATGGCGCGATATCCCATGATGACGGTGATTCGTTCAAGATCTGCGTCGGTATAGTATCGGTACCCGTTGAATTCATCGTGCACCGGGTTGAGCAAGCCCCGCTGCTCCCAGCGGTGAAGCGTACGGACTGTGAGCCCGTGCAATGATGCCGCTTCTCCTACGGTGTATTCATGGTGCCCGTCAGGTGGTGTTATGTTCGCGTCCATGGTTTCACTCTAAAACCTCACGTTAGGTGAGGGTCAAGCTAGCGGCGGAACCTGCGGTGCAGGTTTGTGGGGGAGTCCTCGCTAAGATGGGTGCATGAGCGAAAACAAATATGTCGTCGAATACACCCGCCCCGAGCCCGAACGTGCCTGCACCCACCTGGTGCTCATGCTACACGGCTATGGCTCCCAGGAGCACGACCTGCTGTCCCTGGCGGCGTACCTTCCGCAGGAGGGGTTTACCTACGCCTCCATGCGTGCACTGCAGCCGGTTGGTACCCAGTTCTCCGCGGATTCGACCGGCGCCTACATTGCCGCAGACGCTATCGGCTACCAATGGTACCCGCTGAACCAGCAGCTCGAATCCGATCAACGCGCCATTGAACAGGCGAGCGACTACGTGCTGGAGTGGGTGCGAGCAAACCGTGAGCCATATGCTTCGGTGACCCTGCTGGGATTCTCGCAGGGAATGGGTATCGCAACCTCGATGGTGCGTCACGCTCCCGGCGAGTTCGCCGCCGTGGTGGGGCTGTCGGGCTACGCGGTGGACTCTGACTCGCCGTATTTCAAGGACGAGGAGCTGAAGAAGACCGAGTTACCGGTGTTCTTCGGCCGCGACCAGGAAGACCCCGTCATCCCGCAGGAGATGGTGA
>CAUQVM010000066.1:0-8925 GCA_963521575.1 uncultured Rothia sp.
GTATCAGGTGTCGGGTGAGTACGCGATGATTGAGGCTGCTGCGGCGAACGGCTGGATTGACCGTAAGGCTGTGGTGTTGGAGGCGCTGCGTTCGATTCACCGCGCCGGTGCGGACGTCATCCTGACCTATTACGGTACGGAGGCGGCAGGCTGGCTCCGCGAGCTGGACGCCTAACCCCCTCCCTCCTGTAACGCTGAGAAGCCACATGTGTTTCGAAAAGCCACGTCTTTGGTGGCTTCTCGAAACACATGTGGCTTTTCGCCGTTTATGGTTGTTCTTCGCTGACGGGTTTGTACCCGAGGGAGGTGCACACAACGTTGCCGTTGGTGAAGTATTCCCCGAGTTTCTCACGGTCGGCGGGGGAGCGCAGGTCCGCCCAGCGTTCCTGCTCCAGGTAGAACGCAACCTGGGAGGTCAGGCAGACGACCCGCTCATCGTGCACCGCCACAATGTGCCTGCGCAGCCACGGCATGCGCTTGGCAAGGTTCGGCGGAATCTTGGACGGCACCTTGATTTCTATCTGCCATTGCGAGGGCTCGTAGAAGGTCGGCTTGATTTGTTCGGGGTTCTTCGGGAAGACGCAGAACTCCTCAATATCGGGGTAACTGTACTTCTTCGCGGGGAGGAAAAGCCGCCCGACGTAGAACGAATCGGGGTTGAACAGCAGGTACCGCCTCATATAAACCCACCGAGTTACTACAGTTACGGTGGTAACAATTGCCAGCGTTATGGAAGCTCCACCAATGGGCATTGGCTGAACACCTAGAACTGTCCAACCGACAAGCGAATAGAAGAAGACGATGAGAGCCACAACCAACACAAAGTGGGTTTCAACGTAGAAATCATTCTTTGCCCGAACCGGTTTAGCTTGAGGATGAGCCCCATTCGGCACAGCAAAAAGGTTGAGACGCATCAATGCTGCGCTATAGATTTGAGGCAACCCGGCTGTCGTGTCATCCGTATCGATGCTTCGGGCTTTGCGCCAGGTGCGGCGACCCGAACGTGCACCCACGAACACCATGTAGAACGGCAACAACAGAGCCGGTAGCAGAATGCCATTATGGGCAATATCTGTGTACAGACGAAAGATGGACCGTGCGACAAGGCATGCCCACACATACATGAGCACGTGGAACCAAGCCTCAATCGAGGAGATACCGTAGACGCTATCGATTTCTTTGCGGGCACGGGTGAGGTTAGAGCGCAGTTTATGTTTTGGCAGCGGGTTACCCTCCAGGGAGCGACGTTCGGCATACCTCATCGCCTTGTTGACGGGAGAGCCGTAACGGGCGATGTAGAGCTCTTTTGCTTTCTCCGTGGTGATGGTTGCCGGATGGGTGATAGCGGGCACTACGCATAACCCTATGTAAACGATAAAGGCGATGAGCCATATGTAGCGTACCGGCTCTAGGGGTATCCCCAAAGCGCTTAGCTCCATGAGTTGTCCTCTCTACGGGGTTGTCGGTGATGATGATCGGTGATGATGTGTGGCTTCTCGCTGGGCACTAATTCACTGCGCGGAAGGATGCGATACGCGCCGCCTTCTTCGTCAGCTCGTTTGTCGGTTTGTAGCCCAACGTGAGGCAGATGGCGCGCCCCTCCACAAAATACAGGGGCAGCCTCTCGCGGTCTGCCGGGGAGTCCACATCTGCCCAGCGTTCCTGCTCCAGCTTGAACGCAATATGTGCCACCAAACAATCGATGCGGTAATCCCCGAACCCAAAAGTCTGCTGGGAACCATTGGAGAAGGTGACGGCAAGACGCCAATCACTGGGCATCTGCTGATCAGGGTCTATATGCTCGGGATCGCCCGTGTACCACGGGTAAACCTTGAACCGCTCAATATCGGAGTACCGGTAGACCTTGGGCGAACGGAAAAACCGCCCACGCTTCACCACGGTCGGCGTGAACCGGTAGTACGAACGCACCGTACACCACAGGTACGGAATGGCGAACACGTAGACAACAAGAAACGCTATTGAGGTCTTGCCGATGTAGGTGGGTACATACTCGAGCAGCTCGGTGTTCGCGAGCGAATGAAGGTAGCAGAGCAGGAAGAAACCACCGACAGGAAGAGCCACAAAGAGGAAGATTCCCTGCCCCTTCCAATCAACTTGAATGGGCTCACTACTGGGCATGGCGACCGTGCCGCGGAACGGGGCACTGAGCCGACCCAGCGTCCTGGTGTAAATAGTGGGCATGCCCAGATGACGTTCATTGGGGCTGAAACCGCGTGCGACGCGCCAGCCGCGGCGACCCCAGCGCGCCGCCCAATACACCATGAGGAACGGCAGAAGCAGCCCCGGAATCAGGATCCCGTCGTACGCCATATCCCAGTACAGAACGAACGTCGAATAGACGATGACACACGCCCAGCCGTACACGAGGATATGCCCGAAATCCATAATGATGTTCGAGCCCTTAATGCTTTCCAGTTGGGCTTCAGCCCTGCGGAATGCCGCTTCTTCCTGCTCGGGCGTGAGGTGAGTGCCAGCATCCGCGAGCTCTGTAATTGCTTCCTTCACATCCTCGACGGGGGAACCCATCACCGAGGTGTAGACTTCGCGCGCTCGCGAGGCCCCAACGAGCGTCGGGTAGGCGACCTCCACCAGCAGGCAACACGCCAGGTAGATGAAGAATGCCACCAGCCACACGTTGCGCACCTGCTCCAGGGGCAGGCCCAGGGCTGCAAGGTCCATGATTTGTCCTCTCTACGGGTATCGGTGATGGTGCGTCTGTGATGCTCAGAAGCCACATGTGTTTCGAAAAGCAACATAAAACGTGGCTTCTCGAAACACATGTGGCTTCTCGCGGTATATAGGCTGCAGGTTTACTTGTACTGCGCCTTCTGGAAGGATGCGCGGCGTGCCGCCTCCTCCGCATGCTTACCGGCAGGCTTGTACCCCATGGTCGTGCAGATGACGCGGCCGTCCACGAAGTACTTCGCCAACATTTCACGGTCCGCCGGCGAATCCAGCTGCGCCCAGCGTCCCTGCTCAATATTGAACGCAATCTGCGCCACCAAACAATCAATCTGGTGATCATTCAGCGAATAGTCGTGCTTGCGGCCGCCGGGGAGCAGAATCTCCAGCGTCCACTGGCTCGCGTCCTTCGGGTTCAGATTGATAGCGTCCGGGTTCTTAGGGTACACACGGAACGCGCGAACCTCAGAGTAGGGGCGGGACTTCGCCGGAAGGAACAGACGCCCAGCCTGGAACGAATCCGGGTTGTACAGCACGTAATCGCGGCTACGCATCAGCAATATGATGATCAGCAGAACGCCCGCCGCCAGCAAGAACCAGGAGGCATGACCGATATAGATCGCTTCCCAATCCTCGTCGATGCTCCAGCCCGCAAGCGAGGTCAAGAAAACCAAAGCAAGCAGGAACGCAATACCGTTGAGCACCCAGTAGGCGGTGCGGTCGTCACGGATCGGCTCTACACCCGGCACCGTGCCGCGCACACGGAACGGTGCGCTCAGCTTACCCAGCGTCGCCGAGTAGATGCGCGGCATGCCCAGCACACGGTCGTCCTTGCTGTATCCGCGAACTGCACGCCACTGACGGCGGCCAATACGCGCACCCAGGTACACCATGAGGAACGGCAGAATCAGCGCCGGTAGTACAACACCGTCGTACACGATATCCCAGTACAGGGTGAAGATAGAGACCGCCACAATCCAGCCCCACAGGTACATGACCACGTGGAACCAGCCGCTAAACACGCCGGCGCCCTCAATAGAATCCAGCTTCTTCTTCGCCTTCTTCGTGGCGCTACCCTTGCGGGAGGAGCTCAGCGGCGCACCCATCGCGGTGCGTTCCGCGGTGGCGCGGCGCGCCTCATCAACGGGCGAGCCGGACACCTTAAGGTACAGTTCGGCTGCCTTCTCCTTCTTGATCGGCACCGGGTAGGCGATATCCACCAGTAGGCACGAGCCCAGGTACACCATGAAGGCGATTAGCCACACGTCGCGTAGCTGCTCCATAGGCAGTCCCAGAGCGCTCAGATCCATGAGCGGCTCACCTCCTTACGTCTCTCGAACCCCTACGCGGATGCGGCAGCAGCTGCGGCAGCCGGAAGAGCCGAGATGATACGGTCCATCGCCTCATCATTGTGGGCGGCTGAGACGAACCACGCCTCGAACGCGCTCGGCGGCAGGTACACGCCGGATTCGAGCATGGAGTGGAAGAACGCGTTGTAGCGGCTGGTTGCCGAGGCCTTGATGTCGGCGTAGTTGTGCACGCCCTCCTGAGAGGTGCCGAACGCGACCGAGAAGAGGTTACCGGCGCTCTGGATGGAGTGGTCCACACCGGCGGCGTTGAACGCCTCGGTCAGAGCCTGCTGCAGCTGGGCGCTGCGCGAATCCAGGTGCGCGTAGACGGCGGCATCAGCCAGGGTCAGGGTCGTAATGCCCGCCGCGACGGACAGCGGGTTACCGGAGAGGGTACCCGCCTGGTAGACCGGGCCGACCGGCGCCAGGTGCTCCATGACCTCACGCTTACCGGCCAGGGCAGCGATGGGCATACCGCCACCAATGACCTTGCCGAACGTGAAAATATCGGGAACCCAGCCGCCATCCTCGGGAGCCGCGTAACCCCAGTAACCAGCCGAAGACACACGGAAACCGGTCAGCACCTCATCAAAAATGACGAGCGCACCGTTCGCGTGAGCAATCTCATGCAGGCCACGGTTGAAACCGGGCTCGGGGGTCACCACGCCCATGTTGCAGGGCGCCGCCTCAGTGATAATGGCGGCAATCTGACCCTCATGGTTCGCGAACGCCTCACGTACAGCGTCCAGGTCGTTATAGGGCAGAACGATGGTCTCCGCGGCGGTTGCGGCAGTCACGCCAGCAGAACCCGGCAGCGCCAAAGTAGCCACACCCGAACCCGCCTCGGAAAGCAGCGCATCCACGTGACCGTGGTAGCAGCCCGCGAACTTAATAATCTTGTCGCGACCGGTCACACCACGCGCCAGACGAATCGCAGTCATGGTCGCCTCAGTACCGGTGGACACCATACGCACCTGATCAATAGCGCCAGGAATCACCGCGTTAATACGGTTGACCACCAGCTCAGCCAGCTCAGCCTCCGGCGCGCTCGCCGCACCAAAAGACAGGCCGCGCTCAGCCGCCTGCTGAACAGCCTCAACCACCTGCGGATGCGCGTGACCCAGAATCGACGGACCCCACGAGCAGACCAGGTCAACGTACTCGTTGCCGTCCGCATCGTACAGGTACGCGCCCTTAGCCTTCGCCGCAAACGCGGGAGTGCCGCCCACAGAATTGAAGGCGCGCACCGGGGAATTCACACCACCGGGAATCACCGCGCGAGAACGCTCAAAAAGCTTCTCACTGGTTTCATGATGCAGCGGGTGAGTAGAAGAGGAAGTCATCGTATCGGTGCCTTTCAAACGAGACGGCGAACTAAAGAATTACAAGGGACGACGTGCAACGGGCAACGGAGCCCGCACGCTATTAGCATCCCGTACCTAACCATCATAGGCGCTACAGATGAACCGCAGGTGACAAGCACCTGAACGTACCGAAAGGTGACGATAAAACACAACAAACAAGTTAGGGAACAGAGGGGATGCGCAACGCGCTAACGCAGGTGCCGGTCAGTGTCCAGACGGTTGAGCACCTGAGTGTCCTGATCGAACAGCCAGTTCTTATCAAAGAGCAGACGCACAAACGCCAGGCCCATACCCAACGCCATGAAAATCAGCAGGGACTGAACGAAACCGCTCGCCGCCGAGTACATGTCACCGCTAGCAAAATGCGACATCGAACGGTAGAACGGAACACCCGGAACCATCGTCACCACCGCCGGAACCGACAGGGAAATACGGGTGTACTTACGCTGATGCAGCGGCGCCACAATCTCAGCCAAAATACCCACACCAAACACGGCAATCGTCGCTGCCATATGCGCGGGCATACCCGCCTCCACCATATGAATACGGATGGGGTTCGCCACCGCTGCAATCACGCCGCCCCACACACACGCCACCGGGGAAGCGGCAAAAAGCATCGCGAAGCCAGCCGCCGCAACACCCGAGGAAAGCACCTGCAACACCAAATACAGGGTCGGGTCAAGGTTAAGAGGCGCAGGAGCCGCCAACGGCAGGTGGAAGAGTGAACCCAAAACCCACACCGCAAATGACGCACTCAGCAACAACAAACCCACATAGGTTAGACGCGAAATACCCGCCAAAAAGTCCATGCGGGAAATATCGAGCATGCCCGTCACCATGGGGAAACCGGGCACCAAGAACAGTACCGACGAAATGAAACCAATCATATGGTTCGGGCTAATCCAACCCGCCGCGACCAGCACATTAACAAGCGCAATGTACAGGCCCGCCGCCAGGAAGCCGCACGCCATCCACGTTGCCAAATGGCTCACCCCGCGCTTGAGCAGGGTCGAACGCAAAAACTGGCCGGCACCCGCCGCGAAGAACACCACCGTGCACTCCACCAGGCCGCCACGGTTCAAGAACGCGAACCCGGCACACGCCACCGCCGACGCCAGCGCCAACATCCAGCGGGTGTACAGAGGCTTCGCCGAATCAATAAGGTCAAGCTCAGCATTCGCCTCCGCCGGAGTAATCTTTTCAGGAAGCTCAGAAATGAACTTACCCAACTGATCCAGCTTATGAGCGTTAATGCCCATCGTGCGCTGCTCAGCGACCTCGGTACGGAAATTACCCTCCGTGTACGAAGAGGTCGAAATTTCGGTGAAGGTCACCTGCGCGTGATGCTCCTTCAACCCCACAGCCTTTGCCAAACGCGCCATCGACGCCTTAATACGGTATGCGCTCGCACCCGACTTCATCAGGATGCGGCCCAGGCGGAGCACCACCTGCGACTGCGCCACCAGGTGCTCATGAGCCAGACGGGTAGACCCCAGATAAATACTGCGCGTATTAGTGTCAGGGTACGGCTCGGTAGTGCGGGGCTGATCATCCATGAGAGGCCTTCCGGGTCGTGCTATTCACGTGCTATTCGTGTAGGTGTGGTTCCTTATCTAGCATAGGGGAGAAGCCCAAACGGGGATAGTGTCAGCCCGTCAGCAAAGGAGAAGTAATTGGGGCGCTACCTAGGTTTTTAGCGGCGCAGGTTTAGCGGCGCACCGGCCAGCGGCCGTCAATGACCTCAGATTCCTTACCCGGCTGCGTACGCAACCACGCCTGGAAGCTCGCCGCCTGCTCCGCCGCCCACTGAATCTGCTGCTCGTGTAGCTGGCGTGCATCCACGTTGAGAACCTCGGGGAACTGCTCGGTGAGCTTCACCAGCAGACGCTCCGCCGCCAGGGCGTCATCAGCGGAGGTGTGCGCGTTCTCCAGGGAGACACCGTACTCGGCGGCAAGAACCTCAAGGGTGCGCTTGCCGCGCTTACGCGGAATCACGTGCTTATGCAGAACATACGGGTCGAGCACCACACCGGGCGGCAGCTCACCGTTGGCAATATTGTGGCGCAGCATCTCGTGGTGCAGCACCGAAAAATCGTAGGCGGCATTGAATGCAATAATCGGCACGCCGTCAAGGTTCAGCGCACCAATCGCGCCGGCAAGCTCCCACACCACCTCGCGGGCGGGACGGCCGTGCTCACGCGCGTACTCGGTTGTAATACCGTGCACGGCGGCGGCACCGGCGGGGATCTCAACGCCGGGGTCAGCCAGCCACTCGCCACGGCGCACCACATTACCCTGAGGGTCCAGCAGGATCAGGGAAGCAGTCACGATGCGGGCGGTGGTGACGTCCACACCGGTGGTTTCAAGGTCAAAAGTGGCGCGCAGGCCGTTCATCCAGGTCATGCTATAAGACTAACCCAGCGGCGGTGCAGGCGCGCGCCCGGTCGTCATTGGCTCCCTGACTGGTGAGCTGGAAGCTAGATATAGATATGGGACATCCAACAAGGGCATGTAAGTTGGGCGCTCATTGGAACGAAAGGGGGAAGCTATACATGTGGTTGCTTGTGCGTTCGAATACTAAGAGGATGGTGAGAATATGATTTTTGATTCAATTAAATATATTTTTAGATACTTTAATATTTTCAATATTCGAAAATATGTGCAGCTCGTGGTTATATTTTCGAATATATTAGGGTATAGTTGTGGGCATGGAATTTAAGCTAGGTGAACTTTTTTGTGGCCCCGGTGGCCTTGCTATTGGCGCAACCCGCGCTTCTATCTCTGACCCCGACTGGAAGATTGTTCACCAGTGGGCGACTGACTACGACGAAGATACGTGCAATACTTACCGCCAAAATATCTGCCCGGATCGCCCTGAATCTGTAGTGCATGCTGATATTCGAGAGCTTGACTACTCCGTGCTGAAAGAGCTGGGCGATATTGATGGTCTAGCTTTCGGCTTCCCCTGCAATGACTTCTCTACTGTGGGCGAACAGAAGGGCCTGGACGGTACTTACGGTCCGCTTTATACCTATGGTGCTAAGGCCTTGGAAATGTTCCAGCCTCTGTGGTTCCTTGCTGAGAATGTCGGCGGCCTTCGTAGCGCTAATGAGGGTAAAGCCTTTAACCAGATTCTTGAGACCTTTGAGAAGGCTGGTTACAAGCTCGTGACCAATCTCTATAAGTTTGAAGAATACGGTGTTCCTCAGGCACGCCACCGCATTATTATCGTGGGCATTCGTAATGACCAGGATGTAGAGTTCAAGGTTCCCTCTACTGAGCCTTATCGCAATCATGATGTGTCGGCTCGTACCGCATTGGAGCAGCCTCCTATCACTGCTGAGATGACTGGTACCGAATTGACTAAGCAGTCGCAGGTCGTTCAGGAACGCTTGTCATACATCAAACCGGGACAGAATGCTTTTACTGCGGATATTCCTGAACATCTTCAGCTGAAGGTTAAGGGTGCAAAGATTTCCCAGATTTACAAGCGTCTCCACCCTGAAAAG
>CAUQVM010000067.1:0-8720 GCA_963521575.1 uncultured Rothia sp.
TTAAAAAGATACGGTACGGAATGCAGCCCAACCACGAACTGCACCCGCACCGCACATCCGTCGGTAGAAATACGAGTTGCTCGTACACCGACGACAATCACCGATAAATAGAGAGTCGAACCTATCGAAGCGAGCTTCCGGTCTCGCGTCGGAGGCTTCCTTCGACCCCGTTGGTAATAAGTGTACACGGTTTCATAACGCCTGCAAAGCCAAAATCGTGATTTTTTTAAAAAATTTGTTATCATTTCGTTATTTTTCACTAAGTGCAATCTCTTGAGGCCCTTCTAAGTTTTTATCCACACTCCAAAAATCCTTGATATTCCGCGGAATTTACCGTTTGAATCCAAGATGATTCCTGGGCTCTTCTGATCTATACTTGCAGTGGAAATCTTTTTTTCACATGCTGCAGGTCACCCAATATTTTGGGGTTTTGGCCCCCGAAACACGAAAAAGGAAGAACCTAGCACCCTTCCAAAAATTAGCATCGGAGTGTCAAGCCTGGCTTGACCATACCAATTTTGAGCTCCTCGAATTTTGGTTTCGCTACAATGGGTGCAATCACACCACGTCTCTCGCGCCACGAGAGTTCCACATCCGATAAAAGAGGAACTAACCCAGTGTCCACACCAACCACGCCTGCTTCCCAGTCAGGCAACACCATCGACAGCCAATTTACGCACTGGCTATCCCCGGAAGAGCGAGAAAGCTGGCTCTTCATCAGCTCCATTATCTTTAACCTAACCCGACGCCTTGAGAACCAGCTCCAGAACGACGCGGGTATCAGCTTTGTCGAATACATGGTACTCGCGATGCTCTCCGAATCAGACGACCACTCTCTCACTATGACTGAGCTGGCTATCACAACCAATACCCTGCCCGCTCGTCTCTCGCGTGTGGTCGCCCGACTCGAAAAAGACGGTTACGTACGCCGCTCCCTCAGTGCAGAAGACCGCCGAGTCAGTATCTGCCATCTGCTACCGGCCGGCGAAAAGAAGGTACAGGATGTAGCCCCCGGCCATGTTGCCGAAGTACGCCGTCAGATCTTTGATCATCTCTCAGCCGAGCAGGTTGCACACCTTGCAGAAATTGGAGAGGCAGTCCTAGGTGATACTCCTTCGAATATCATCTCAATTAATGCGTTAAAACGTGGGGACTATCCTGAGAACTAAAGAAGACTCGGGTGTCGGGGTGCGTTCCGAATTGGAAGGCACCCCAACACCTTTTAAAATCCCTAACCCTCTTTAAAGACAGCGGGGATAATTGTCATGGCCAATATACTTCTGGATAAGCTACCAAGCAGGTAACCTCCCATCACAACTTAGGGTGATAGCGACAGTTTGTCAGGAAAACCTCAGCTATCCCAAAAATAAGCTCTTTCTCTCTATACCGCGATCAAAATATCCCATACGATAAGTACTAATAGGTTGCACCGCGCTATCCAGCGCACATTGGCAATCATCAACAAGGAGAAACCAATGACTAAGTCTTTCTACGATCTGCTAAACGAACAGATTGGCCATGAGTTCGCTGCATCTCACCAGTACCTCTCCATGGCTATCTGGCTGGATAGCCAGGACCTGCCTCAGCTGGCAAAGTTCTTCTACAACCAGTCCATTGAAGAGCGCGAGCACGCCCTCATGATGGTTCAGTACAAGCTCGACCGCGGTCACAAGGTTGAGATTCCCGCCGTTCCCGCCGTCAAGAACGACTTCGAGAACGTCCAGGAAATCGTCGACATGTCCCTGGCACAGGAAAAGGTCGTCACCGGTCAGATTGAGGCACTGTTCTCCGCAGCACGTGCCGAGAACTACGCACTGGGCGAGCAGTTCATCCTCTGGTTCCTGAAGGAACAGGTTGAGGAAGTCGCCACCATGGAGACCCTCGTGACCGTTGTGAAGCGCGCCAACGGCAACCTCTTCGACCTCGAGAACTACGTAGCCCGCGAACTGGCCGACGGCCACGGCCAGGAGTCCGGCGCACCCGCCATCGCAGGTTCCTAATCGACCCTCGGACACGGCAACAGCGCATACCGCCGGTCAAAATTACACAACGTTCCGTCCCCCCCGCCACCGCGCGAGGACCGACGGGACGTTGTGTTGTTTAACCCGCACCCACACCCCTCAACTAAACGTTTCAGGGGCTAAGAGTCGCATACCACCACTCGAATACCTCCACCGCCACGGGTACACTTAATGCCTTAGATGCCGCAGAATCTCGCGTCAGAAAGAGCGGCAGAAAGAGGAGAGAATGACTCACACCCCCGCAACCCCGGATACTCTCAGCCGTGGATCGTACAGCAACTCACGTCGCGTCGCAGATATTCTGCGCACCGAATCATTCGGCGGCATTATCCTGCTCGTCGCTACGGTCCTGGCTGTCACCCTAGCCAACACCCCCGCATCCAGCATCTACTTTGGCCTACGAGACACCGTACTCGGCCCAGAAATTCCCGGCTTCAAGCACCTGCAGATGAGCATCGGCACCTGGGCTGCAGACGGTCTACTCGTAGTCTTCTTCTTCCTCACCGGCCTGGAGCTCAAGAAGGAATTCGTGATTGGCGATCTCAAGTCGCCTTCCACCGCCATCGTACCCATTGCCGCGGCTTTCGGAGGCGTCATCACCCCTGCCATTATCTACGTAGCCATTAACTTCGGTAGCCCCACCGCGCTGCACGGCTGGGCTATCCCCACCGCAACCGACATCGCGTTTGCGGTCTCCGTACTCGCTGCAGTCGGCACCTTCCTACCCTCGGCGATGCGTGTCTTCCTGTTGACTCTAGCAGTCGTCGACGACCTTATCGCTATCTTCATTATCGCCATTTTCTACACCAATAACTTCCATAGCGAATACCTGCTCATGGCGCTCATCCCCCTCGCGCTCTTCGCGTTCATCGCCTACCGTGGCGAAACCATGCTGCATCTCAAGCCGCTGGCTGCATGGTTGCTCCTACTACCTCTAGGTATCATCACCTGGGCGCTCTTCCTCGAATCTGGCATTCACGCCACCATCTCCGGCGTAATTCTAGGCTTCTGTGTACCCGTTAAGATGTCCGCCCGTTCCAAGGCCGCCCAAGCCGAACACGGCCTAGCCGAGGTCCTCGAGCACCGTTTCCGCCCCCTCTCCACCGGTATCTGCGTGCCCCTCTTCGCTTTCTTCAGCGCCGGCGTCGCTGTCGGCGGCTTCGAGGGCCTGCACCGCGCCCTCACCGACTCGGTAGCGCTGGGCATTATGATCGCGCTGGTAGCCGGAAAAACCATCGGCATCTTCGGAACTACCTGGCTCGTCACCCGTTTCAAGAACGCCAGCCTCGACCCCGACGTCGCGTGGATTGACGTAGTGGGTCTGGCTGCAACCGGCGGTATCGGCTTCACTGTTTCTCTACTGGTCGCCGAGCTCTCCTTCCCGCACGGCTCCGCTCACACCGAAGATGCCAAGATCGCCATCCTCGTCGGCTCCATCCTAGCCGCTATCGTGGGGTCGGCTATCCTCTCACGCCGCAATAAGCACTACCGTGCTCTGGCGGAGAAGGAAAGCGTCGACGCCGATAACAACGGTATCCCTGATGTCTTCGAGGGAACCTACCGCGAACCGCAAACCCAGGCCGAGCCAAAGGCCTAAACGCGGACGCTCCCGCACCAAATCCACCACACACTCGAACCCCTGTTAACACCCCGAATCCCCCAGGCTGATGATAACGATGTCTCACCGACCTACCGACAATCCCCGCACGGTACCCCGACGCACACGACGAGCAGGTCCTCAACCAGCACCCGCCTCACAGTATGCGGAGACATCAGCACGCTGGGTGATCGGGGTGTACTCGTTTGCAGCCCTCATCACCTCCTTTGCGTGGATTATCTCTCCCCTACGCCACGGCCGCGGCTTCACCTGGTGGGAGATTACCGCCGACCTGCTTAATATCCCCTCCACCCACACCCTACCTAGCGCCATCACCATGATTGTGCTGGTCTCTGGACTCATTGCGCGCAAGCGAGCCGCGCTCTACGCTGTCATCGCGTTCGAGGCCCTCGGGGCGCTTTTGGCCCTCCATAGCGCCGTCATTCTCTTCTTCCCCGCTGGGATCATGCCCAAGGATCAGGTGCTCTCTTCAGGCGTCGACACCCTCTCCGCTGTCCTTGCCTGTGCCCTGGTGCCTTTCCTCATCAGCATTCGTTCGGCATTCCCGGCGCATATCGGCCGTCTCTCGTGGGCGGGGGCAGTAGCCACCGCCATTGGTGGTATTACCGTTACCACTGCGTTGCTCTGGTACCTCAGCCACGTTGGCTGGTGGCCCGCCCTGCGTAACCTGACCCCCTGGGATATCCTCATGCACGGTATGGGTGCTGAACGCATCCAGCCGGCCTCCTGGGCCAGCGACACGCTGGGGTTCATCGCCTCCCTCGGATACGGTTTCTCTCTTGTCGGCGCGCTATACCTGCTTGCCCGCGGCTATCGTACCCCCGACGAGTGGGACGGGGAGAAAGAGCTCCGCATCCGCGCACTATTGCAGCGTTACGGGGCCAACGACTCCCTCTCATACTTCGCTACTCGCCGTGACAAGCAGGTCATTTTCTCCCCCGACGGGCGGGCTGCCATTACCTACCGTACGGTCGGTTCTGTCTGTTTGGCCTCCAGCGACCCCGTGGGTGATCCTCACTCCTGGCCTGAGGCCATCGAGCAGTGGATGATTCAGGCTCGACGCTACGGCTGGGTTCCGGCCGCCCTGAGCGTGAGCGAGGCCGGTGCCCGCGCCTATAGTCGGGCGGGGCTGAGCATCCTGCAGATGGGCGAGGAAGCCGTCCTCGAGACCGACCGCTTTACCCTGAACGACACCTCGATGCTCGCGGTACGTCAAGCTGTTCAACGCGTGCGTCGCGGTGGGTACACCGTACAAATTCGCCGATATTCTGAGCTAAATGAGCAGCAGAAACAGCAGCTGAGGCACGACATTTCTGCATGGCGTCACGGCCGCGTGGAGCGGGGCTTCTCCATGGCGCTGAACCGTCTCAATGACCCGGCCGACGGGTCGACCCTGGTTGTCTCAACCCATGACGAAACGGGGAGCATGGTGGCCATGCTCTCCTTCGTGCCCTGGGGTCCAACAGGCCTATCCCTGGACGTTATGCGCCGCGCCCCCAAAGCCCCCAATGGTGTAGTCGAGTTCATGGTAGCCTCCCTCATGGATCGGGCTCCCTCGATGGGCGTGCGCAGGGTGTCCCTGAACTTTGCGATGTTCGGGCATATTTTTGCTGCTGCCGACCGGGTAGGAGCATCAGCGTGGAATCGTTTTGCCTCTCGCTCCTTGGGCATTCTAGACCGATTCCTGCAACTACGCCGCCTATATCGGTTCAACCTGAAGTTTGCCCCACACTGGGTCCCCCGCTACCTGGCGTGTGAGCCGACGCTGGCGTTTGTAAATGTTGTCTTTGCCGCCGGTATGGCGGAGGGATTCCTGCCGAATCTTTCGGCTCGTCGGGACGATACAAGCCACCGTGTGCTGAGTGAGGAGGAGCTGGAGCGTCTGCACCAGCTACACGTAGAAGCGGCCGAGACCGCACCAGAGGTGCCTCGTAGCCAGCAAACGCAGCACAGGATTCGTCACCTACAGATACTGCGCGATGCGGGTATGGACCCCTACCCCCTGGGTGGTGTTTCTAACAGTGCATCTGCCTCTGTGCGCACCGGTATACTCAGCGTACCTGAGGCCCTTGCCATATTCTCGAACAAAAATATTCTAGATAAGGAATGCACCGTTTCGGGCCGAGTGCGCACTTTGCGCGACCACGGTGGCGTTCTCTTTATAACCCTTACTGAAGCTGGCGATACCCTACAGACTATTCTGGAGCGCCGCTTTGTGGGCGAGGAGTTGCTTCGCCTAGCCTCCCAAGCTCTTGACGCTGGTGACCTCGTCGAGGTGACCGGCACCCTCGGCATGAGCCGTACGGGCACTCCCTCTCTCATTGCCTCCAGCTGGCGCATGACCGCTAAAAGCCTGCACCCCATTCCCTTTGAAGCCTTCACCGATCCCGAGGCGCGCCTACGCCGCCGCTCGACCGACCTGATCGTGCATCCGGATCAGATGCAAAACCTGCGCCTGCGCACAGCGGTTATCAAGGCCCTGCGTGCACGCTTAGACTCCGAGGGCTTCCTGGAGGTTGAAACCCCCATCCTGCACACGGTGCACGGCGGGGCGAGCGCGCGCCCATTCCGTACCTACATTAATGCGTACGGTGAGGATCTGACTCTACGTATCGCCCCCGAGCTGTATCTGAAGCGCCTGGTAGTTGGAGGAAGCGGCCCGGTGTATGAGCTGGGTCGAGACTTCCGTAATGAAGGCGCGGACGCAACCCATAACCCCGAGTTCACGGTACTGGAGGCTTATCGCCCCCATGCCGACTACGTACAAATGCGACAACTGACAGAGCGGCTCATTAAGGATGCCGCCGTGGCTGCCTTTGGTTCTCCCCTACTCCCCCTGGGTTCGAAAACCTCGTCTGAGCGCACGCTACGGGATGTATCGGGCCCGTGGCGCGTCGTGTCGGTGTGCGAGGCATTATCAGAGGCTCTTAATCGCCGCATCGACATGCAGACTGATTTTGAGGATTTGGTAGAGCTGGCACGCGTTCACGGAGTGCGCATCCATGAGGGGATGGGGCCCGGCGCAATTATTGAGGAACTGTACGGCGAGCTGGTGGAGGCCAGTACGGTGGAGCCGACTTTCTACACTGATTTTCCGGCGGAGACAAGCCCGCTAGCAGCCCCGCATCGTAGTTTACCGGGTCTGGCAGAGCGCTGGGACTTGGTGATTAACGGCATGGAAATGGGGTGTGCTTACTCGGAGCTAGCCGACCCGTTGATTCAGCGTGAACGCTTGACGGAGCAGTCCCTCAAGGCTGCGGCGGGTGATCCGGAGGCAATGGAGGTGGATGAGGACTTCCTCTATGCCCTGGAGACGGGCATGCCACCAACTGGTGGCTTGGGCCTGGGTGTTGATCGTCTGGTAATGCTCATGGCTCAGACGCAGATTCGCGGGGTACTGTCTTTCCCCTTTGTAAAGCCTCAGCGCCGGAGTTTTTAGCCGGTATTTTTAGCCGAAGCTTTTGTCAGTATTTTTAATCGGTATTTTAGCGGGGATCGCTTTAAATCGTTTTGAACCGGTGTACATTGCCCCAAATCGCCGCGGTATCTACTGACACCCGAGCGGTGCGCATCGTCAATCTAGACGGTACGCACCCCTTGGGGTTTCTCCAGACTTCTCTCGACCCGGGTAGTAGAAACATGCGCCATCTTTATATTTATCCTTTTTAGGCGTTAAATATTCGCTATATTTTGAGCTTCGCATCTCGATGAGTTGCCGAATACCCCCTTTACCCTCCACAATGAAGTGACTAATCATGCGGGGAGCACACGCCCTCGTCCGCGGCACCGCGCCGCACCCACCCCCAGCAGAGTAGCCCCCACGACAGCCGTCTTCCGGAAAAGGCATGTGCGGGCTTTTATGCTTTCTAGATTGGAGTGCCGAGTGGATTTTCTTTTGAATATCATCGGGGATATTAATACGCATACCGCGGGGCTAACGCACGTTGTGGATGCTATTCAGAACTGGATGTGGAGTAATTTCCTCTACTACGCCCTAATTGCAGCTGGCCTGTATATTACGATTCGCACCCGTGGCGTGCAGTGGCGCTCCATTAAAGAAATGGTGCGCGTGCTGGGTGACCCGGTAGCGCGCGAAGCCGACGGCAAGAAGAGCATCTCTTCCTTCCGCGCATTCACGGTGTCGGCCGCATCCCGTGTGGGTACCGGTACAGTGGCGGGTGTGGCTCTGGCAATTGCTATGGGTGGACCCGGCGCCGTGTTCTGGATGTGGGTCATTGCAGCCGTAGGTGCCGCCTCGGCCTTCGCAGAGTCCCTGTTGGGCCAGCTTTACAAGGAGCGCGGTAAGGACTCCTACATTGGTGGCCCCGCCTACTACATGAAGCGCGGCTTGAACGCCCGCTGGATGGGCTACATCTTCGTGGCATTTATCGTGATTACCTACGCATTCGTGTTTGTGGCGGTGCAGACCAACGCTGTGGTGGATGCGACCGCAAACTCCTTCAACCTGGATGTATCGGGCACGAACTCGATGGGCTTCCGTATCACGATTGGCCTGATTATGGTGGCGCTGACCGCAGCCATTATCTTTGGTGGTATTCGCGCGATTTCTTCGGTGACGGAGTGGCTGGTCCCGATCATGGCGGTGCTGTACCTATTGCTGGGCCTACTGGTGGTTCTGCTGAACATTACCAAGGTCCCGAACATGTTGCTGATGATTTTCCAGGGTGCGTTCGGCATTAAGGAGTTTGTAACCGGCGGTACGATGGGTGCCGTAATTTGGGGTATGAAGCGCGGCCTGCTAACCAATGAGGCGGGTATGGGTACCGCCCCGAACGCTGGCGCAACCGCAACGATTTCTCACCCGGCGAAGCAGGGTTACGTTCAGACCCTGGGCGTGTACTTTGACACGATGATGGCGTGTACGGTGACTGCGTTTATTGTGTTGCTGTCAAACCCGACCTACGGCGATAAGTCGCGCGGTGCCTCGCTGACCCAGTCTGCGCTGGCAATGCAGCTGGGCGATTGGGCCGTGCACTTCCTGACCATCGCAATCTTCCTATTCGCATTCTCGACTGTGATTGGTAACTACTACTACGGTGAGTCGAATATGCGCTTCGTGA
>CAUQVM010000068.1:0-8704 GCA_963521575.1 uncultured Rothia sp.
TTAATGGTGGAGGTGGTCTTACCCACGCCGCCCTTCTGATTCACCATGGAGATAATGCGGGCGGGACCGTGGCTTCTCAACGGAGCCGGGTCGGGGTATACGCGCAGGGGACGACCGGTGGGGCCAAGTTCTTGTGCCTGAGCTTCAGTCAATGGTTCACCTTCATCAATGAATTCGAATTTTTAAAGATTAAGTGTTGTGTATAAGGTTACCTCAAGTACCGGATTTCCGCGGGTTGGCGGGGTTTTAGCTCCGCTCGTGGGCACGCGGATGTGCCATCCGGTACACCTCCAGGAGGCCTTCGGGGGTGACCTTGGTGTATACCTGTGTGGTTGCAATGGACGCGTGCCCCAGCAATTCCTGTACCACGCGAATATCGGCGCCTCCCTGCAAGAGGTGGGTCGCAAAGCTGTGACGCATGGAGTGCGGAGAAAAGTCCGAGGCGAGCCCCGCCGCTTCTGCTGCCTCCTTGAGGATGAGCCAGGCTCCTTGCCGCCCCAGCCGGCTACCGCGTCCATTGACGAAAAGTGCCGCAGTGCCCTTACCGTGGTTGGTAAGGGCTGGTCTACCGCGCACCAGGTAATCCTGAATTGCTTTGTGGGCATAGCTTCCGAGGGGTACGAGGCGTTCCTTACGCCCCTTGCCAAAGAGCCGCACATATCCGGGTAGGGTGATGTCGTGGCCGTCTTCGTCGGTTAGGGTTTCCTCGCTATGCACATCGTCAATATCCGCGTTGAGCATTTCGCTCACGCGAGCGCCGGTCGCATAGAGAAATTCGAGCATGGCACGGTTGCGCAGACCTGCGGGGGTATCGCGGTCGGGTACGGCAAGCAGTCGTTGCATCTGCTCCACGGTAATGGCCTTGGGCAGGCGCTTGACATTCTTAGGCGGGGTGACGGTTGCGGCCGGATCATGCTCAAGGATAAAGGCCGAAACCCAGAAGGCGTGGGCACCACGTACGGCGGCCATGGTACGGGCAATGGAGTTGGGTCCCAGGGGGAGAGGCAGAGCCTCTGCACTTCGCTGCTTGGAGGATTCCTTAGCTGAGGGGGCACGCCCATTCTCTGAGGCGATAAGTAGCGCAACAGATTCGGTTGCCTCTTCGGTGGAGATTTCGGAGGGTGCTCCCCCGTCTGCTGTTTCACTCCGCGGGGCTGAGGCCTCAAACCTGGGGATTGGCACGGTGGGCGAGGCGAGTTCCCGCATAAAGGAGCGAACTTGCGCGGTGGTGATGCGTTCGGGGTCAATAACGCCGAGGGTTGCGAGGTACGCGGCGTATCGTCGCAGGTCGCGGGCATAGGAGGTGATGGTATTTTCGCTGCTTCCCCGCTCAACGCGCAGGTGAATAAGGTACTGGTCAAGAGCTTTCTGTAGCGGGGTCTGCTCCCGGATTTCCCCGGCGCCCGATAGTTTATCCGTCCGTCCGGGGCGTGCGGGGTGACTGAGCTGGGTTGGCTGTTGTCCCATGCCTTCTCCTCCGTACTTTTATGCGGCGCGATACGCCGATCCTATGCCAGCTTGAATCAAAATATAGTGGTTACGCTGGTAATAAGTTTTAGGTTAGACGCTATTTTTGCCTCCACCGCAATCCTCTGCTCTTGCGCGGTACCTGCATCTGATGGCTGTGTTTAGCCTAGCGAAAGCTCAGTGGCTTCTCGCGGCGCTGCCCCATGTAGGGGTGGAACTCCCAGCCGTCGGTGGCTTCCCGCAAGCCCTCAAAGTTGCGCATTGCGGCAACGTAGGTTGCAAGAATTGCCTGAATGGCCAGGGCGTTATGTACCTTGCCACCCAGCACCAGTTGCACTGCCTCATCGAGAGGTACCCAACAGTAGGTCATTTCAGCTTCTTCCTCAGTGCGTTCGCTACGTTCTTCGGTAGGCAGTTCGGAGAGCTCACGTGCCAAGTAGACGCGTCCTGCTTCGCTGCTTGCGCCGGGGCTACTGAAGTAGTCGGTAAGGGCATTCCAAGTTTCTGCCCGCAGGTCTGCTTCTTCCGCGAGCTCGCGCTGTGCGGCGGTGAGGGGATCTTCGCCGTCAATGTCGAGTAGCCCGGCGGGAACTTCCCAGAGGTTCATACGTACCGAATGGCGGTACTGATTAAGCATCAATAGTTCGTTATTTTCGTTGAGGACCGCTACAGCGACGGCGCCGGGCATTTCCACAACGTCGCGAGTGAGCACGGTGTTTTCGTTAAGTTCGTACTCTTCCACAGTGGTCTCGATGACGTAGCCACGGTACTTCACGGTGCGGGTACGAATGGTTCGTTCGGAGGGGGTATCGATAATCTGCTGGTTGTCACTCATTCTTTCATTGTAGGTGGCTGCGGCGCTCTACTACGTATGATTAATCGGCGGCAGATGCGAGATAAAACACGCATTTGATTATAAGAAAGCATCCCGCCCTCCCCTGCGCGGGGTGAGCGGGATGCTGGACGTTTGTGCCTAGGTATTTACGCGCCGCGACGATCCAGAGCGGCCTTAATCAAGCCGACGAAGAGCGGGTGCGGGCGGGTCGGGCGGGAGCGGTATTCAGGGTGTGCCTGAGTTGCCACGTAATAAGGGTGTTCCTCAGCGGGCAACTCCACGTACTCAACTAGCGAGGAGTCTGGAGAGGTACCGGAGATGACCAGGCCTGCGGTCTCAAGCTGCTCGCGGTACTCGTTGTTCACTTCGTAGCGATGGCGGTGACGCTCAGCCGCTTCGGTAGCGCCATAAGCCTTGGCCACCTGAGAGCCGGGCACCAGGTTCGCCTTGTACAGGCCCAGACGCATGGTGCCGCCCATGTCACCGGCACCTTCAACGAACTGCTTCTGCTCTTCGATGGTTGCGATGACGGGGACCGAAGTCTCGGGGTCGAATTCGGTGGAGGAAGCCTCAGCCAGACCCAGTACGTTGCGTGCATACTCAATCACCATGGACTGCAGGCCCAGGCAAATACCCAGGGTCGGGATCTTATGCTCACGAGCGTACTTGAGGGCGCCAATCTTGCCGTCTAGGCCGCGGATACCGAAGCCACCGGGGACCAGGATAGCGTCCATGTCACGCAACTGGTGGTCTGCATCTTCGTCGGTGGCGCAAAGGTCAGCAGCAACCCACTTAATATTGACCTTCACATTGTTGGCAAAGCCGCCAGCACGTAGTGCCTCGGAAACCGAAAGGTAGGCATCGGGCAAGTCGATGTACTTACCAACCAGGGCGACGTTCACCTCTGCGGCGGGTCGGTGCACTGCATCGAGCAAGCGATCCCACTGGGTAAAGTCGGGCTGGGGCGCTTCAATGCCGAAGTAATCGAGGATGTAGTCATCGAGCTTCTGGCTGTGCAGGATCTTGGGGATATCGTAGATGCTGGGTGCATCGGCACAGGAGATAACAGCGTCGGTTTCCACGTCGCAGGCGTTACCAATCTTGGAGCGGTGCGATGCGGGGACCTCGCGCTCACAGCGCAGAATCAGGCCGTCGGGCTGAATGCCCAGACCACGCAATGCGGCAACGGAATGCTGGGTCGGCTTGGTCTTGAGCTCGCCGGAGGGGCCAATAAAAGGAACCAGGGAAACGTGCAGGAAGAAAACGTTCTTGCGTCCAACATCGCGGCGGACCTGGCGTGCAGCTTCCATGAAGGGTAGGGACTCAATGTCGCCGACGGTACCACCAATTTCGGTGATGATAATGTCGGGTGCATTGTCAATCTCGGCCGCGTGGCGCATGCGAGCCTTAATTTCATCGGTGATGTGCGGGATAACCTGCACGGTGTCACCGAGGTACTCACCGCGGCGTTCCTTGGCGATAACGGAGGAGTAGACCTGACCGGTGGTTACGTTGGCGGACTGGTTGAGGTTCTCATCCAGGAAACGCTCGTAGTGTCCAATATCCAGGTCGGTCTCCGCACCATCATCGGTGACGAAGACTTCACCGTGCTGGAAGGGGTTCATCGTACCGGGGTCGACGTTCAGGTAGGGGTCGAACTTCTGCATGGTTACGGAGAGGCCGCGTGCGCGAAGAAGCTGACCGAGGGAAGAGGCCGACAGGCCCTTACCGAGAGAGGATGCAACACCGCCGGTCACGAAAATCTGGCGGGTTACCTTGTCGTTAGAGGACGCGTTCAGAGCGTTATTTTTTTCATTCACCACGGAATTTAACCCTACCATTTTCTTGTCTGCTATCCAAGCAGAGGGTTATGCCGCGAGTGGACTCTCACAGCCCTCTTCCCTCTCCTGTGTTTCATTATCACTACTGTAAACGCCGGCGGCTGGCGGTTATTCCAGCCTGCGCCGCCCAAAGGGTATTCCACGAGTACCCTTGAAGTATCTCACACCCTTGCTACTTCGTGCGCAGGGAGGAGCTATCCTGCGAATGCTTTCATACGGACGGTACAAAAAGGTTAAGGAGTTTCTCCCTCCCTTCTGCTCAGGACAGCTGACGTCCGGCTTCTAGGAGTTCACGGGCATGCTCCTGAGCCGACTCAGATTGGTCGTGTCCGGAGAGCATGCGCGCTAGTTCCACAACTCTCTCTTCCTTAGAAAGTACCTTCACCTTGGAGAGTGACGCGTCGTTATTCTTAAGAACGAGAATATGCTGATCGGCAAAAGCGGCCACCTGCGGTAGGTGGGTAACCACCAGAACCTGCACGTGTCGTGCCAGCATGGCCAGGCGGCGGCCGATTTCAATGGCGGCTCTACCACCTACACCGGAGTCCACCTCGTCGAATATAAAGGTGGGCACCGGGTCTACTTCGGCTAGAACCACTTCGAGGGCAAGCATTACACGGGATAGCTCACCGCCAGATGCACCCTTACCCAAGGGACGGGGTACTGCGGTGCGATGCGGAGCCAGCATGAAGGTAACAGTGTCGCGGCCGTGTATCGAAAACTTCTCGGCCTCGGCAACCTCAACTATAAGGGAGGCATTGGGCATGGCCAGGGCGGTTAGCTCCTCACTCACTGCATCGGCGAGTTTTTGAGCGGCAGCCCGACGCAGAGTCGTCAGTTCTTCAGCTTGCTCCCCCAGGGTCTTGCGTAACTGCACGAGCTCCGTTTCAAGGGTCTCCTGGCGTTGCGGATCGTCAACAAGGGTCTCTAAGCGAGCGCGAGACTCCTCAGCCCATTCGAGTACTTCGGCGATATCCGCCCCGTACTTGCGCATAAGGGTTGCTAGCTGGGCTCGACGTGTCTGCACCTGCGCGAGACGCTCGGAGCCCTCCGCGTCCAGGGATGCGGCGTAGGATGAAAGATCCGATGAAACGTCGGTGGCCAGAATGAGCAACTCGTTAATGCGGGCGGCTAGGGACCTCAGCTCTTCGTCGGCTTCAGCTTGCCCCTGTAGTGCATTGCGCGCTGTGTCAAGCAGACCCATAACATTGGGGTCATCACCGTTGGAGTATTCACTGCCGCTCAGCGCAGCCGAGGCCGTTGCGGAGGCGATGCGCAGCGCCTCGACGTTCATGAGCTTGACCATCTCAGTTTTAAGCTCGTCTTCTTCGCCTGCCCGCGGGTTGACTGCGTCAATTTCTTCCAGTGCGCCCCGTAGGCTCTGTGCTTCTAGGGTGCGGGCACGCGAGTTCTCACGTACCTCTTTGAGCTCGGCGGCAGCGATACGGTAACGTTCGTAGTTTTCCCGATATTCGCCCAGCAGGGTGGCTAATTTCTCTCCCGCATAGAGATCAAGAGAATGGCGTTGTTCGGCGGCAGATTTGAGGCGTAGCTGGTCGGACTGACCGTGCACAGCTACGAGCGTTTGCCCGATTTCCGTGAGCGTCCCGATGGGAGTGGCGCACCCACCCACATGAGCACGGGATCGACCGGAGGCTTTGACGGTGCGGGCTAGAAGTAGCTCGGAGCTCTGTTCATCGATATCTTCACTGGTGCCCCCGGCTTCTTCCGCCAAGGTAAGTGCACGATGTCCCTTAGGGAGACGGATGACAGCTTCAGCTAAGGCGTTCTTAGCACCGTTGCGTACACTGGATGCATCGGAGCGGGCGCCGAGGAGCATACCGAGGGCGGTCACCACCATGGTTTTGCCCGCCCCGGTTTCACCGGTGAGAACGGAGAGCCCGGGCTCGAGGGGTAGCCTAGCATCGGTAATAACGCCGAGATCTCGAATATGAATTTCCTCAATCACGAACCTTTATTCCTTTTCTTTAGGCCTTGCGAGGCTTCTGCGTTTCAGACTCTTGCGGGCCGCGCCATCCCTGGATGGGAAGCTCAAATTTGCGCACCAGACGCTCAGAGAAGGGAACAGGATGGATACGAGCCAACAAAACGGGCTTTTCTGAGCGGCATACTTCAATACGCGAGCCGGGGTCTAATTCCACAGTTCGCCGGCCGTCGCACCAGAGTACGCCGGAAGCGCCATTTCCGGGCATCATTTCAACCGCCAGGGTCGAGGTGGGGGCTGCCACAAGCGGGCGGGAAAAGAGTGCGTGGGCCGAGAGAGGCACCATAAGGATGGCTTCGACCTCAGGCCAGACGATGGGGCCGCCTCCCGAGAAGGCGTAGGCAGTCGAGCCTGTCGGGGTGCCCATCACCACTCCGTCGCATCCGAAGGTGCTCAGCGGACGGGCATCTACCTCGATGACGACTTCAATCATCTTCTCGCGGTTTCCTTTTTCAACACTAGCCTCATTGAGAGCCCAGTCGCTGTGCACGCGGCGGCCATTATTCCATACGTTTACGTCAATGGCCATGCGTTCTTCAACCGTGTATTCATTGTTGACAATGCATCGCACGGTCTCTGTTAGGTCGCTTTCCTCAGATTCAGCCAGGAATCCAACGTGTCCCAGGTTTACCCCGATAAGCGGAACGCTAGTGTGCCGCACCATCTCGGCAGCACGCAGAATAGATCCGTCGCCACCGAGCACTACACCCATTTCAATGTCAATGAGGGCCACCGATTCATGAACCACGTGCACGGGAACGGGGTGTTCCCAATTTTCCCTCAAAATTTCTAAGTCCGAACGGGTCATCCCCGGTGCCAGCCCAGCTTCGTACAACTGAGTGCAGGCCTGGCGCGCCGCGTCTCGGGCTTCTTTGCGGCCCACGTGTGCAAAGACCAGAATTTTTCGCTGGTGTCCTTCAGCGCGCGAGGTCGCCTGCACCCGCTGCGCATTCACAGAGCGTTCTGCCTCAGCTTCACGCCCCGTCCGATTCTTTCGCTCGGTCATCCCAGCTCCTTCCATTGTGTTCGGCTCTGGATACACCCCATCATACCGAACATGTCCTCGAAGATTCTCCCACAAAGACTATTTTTAGAAAATTATTTCGAATGTTTCGGAGGTTTGGCGCTACGCAGCGGCTCGCATCTACCCCCTTGTTTAGCGATTCCTACGGCACCAAAGAAAGTACTCCACATTGCCATCCTGGCCAGGCAGAGGGCTGGGTACCGTATCAATAACGCTCAGGCCGTGCTCCTCCGCCGAGGCGTGCACCTTCCGCACGGCTTCCCGGCGTGCGGACTCATCCTGCACTACTCCCCCACGTCCAATACGATGCTGCCCCACCTCAAATTGGGGCTTGACCATAAGCACGAGATCCCCGCCGGAGACCGTGGCACGAGCCAAAGCCTCCATGACCAGAGTCAGGGAGATAAACGATAGATCGGAGACCGTCAGTTCAACCTCGCCGCAAATATCCTCGGGTTTCAGATAGCGCGCGTTAAGACCCTCGTACACACTCACGCGCTCATTGTGACGTAGGGAATCCACGAGTTGGCCATGACCCACATCTACCGCCGCCACATGGGAGGCTCCACGCCGTAGCAGGACGTCAGTGAACCCGCCCGTCGAGGCACCTGCATCCAGACAGCGTTTACCTTCTACCTGAATATCGGGGAACGCATCAAGTGCACCGGCCAGCTTATGCCCGGCACGGCTTACATACTCAGTCAGTTCGCTGGGTCGCACATACAGTCTGTCCTCATCCCCCACCTGCATGGATGCTTTGCGTGCGACCTTACCGTTGACGTGTACATCCCCGCCGGCAATGAGTTTGGCGGCCAGGGTACGTGAGCTGACCAGACCGGAATCAACCAGGAACTTATCGAGACGCATGGGGTACTGGCTCTTCCTTTCTTTCTATTATTTTCTATACGAGGCGAGCCCCCGAAGAATGAGCCTAATGCTTCTCCTTCGGGGGCTCGCCGATGGCTTGGGAGCTAGATCATGAAGGGTTACGGTCGCTCTCCAGCTGCTCACTCAACATTTCGAGACGCTTGACGCGTTCTGCCGGGTCTAGGGCTAGGATTGCCGCCAGCTGACGCTCAAATTCTGCGTCCTCTTCACCGGCTGAGCTGCATTCCGGGGATTCGCAAGGTGTTTCCCGGTCCGTAGGTTCTAGCGTTTCTATAGCTTTCTCATCGTTTGTATTAGACACTGGGCATTCCCACAATATCGGGTACAGCAGCCTGTTCAGGATTGGCTGCCCACCAGGCTGCGTAGGCAACCCGCCACGCCTCAGCTTCGCTCGCGCTACCGACAAAGGTGCTCTCATCAAGGTTCTCGGGGCCACTGAGAACCAGCTTCTCACCGCGCACACGAGCCTGCCACGTGGGACCGTAGGCGATGACCTCATAGCCTTCGAAGAGCACCTCAATTTCAGGGTAGGGCACGAAGAAATCCTCCAGAGTGCGCAACACGTAGGTCGGACGCTGTTCGGGCACAGTCTCGATGACATCGCGGTAGGTCTGCACACCGGTCAGCACCAGAGCTGCGTCCAT
>CAUQVM010000069.1:0-8683 GCA_963521575.1 uncultured Rothia sp.
GAGCAGGGCCGAGACGATCATAATTTCCTGCAGGCGCAGAATTTTAGGATGCTTGGTCGGCGAGTGGAATAGGATTCCACCGGGTTCGGTGCCACCTTCCTGAAGGAAGATGGCCTGGGTGTCCGAGGGGACCGCGTCGGAGCGGTAGGTGCTCGGATCAAACGGAGGTTGAGCAGTCATCATTGTCTCCCACTACGTATGTGATTTCTAACTCAATACTACCCGTCGGACCGAAGGGTTTCCAAAGTATACGCCCATGTTAAGAACTTTTTAGACAAACCTATCCCCGGCGGTTTAGCTCTCGCCGTATGGCGAGAGCTAAACCGTGTGGAAGACCTATCAATCCCGGATATGTCCCCTCGCCGTTCAGCTAGACTCACCGAGGAGCTGTTAAGCCGTACCCTTCCAGCTGTGGGACTAGCTGAATAGACCCGAAGCGATGTAATCGTTCTCGTCCTTCACTCCCGGAGGCACCGCAAAAAGTGCGCTACCGGTATGGCGCAGGTACTCGCTCAACGCATCTGAAGCTGTCATTGTGCTCAGCAGCGGAATAAAATGCGTGCGCGGGTCGCACACGTAGGCGATGAAGAACAGGCCCGCGTCCAGGCGACCCAGCTCATCCGCCCCGTCGGTGTAGTTAAAGCCTCGGCGAAGTATCTGCACGCCCTTGTTCTGGTCCGGGTGCATGAGGCGCATATGCGAATCGGCCGGCACCAACGGGCCGGAGCGGCCCATAGCGGAGAAGTCGGGAGCGGTGAACTCCTCGCCTCCTGACAGGGGTGCACCGGCCACCTTGGTTCGACCCACAATCTCCTCCTGCTCGCGGAGGCGGGTACGATCCCAGGTTTCAATATTCATGCGGATGCGACGGGTCGCCATATAGCTACCGCCCTCCATCCATGCGGGGTTATTTGCAGAATTACTTGAGGAGGTCCACACGTGCTTGGAGAGAAGATCGGGATCCTCGACCTTCAGGTTATTTGTGCCGTCCTTAAAACCGAAGAGGTTACGGGCCGTCACCTGGCTCGTGGTCGTGGAGGCAGTACGCCCAAAACCCAGCTGGTTCCAAGCCACCACAGCCCGGCCACCGGCGATGCGAATCAGGTTACGGATTGCGTGGAAGGCGACCTGTGGGTCATCCGCGCAGGCCTGAAAGCAAATGTCTCCACCGCTTCGATTGGCTTCCAGCGCGTCTCCGGTCATGTGCGGGATGCGCACGAGTGCCTCCGGTAGCTTATTGGCAAAGCCAAAGCGGTCTTTGCCATCATCGTCCACGAAGAAGCTGCGGCCTAGCCCGAAGGTGAGGGTTAGGTGTGCCGCCGATAGATCCATAGCCTCTCCGGTATCCTTCGGAGGCGCTTCGTAGGAGCGGTCCTCACCCACCAATTCGCCGGCCTGTAGCTTGGCGGCCGCGGCGGTCCACTCTTTAAAGAGGGACTGAACCTCATCTCGATCGGTAGTCTTGAGCGTCAGGGCGGCAAAGTACATGCGGTCCTGAACCTCGGTGGAGATGCCGCTCTGGTGCTCGCCGTAGAAGGGGTGGGAGTCCTTCGGCGCGTTCGAGGCGGAGGCAGAAGCCTGGGCGTTACCTGCCGGGCTGGAGCATCCAGCGAGCGTGCCGAGAGCGCCTAGAGCTCCGGCGGAGGCGAGCGCTACCCCGAGGGCGCCGCGACGACTGGGAGTGGCGGCACGAGGACGTTCCGGGGGTTGGGGGGTGCTGTCGGGCCCGTGATGCATGTGTGTGGTAGGCATGGGATACCTTCTTCCATGGTCGTATCCGATAAATCGGTGTGTGGTGAGCAGGTGGTCGTTACAGCTAGTGCAATCGTAACGACCAAGCCGGGCGGAGAATCTTATGCTCTCCGCCCGGCCCGGTACGGGCGTCGTTACCTGCAGGGTGTGGTGGCTACTTCTTGGTGCCGGCGCCGGTCACGACCTCGGTCATCTTGGAGACCGGCTCGGACAGCGACTCAACAGCGTCGGAGAGCTCACGAATCTGTTCCTTGCTCAGCTCGTTGTAGAGGGTGTAGCTCTCACCCTTCTTGTACTTATCGAGTAGCTTCTGGACGGTTTCAAACTTCTTAGCGATATCCTCGGCCAGCTTCGGATCCTTCTGCTTCAGAATCGGTAGCACATCCTCATAGGCCACGCGTGCACCGTCAATATTGCCCTGGAAGTCCGATAGATCGGTGTGGGACAGATTTCTTCTTCGCCGGTAATCTTGGTGTTTGAGATCTCGTCCAGCAGTTCCTTCGCGCCGTTGGAAATCTGGAAGGCTTCTAGCTTGAAGCTTGTGGAGTGTACCTCGTCGTAGAGCTTTTGGGTGTCCTCCACCAGCTTCTTAGCGACCTCGGCGCGCTGCTCCTTGGTCAGTGCGGTGTATTCCTTACCGCCGTTGGCCTCGGCGGTAGGCTTCCAGAGGTCCTTCTCAATCTTGTGCCAGCCGCTCCACTCCTGGCCTTCCTCAACGTCAGCTTCGCGGGCGTCCAGGGCCGGATCCAGCTCGCCGTTACCGAAGGACTCGGCCACCGGTTCGATGCGTTCGTAGTGCAGGCGGGCCGAGGAGTACAGGGCCTTCGCCTCGTCGTCCTTTTCGGCGGTGTACAGTTCAGCGAACTGCTCGGTCTTCGTTTTGAGGGATTCCACCTGATCCTTGACATAGGAGGTGTATTGGGTGACTGCGGTGTCACGCTGTGCCTGTTCATCGGCCGAGATCGGGGTGGCGTTTTCGTTCTTGGTCACGGTGAAGTCGCCGCGGATGCCGTCACCCACCATGCCGGGCTTGCATGCAGTCTTGTAGCTACCCTCGGTCAGTTCCACGGTCAGGTCGCGGCTGAGGTTTGGCCCGATGTTCTCCACCTCGGAGATAATGCGCAGTCCGTCCGAGCCGAGCACATAGAACTCATTAACCTTGGTGCCTTCGTTCTTGACTTTAAAGGTCACGGTGCCGGCCTTGGCGCTGGTGGCCGAGAGCTTGCACCGGTATCGGTTGCGGTGACGCTGATAGTGCCGTCAGATGCTGCGCCCGAGGCGGAGGACGCTACATTCTGGTTATTGGGGGTGCAACCGGTCAGGGCGAGGGCGCCCACCGAGAGCAGTGCGCCGGAAGATGCGAGAGTCTTACGCATGGGGGTTCTCCTTCTGTTGATTCCCCCACCGGAGTGCGGCTCCGTGCAAGGGATGTGTATGTGTTAGTTTCACGATGAATCGTTGTCGCGTGGTTTATGGGGCCCGGGGTGGGGCGTGAGCTCAAGGACGCGAGCTCTAGTCCGTGGTGGAGGCGGTGCGCTCCGCAACCTTGTCCGCCCGCGGTGAGGTGGAGCTCTTCAGCCCGGGGCGCTGAGCCCGAATGAAGAGCGGCATCACAATGCCCACGTAGAGCACCCAGGCGCCGGCCTCAAACCAGGTGGTGGTGGAGGACAGATTGAACACGGCCTTAAGCAGAGTGCCAATAAATCCGCTCGGGTCGATATAACGGTAGGATTCGAAGGCGGTAGTGTTTAGACCGGGTAGGATACCCGCCTCCTGCAGGTCGTGGATGCCATAAGAGAGTACGCCGGCGGCCACAATGACCAGGAAAGCTCCGGTGACCGTGAAGAAGCGTGAGAGGTTGATGCGCATAACGCCGCGCATCATGGCCCAGGTCATGAGCACGGCCACCGCGATACCGACAAGCGCACCGAGCATGGGGGTTGCGTTCGCTTCGGTGCCCGCGGTGCGGGTGGCGGACCAGATAAAAAGGGTGGTTTCGAAGCCCTCGCGGCCCACGGAGAGGGCGGCCAGCAGGATTACGGCCCAGGCACTGGTTTGTGCGGCGTCCAGTTTCTCCTTGAGCTCGGCGGAGATCAGGCGGGCGTTTTCTGCCATCCAGAAGATCATCCAGGTGACGAATCCTACCGAGATAATGGATAGGGAACCACCGATAGCTTCTTGAGCCTCAAAGGTGAGAGTTTGCGGACCGAAGGTGAGTAGCGCACCGAACCCCAGGGAGTTGGCAATAGCGACCGCGACGCCCGCCCACATCGGTGTGAACAGGTGGGTTCGATTGGTTTTACGAATGTAGGCCAGCAGGATTCCCACGACGAGAGCTGCTTCAAGTCCTTCGCGCAGACCAATCAGAAAATTTCCGAGGAAGGCCCCCTAAAAGTTCATATCAGCATCACCAAATCATTAGATTTTTTCTTTCCTAATTAACACCTTAAAGACTACGGCCTTCAGAGCGGATTTTTTGCCTTTTCCCAGGATGCCTTCAATCTTGCACAAGTGAAGATAGGCAAAAAATACTTTACGAAACCCGCTCTTAGACACAATTTGTCAGCATATTTTTACATTTTTATAAATTTATAAAACAAGTTTTATAATATGTCAGACTAAATTAATAATTACCTAGATGCATAAAAATACATTAGGGTGGGGTTCCCCGAAAGGAATCCCGCCCTAAGACAGCGATCAAAAAAAGATAAGGAGACATGAGACACGTCTCCGAGTCACAACGTCATAAAGGCGTTAGAAGACCTACTGAACCAAAACTGTGCGTCTCAGACCGCCTCGCAGAGATCATACTTCCCGTACTTCACTCTGCGCTAGGCCAATCAGCGGGCCAACCGAGCCAATAGCGTCTCCACAATCGGAAAGTCCGCCGGGATCCACGGCAAAGCCAGAATCTCTGCAGCCTCTACGGAAGCGGAAACGCTCTCCCCGGCCGGTGGCAGGGGCATCCAGCGCAGGGCACTGTGATCCTCAAGCATCTGAGGAGAGCCCTCCTCCAGCTCGGCGCAGAAAACGCGCATCGCTAAGCGCTCGCTCAGCGGCCAGCCCTGAACGTGTGGACCGGGCACCTCGGAGCCCACACGAATCCGCACGCCCAGTTCCTCGCTCAGCTCGCGCACCAGAGCCTGCTCGCAGCTCTCCCCCGCCTCAACTTTCCCACCGGGAAATTCCCAGAGGCCCACCAAGGCAGGCGGGGCCGAGCGTTGCGCAATCAGCAGGCGGGTGGGATTCTTGAAGGAATCCAAAACTGCTGCACCCACCACCTGCACTTCAAAGCGTTCGGGCACCTGATTAGAGGTAGACACTACTGCTCCTTCTTCTCCTCACGAGCCTTCTAGCGGGCCTCCTGAGCATCGGTAACCTTATCCTTGTCCTCAAAATTGCGCTCCTGCTGCTTATCAGATTTCTCGATGCCTGCCTTCCACTCGTGCTCCTTATCGTTCATATTCTCGGTATCCATCACATCGCGGCGAATACGGGTACCGTCATTGAGCAAGAAAAGCAGACGGTTACCCCTCTTGAACTCCAGCAGGAAGATATCCTCCAGCTCAACCTTGGCAAAGCGAATCTGTTTCTTGACCCAGTCCACGCTCTTGTGCGCATCCTCGATATCGCTCGTCACCATGTTTCCCTTCACCACTAGAGTAAAGTTCGGCACGCCGTCACCCTTGCGGATTACAGTCATCGTGCCGTTGGGCTCAATCTGAGCGAATTCGACCTCATCCAGGTCGTACACGCCCTGGCTACGCAGGTCGGCTACCAGGCGGGTCGGATCGAGCACCACGTCGTCCTGGTTGAAGCGCTTAATGTCCACCTCGCCGTCGTGGATGACCGGCACACGCTGCTCACGCACTGCCATATGCAAAAACGAATCTTCGAGGTCGCCACGTTCAGCAACTGAATCATGCACAGCGTAAAGACCAGGTAGACGAGGAAGTAGAACAAGCTAATCTGCTTGCTGTACAGCACGCCACCGATCAGACCACCAATCACGAAGTTACCGATGGTATCAATCGGGGTCTGGTGCCCTGCCTGAGAACGGTGGGTCAGGCGCAAATACACCAGGATGATGACCAGGCCGAAGAAAATCTTCAGCAAGCCATCAATGACCATTTCAACAGTCATGAATCGTCTCTCCTATACGTTTGTGTGTTTGGGCGGATATGCCTCACCTGATGTGTCTGCGCGGTATGATACGTGTCCACAAGAGGCACCAACACAGGTGCGCCCAAAGGAACCAGTACCTAGGCGTTAGCCCGGAAAATATCCGGCTCTAGGTAGATCATGCGGGCAGCCGGGACGGCCTCGCGAATACGCACCTCAGCCGCGTCGATCTCGTCGGCCACAGCGCGGCCCGTGTCGGCATCGTGGATGCGAATCTTAGCCGCCACCAGAATCTCCTCCGGACCCAGGTGCACGGTCTTAATGTGAATAATACGGCCGGGGTCGCCGTCCTCGATAGCCGAGCGGATCTTCGCCAGGTCCTCAGGAGAAGCTGCCTCGCCCAGGATCAGAGACTTCATTTCCACGGCGAGGAACACCGCAATAAACACCAGCAATACACCGATAGCTAGGGTGCCGAAGGCATCCCAAATACCGTTACCGGTCAGCAGGGTCATGCCCACGCCAATCAGCGCCAGCACCAGACCCAGCAACGCGCCCGCATCTTCCAGCAGAAGTACCGGAAGCTCAGGGTTCTTCGAAGTACGAAAGAAACGTACCCAGCTCTGCCGACCCTTCAGAGCGCTCGATTCCTTAACCGCCACACGGAAGGAATTACCCTCCAGCAGAATTGATCCCACCAGCACAGCCACCGGAACCCACTGCCACTCGGTAATACCGTGCGGATCGTGCAGCTTCTCGAAACCTTCATACAGGGCAAACAGGCCGCCGAGTGCGAAGATAATAATCGACACGATGAACGCGTAAATGTAGCGGTTACGACCGTAACCGAAGGGGTGCTCCTCATCTGCCTGCTTGCGGGAGGCCCGGCCACCAACCAGCAGCAGTAGCTGATTGCCGGAGTCAGCCAGCGAGTGGATCGCCTCGGCCAGCATTGAGGAGGAACGAGTCAGAGCGAAGGCTAGGAACTTCAGCACCGCGATGCCGAGATTCGCACCCAGGGCGGCGACAATGGCACCCGAACCCGAATGACTGGATTGAGACATAATTCCCTTTCTAGGCGCCGCAATACACTGGGACGGGGTCCATCCCGGGCGGCTCATAATTCAAAGTCTATGGTTGGTAAAGGACACGGGCGCGAGGATTAGCTCCGCCAAACCCGCATCCATCCAAGCGTAGCGCAACCGCGTGCCGGGCTATCCCGAGCGAACTCATACCGAGCGGGCGGCTCGGCGCCGGGTCAGGAAATGGGGCGTTGCACTAAATGGCCTAGCGCTGAGCCATTGCCGAAGCGTACAGGCACACCGCAGCGGCGGTTCCCACATTCAAAGACTCAGCCGATCCGTACACCGGCACCGCCACGCGCATGGTCGCCGCTGCCTTTTCTTCAGCGTTCAGGCCCTGCGCTTCATTCCCGAAAAGCCACATTGTCGGCTTCGAAAGGTCAAAATTTCCCTTCACGCCGGAGGGGACGGGCACCTCAACACCGGCACGACGAGCCGCCGTGTACTCGGTCAACTCCTGCAGGTTTACCGTGCCGTACCCGTCAGCCGCCAGCACCGCAGTGCCCTGCGATTTTACGTCCTCGGCAAAATCCTCCAGCTGAACGCCCTGAATCACCGGCACGTGGAAGAGCGAACCGGCGGTTGAACGCACCGTCTTCGGGTTGTACAGATCGACCGAACCCTTGGTCGTAATCACCAGGTCGGCGCCGGCCGCATCGGCCACGCGCAGGATCGTGCCCGCGTTACCGGGGTCCTGAACGCGAGAGAGCACGGCAATCAGCTTCGGGTTCAGCGCCCCCTCGCCCCACAGCAGGGAAAAGGAAGCATCCACCATGAAAGAAACCGCAATAATACCCTGCGGGGACACCGAATCGGCTATGGCCGCCAATACTTCGTCAGTCACCACGCGCATGAATACGCGGCGCCCTTCCTCCGGGGTGGGGGTTCCGTATACCTGTTCCAGTAGCTCGGCAATATCCTCGTGGCGGTCAAAAGCGGCCTCCGTGACATACACGGCATCCAGGATGGGGCTCTTCAGATGCGCCTTCAGCGCCTCGCGCACCGCCTGCGGACCCTCCACCAGGAACTGTCCCTTGTTCGTGCGGGCTGCCCGAGTGCGCAGTTTCGCAATATCGCGCACGCGATCTGCCTGCGGGTTAGACATCACAACGGGGGTACTAATACGTTCAAAAAAGTTCACCCTTAAAGGGTACAGGTAAAGGAAGAAGCGACGAAGACCAAAAAATGCCTCTTCTCCTCCCCGTACTGCGAGAAAATTAACACCCTCACCCCTCTAGTCCCCGCAAAATGGCAAAAAGCGGTCGCGCACACTTTAAATAGTGCGCGCGACCGCTCATCACGCTTAAGTACCGTCCCGAGCTCAGATTCCCGGAAAACGGGGTACAACCTTGGCTAGTAATTAAGCCTTGGGAGCCGAGGTGTCCCCGGGCAGGTTGTTCTTAGCAATTTCAACCAGTGCGTTGAAAGCTGCGGGCTCGTTCACGGCCAGTTCAGCCAACATACGACGGTCAACCTCAACCTCAGCAGCCTTCAGGCCCTGGATGAAACGGTTGTAGGTCAGACCCTGTGCGCGGGAAGCAGCGTTAATGCGCTGAATCCACAGGCGACGGAAATCACCCTTCTTCTTACGACGGTGGTCGTAGCTGTAAACGAGCGAGTGGGTGACCTGCTCCTTAGCCTTAGGTACAGGCGAGAACGCTGACCGCGGTAACCGGATGCACGATCGAGAATAGTACGGCGCTTCTTGTGCGCGTTAACCGCGCGCT
>CAUQVM010000070.1:0-8641 GCA_963521575.1 uncultured Rothia sp.
CTCGGACAGGATGAAAGAGGGGGTCACGCCATGGGGCGCGGCCGTCAGAAGGCTAAAGCAACAAGGCAGGCTCGGGAGATGAAGTACTTCAGCCCCGAGACCGACTACAGCGCACTCGAGCGTGAGCTCAGTAGCGCGAAGAAGACTAAGTCCTCCGATTCGTCCCGCCATCGCTATGACGATGAGGACGACTACTCGGCATACGCAGAAAAGTACGCGTCCTACGAGGATGAGGCATAGGAATACGCGTGATGCGACGGTGAGCGTACCGTTCGTATTCGTCATGATGAACCGGCTTGAGACCCCGCACGGGGTGCTCAGCCGGTTTTTTCGTGCCCGGAGCCGGGTTGGAGATTAGATTCATCAGGTTCGGAGTTGGCCTCGCTCGTGGAGCTGAGGACGGGGAGGGAAGTGTACCCACGAGCTGCCCTTGAAGCAGTCTCCGGAGCTGGTGGGTTTCTACGTGCCGTGTTATGCAAGGGAAATGAAAACTTATGCACTCAATATATTGGGGTTGTTGAAAATTCTAATAATACGTGAATAAAAAACTTGATATTGTATAAGTATACATAGCTGAGGCACAGCTGAGTCATGCCTGGCACAGAGACTTCGTCGGCATTCTAGAGTCATGAACAACGAACAGAACATGACTCAGACAAACGATCAGAACAGCCAGACCGCGGTGCACGCCACCGCGGAGCGGCTGACGGCGGAACAGACCACCGCGCAGAAGCTCGCCAAAAAGAAGCTGAGCCGTCGTCTCTTCATCGGTGGTGGCCTCGGCGCACTCGCGGTGGTCGGTAGCGGTGCGGGCTGGGCCTACAACCGCTATCTGGCCGAGCATACCGAAATTGAAGATACCGCAGCCTACGAGGCGGCCGCGGCCAGTAGGGTAGAAGCCTCGAGTGGCACCTCCGCCACCGCGAGTCCCAGCGAGCTAACCGGTGTGAAGGTGAACGGGCAGAGCCTCACCGCCAATGAAGGTTCGATTACCATCACCTCTACTACCACCGGTAGCGGCTCGGACGCGGTCGTCTCTTTCGTCGCGGACATTAAGCTCGATAGCGTCACCCTGCTGCGTAGCGCCTTCGCCAACAATAAGTTCGGCCAGAACATTATCGACACCCCCTCGAACATTGCCTCCGAACACAACGGCATCTGGGCCATTAACGGTGACTACTACGGCTTCCGTACCACCGGCATCGTCATCCGAAACGGTGTGGTCTATCGCGACGCCGGTGCTCGCGAGGGTTTGGCCTTCTACCGTGACGGCTCCGTCAAGCTCTACGACGAAACCGCCACTACCGCTCAGGCCCTGGTCGACTACGGTGTGTGGAACACCCTATCCTTCGGCCCTGCATTGGTCAAGGACTCGGCCGTTGTGGACGGCATTGGCAACGTCGAAGTGGACACCAACTTCGGCAACCACTCGATCCAAGGCAATCAACCGCGAACCGGCGTGGGCGTGCTCGGCACCAACCACCTGGTCTTCATCGTGGTGGATGGTCGCGCCACCAACTACTCGCGCGGTGTGACCATGCCCGAATTCGCCCGGACGTTCAAGGATCTCGGTTGCGTAAGTGCCTACAATCTCGACGGTGGCGGCTCCTCCGCCATGGTATTCAACAACGAACTGGTCAACCGGCCCCAGGGCGGTACGAAGGAGCGTGGAACCAGCGACATCCTCTATATTGCAGGGAGCGCATCGTGATTATCCCAATACCCGCATATAAACCCGACCAGTCCCTCGTGCGCCTGGCCCGAGCCCTGCGTGAGCAGGACGCTACCGCCGAGATCTTCGTGATCGACGACGGCTCCGGCAGTACCTATGCCCCCATCTTCACCGAGTTGCGCTTGGACGGCGTGACCGTGCGGACCCACTCCACTAACCGCGGCAAGGGCGCAGCCCTGCGCACCGGCATTGAGTGGGCGCGGGCCAACCGCCCCGGCGAGGTGGTTGTCACCGCTGATGCAGACGGCCAGCACCTGCCCCGCGATATCTTCCGTGTAGGCGCGCGGACCGAATCTGCCGGCCTCCGGGCAACGGGTCATCGTCCTGGGCGTACGCACCCTACCGGATCCGGATGCGGGCGAGGAAGGTACCAAAGTGCCCCTGCGCTCACAAATCGGCAATAGCGCAACCGTTGGCTTCTTTGCCCTCGCAACCGGAACCCGCGTAGCGGACACCCAAACCGGCCTGCGCGGCTTCACTCCGCAGATTCTGGAGTGGTTGCTGACAATTCCCGGCGACAAGTACGAGTACGAGTTCTCCATGTTGCTGCGGGCCACCCGCGCCGAGGTGGAACTGGTACAGGTTCCCATCGTGAAGGTGTACGAGCCGGGTAACCCGACCAGCCATTTCAGGCCCCTGCAGGACTCGGCGCTCATCTACATGCCGCTACTGGCCTTCCTTGCGTCTTCGTTCCTGACCGGGTTCCTGGTGGATACTATTCCTCTTTCTCCTGGTGAGTGTGGGGATACCCTTGCTAGCTGTCGTGGTGGGGGCACGCATTATCTCGGTGCTGACGAACTTTACGGTTAACCGAGTACTCATGCATGACGGAGGCGCCCGCCCCACCGTCTCTATATCCCTGGTGCGTTACACGGTTCTTGCAGTGGGGATCTTGGCTGCCAACGCAGCTATCCTGGAGGTCCTCATCGGGCTGGGTCTTTCCCTGCTCATGGCGAAGGTCGCCACCGAGTTGGTCCTGATTCCGGTCAGCTTCGCGGTGCAGCGCCGCTGGGTATTTGCCGAGCGGATGAGCCCGGCTTCTCGGTCCGGTGTGGTAGTCGCTGAGAAAGCCCGAGTGCCTTACACTGGCCGAGAAGATGTCTCCGGCTTGCCTGCTGTTAGCTACAGGTCGGCCCACCTGGAGACCGGTTTGCGGGCCTCCCGCGCCCGTTCCTAGGAACGCCATAACTTATCCCTCCATCAGCCGTGAGGGTGGGTAGGAGAATCCTCCGCCGCATACGGTAGGGCGCGGCGTTCTGTTCGCACAAAGCCCCCACCGGGACATACCCGGCGGGGGCTTTGTGATTTGTCATTCTTTGAGGTTTCCCGCAGCTAATACCGCCGGAAGACTGAGGGGTGAAAACTCACCGGATTACTTGACGGGAATCGGACCGTGCGGGGTAATCAGGAAAGGCAGGTTGTGGCTAGTGGTCGGGTTAGTGACGTAACCAATGCGTGCCGCACGGGTGGGGTACTTGGGTGAGCGCTTGGGGCGAGGCTTCTTAACCTGGTCGGGGATCGGGTCGGCCTTGCCCTGTAGAGCGGCCAGTGCACTTGCAGCGTTCACAATGCCAGAACCGCAGGCGTTAACGTCGCAGGTCAGCGGCTTAGAGGTCTTCTTCAGAATTTCCTTGGCACGCGCTGCGGTCAGGGAGGGATCCACGGACTTTAGGAGCGCGATAATACCCGCGACCTGAGGGGTTGCCATGGAGGTGCCGTCGTACTCGGTGTAGCCGGGTCCGGTAGAGATGGTGGTGCCGTGGTCCACGGTAGACATGATTGCGTCACCGGGGGCGCTAACATCCACGATCTTACCGTAGTTGGAGAACTCGCTACGCTGACCGTTCTGGTCGGTAGAACCAACCACAATCGAGCCGCCGCAGTTGGCGGGGGCAACCTTGGAGGTGTCCTGGCTCTCGTTACCTGCAGCCACCACGAGGATCGAACCGCGCTTATTCACCTCGGCAATGGCCTTGGTGTAGGTGGCGGGGCAGGTGCCCTCGCCGCCGAGGGAGAGGTTGATAATCTGGGCGGGGTTGGTGTTGGCGGGTACGCCTTCGACGGTGCCGCCGGCTGCCCAAATCATGGCATCGGCAATATCGGAGTCGTAGCCGCCGCACATGCCCAGGGCACGTACGGGTAGGATCTTGGCGGAGGGTGCCACACCCACAACACCGCGCTTATTGTTCATAATGGCAGCGATAGAACCTGCCACGTGGGTACCGTGCCAGTTGGATTCGCTGGCTTCGGCACCGGAATCACAGACGTTCTCTTCTTCCCAGTTACCCTCGTCGGTGGCGTCATTATCGCGGCCGTTACCGTCGCGGGCGATTTCGGGTTCACTAATGAAGTCGTAGCCGGGTAGCACGTTGGCGTCCAGATCAGGGTGCTTGACAATGCCTGTGTCGATGACGGCCACGGTGACGCCCGAGCCCTGGGAGGTTTTCCATGCTTCGGGTGCGGAGATGCCCTTAGTCCCGTGCAGGTTCCACTGCTGCGAGTAGAGGGTGTCGTTGGGGGTGGCGGCCGAAGCGGCGGCGGCCTGTGCATTGGTTGCGGAGGCCTGACGGCGCGCGGTGGAGCGGCGCATCAGGTCGGGTTCGACCGAGGCAACGGAGGGGTTGGAGCTCAGGGTCGCCATGTACCGCTTGGCCTGCTCGGCGGTGAGCTTGGTGGAGGTGGTTACCACGGTTGCCTTCTGGGCAGTGGTGCGCACGTAGTTGGTCTTAATCTTGAACAGCTCATCAACACTCTTCACTTCGGAGGTGATTCCGGAGTACAGGTTATCGTTCCAGGTAGCCTGCTGAGTGCCGACGGGGGCATTCCAGTTAATATCTTTGGAAGTTGCGGCCGCACTGTCGGTGTAGGTGATAACGAAGCGGTTGAAGCCGGCTTTCTGCTGCTTAGCATCGAGTGCGGAGATTACGGTGTTGGCTGCGGCTCGGGCTGCGGCCGTGGTGCGGTCGGGGGCTGCGAAGGCTACGGGTGCGTTGATGGTGGCAACCAGTGCGGCTGCGGTGCCCATGCTGAGTGCGGTGCGGGTGATGCGTCGCGCGGCGGGATGAGTGGTAAAAGACATCGGGGTCCTTTGCGTATGTGAGTGCCGGAAGGGGCAACGGGTGGGTTTCATTCGCTCACATAAATACACTTTTGAGAAAATATTTGTTTTTCTTTATCGCCGCCCTTTAGGGCGGTGGCTCGACAATAGAAAAATGCACATTACTGCATTAATGTGCTTTATTTTCTAGCCCTTTTGGAAGGGTTTTTGGGAAGTAATTTATATGGTGAGATATCGATATCCTAGCATTTCTTTAGTGTTGTATGGCGTTAAAAAATCAATAATGTGGCGCAGATAATGTAAAATCATTTTCATTTAAATGCATATATAGAATCTCATAGTCTATGCGTTGTGAAGGTCTAAAGTGGTGGTTTAAATATTTCTCACCCAGTTGTAAAATGATATGCATCACAATATGTATTTTATTCGTCAAATAATGTAGAGAAGATTCAAAAGACGACGCGCGATATCTCTGCCATTGAGGTGCCGTTAAATGGAAAACCCCCGATACCTGGAGGGTATCAGGGGTTTTCCATGTTGTTATTCCTCGGGCGCAGAGGCCTCAGATGTGAGGCCCTCGAGAGTGAGGAAGAGGCGAGACTTACTGAGCCGAGGTGGTCTCAGCGGGCTCTGCGTTGTTAGCCGAATCTGCATCGGAAGCTGCAGCTGCAGCGTTCGGAGCGGAGGTAACGGAAGAGTGGATGGTCATCTTACCCTTCTTGTTCAGGTAGCCCATCCAACGAGCGGTCTTACGGCTGTTGATGATACCGCGGCCACAGGAGGAGCGGTCGCAGCTGATCGGGTTCACGCCAGCGCGGAAGATCGAGTTGTAGATCTTCTTGGTGTCGCTCTTGTCGCCCTTGACCATCTGCTCAGCCAGAACGCCGGCAACGTGCGGTGCTGCCATGGAGGTACCGCTCATGTAGACGTAGCTGTAGCTACCGTTGTTACGGTAGCTGCTGTCCAGACCCAGGGAGAGGATGTCGGTACCCGGTGCCGAGATGGCGACGGTGCGACCGTAGTTGGAGCTCGGTGCGCGGCGGCCTTCCTTGGTGCTGTTACCAACGGCGACGACGCCCTTGCAGTTAGCGGGTGCGGCGTTGGCAGCGTCCATGCCGCTGTTACCTGCAGCCACGACCACGATGGCGCCCTTGGAGCGTGCAATGTCGATAGCGCGCTGGTAGGTGTTCGTGCAGGTGTGGTTACCACTGAGGGAGAGGTTCAGGATCTTTGCGGGGGTGCGGTTAGCGGGGACGCCCTTAACCTTACCACCGGCTGCCCAGACGATTGCGTCGGCGATGTCAGCGCTCGAACCACCGCATCGACCGAGCACGCGCACCGGCAGGATGCGGGCCTTGTCGGCAACACCGACGACGCCCTTCTTGTTGTTACCGCGTGCGGCGATAATACCTGAAACGTGGGTACCGTGCCAGGTGGAGGACTGGGAACCGGAGTTACCGCAGACGCCGGCGGGTGCGTAGTCACCCTCGTCCAGAGCGTTGGCGTCACGGCCGTTACCGTCACGTGCCCTGGTAGCGTCGCTAATGAAGTCGTAGCCCGTGGAGACCAGGTTGGGCTTCAGGTCGGGGTGGTTGGTGTAGCCGGTGTCGAGCACTGCCACGGTTGCACCTGCGCCGTGACGCAGGAGTGCGGCACCGGTGTTGTCGAGACCGGTTCGGGGGTTGGTCAGGTTCCACTGCTTGGAGTAGTGGGGGTCGTTGAAGTCGAAGGTGCCCTTAGCGGCGGCGTAGTCGATGTAGTCCGGCTCAACGGATGCAACACCGGGGGTGGCTGCGAGCTTCTGCATGAAGTTCTTAGCCTGATCCTTGGAGAGCTTCTTGGAGGTCCTGAAGAGTGCATCCTTGGTTGCGGTGGTGCGCACGAACTCAGTCTTGACGTCAAAGTTCTTGCTAACGGATGCAATGCTACCCATAATGTCGTTGGTCATGATCTGAGCCACGTCATCCTGAGCGTTGGCGCGCTGAGCCTTGGCTTGCTTGGCGTCATCGGTGTAGCTGACGATGAAGCGGTCGAAAGTCTGCTGGGGTAGAGCACCGGGGGAAGCGTTTAGCGGGGTGCGCAGGCCCTCGCGGGATGCGCCCTGAACAGCGAAGGGGTAGTTGGGAACGCTGGAGGTGGACGGACCGGCCTGCTCGGTCTGGCCGGCCTGCTCAGCCTTTGCGTTGTCGGGAGTCTGGGTGTCAGCTGCGATAGCGGTGGGCAGGTTACCACCGAGGACCAGTGCACTGGTGGTCAGGGCGCTGAAAGCGATGTGCAGGGGCTTGATGTTGCGCTTTGTGTCGCATGCCTGCGGAGCGGTGGCGTCAGATGCGCCAAACCGGGGGAGCTTCATGGGAAATCTCCTCGTTATTTATTGAGAGTGTGCGGACAATGTGGTGTGTACGTTTTCGCTCCTCAACTTTGGGGCGCGCTCACTCGACAACTTGCCATAACATGCACTTAGTGCAAGCTGTTTTTGGGCGCGCAACAGTCCCAAAGGTGTTGTGAGTGAGGATGTCCTGTAGATCTTTTTGCCTAGAATATAAAAAACCTACGAACGATAAAATCGTACCCCTCTAACGTATCATCATCGAGACGAGATTAAGTAATTCTGCGGCGAATTTTGTCGATTTTTGGACAAAAAATCAACGTTTGGGGGGTGATTATGAGCCTTGGGATGAAAATTTCCCGGGGTAGGGCGTAAAAGCCTGGGGTTTTTTCATGCATTAAAATGCAAATTTAGGGTGTGTGGGTCGTGAAAATAATTTGATATTTTTTATAAGCACTGGAATGCATGAAGAATGCGATTAGGGTCAAACATAAAAACACGATGCGCAATACCACTAAAGGCGAAGAACCTGATGGGACGATAGCGCAAGCCGCAGACCCCCACCCCGCGCCTATCGGTAACCCCGGTTGCCCCGGATCTGAATCCCCGTGACTAAGACGCCGTTAACGAGGAGCGACGCCGGGGCAACTTCATCCTCAGAAGTCACCCCGGCGTCGCTCGGGACAGGCTAGAAGGCCCTCGTTATAAAACTACGAAGCGTAGGAGCCCAGCAGGCGTACGGCACCGCCGTCAACGCCCTTGGCGCCCTGAATATAATCGGCGCTGTTTGCCTCGGGTTCACCTGCGGCCACCACATCACCCATAATCCAGGAGGGGATGCCACGGTCGTTCAGGCGCTTGGTGGCAGCTTCCGCCACGGAGGGGTCAACAATCGCAATCATACCTACACCCAGGTTCAGGGTGCGCTCCAGATCAGCCAGGGGCACATTACCCAGCGAACCAATGAGGGAGAAGATTGCGGGAATCTGCCAGGTGGAGCGGTCCACTCGACCCTCCAGACCCTGCGGCAACACGCGAGCCAGGTTGGCGGCCAGACCGCCACCGGTTACGTGCGAGAAGCCACGTACACCGCTACCGGTGGTGCCGTCCTCGCCATTGACCGGGAAAGCAGCGGCCAAATCCAGGCAGTCCGCGGCGTACACGCGGGTGGGCTCGAGCAACTCCTCACCGATGGTGCGGCCCAGTTCGTCCACCTGACGCTCCAGATCCCAGCCGGCCACATTCAGGACCTTGCGGACCAGAGAGTAGCCGTTAGAGTGAATGCCGGAGGAAGCCATGGCAATCAGCACGTCGCCCTCGCGTACGCGGTTCGGGCCAAGCAACTCATCAGCCTCGACCAGACCGGTGGCGGCACCGGCCACATCGTACTCGTTCTCAGCCAGCAGGCCGGGGTGCTCGGCGGTCTCGCCGCCGACCAGGGCGGTGCCAGCCTGAGCACACGCACCGGCGATACCGCGCACAATGTCAGCGATGCGCTCGGGAACAACCTTGCCGGTGGCAA
>CAUQVM010000071.1:0-8415 GCA_963521575.1 uncultured Rothia sp.
GTGGGGTCCTTGAAAGAGAGCTTTTGAGGGCGGCGGTGCGGATACAGATCGTATACCAGACCCCTTACCCTCGCCACAACCCCGGACATACTAGAGAAGATTTTAATCCAACGATGGATACCGTTGTGAACCTGCCCGTTCGGGCAGGAGCGCGGCGGTATCCGCGCGTTTGATACCGTGCCGGGACCCCGGTACACCACTGTTCTACCCCTCCGCGCCGCGGTGAGGGGAGCACCGACTAGGAGAAATACATGACCGAGAAGAAGACCGTCGCTCTGCTGTGCGGCGGCCGCTCCTCCGAGCACCCCATTTCGCTCATTACTGCCGCCGGCGTGCTGGGTGCTATTGACCGCACCGCCTACGACGTTATTACAATTGGCATTACTCGCGACGGCCGCTGGTACCTGACCGACGAACAGCAGCTGACTGAGCTGACCGCCGGAACCCGAGGTACCGCAGAATTCCCTGCTGGTACCCAGCAGGTATTCCTGCCGCTGGGCGCGGGTGATTCTCGCCTGACCCTGATCGATGAGGACGGCACCGTCACCCGCACCGCACCGGTGGATGTTGTCTTCCCGCTGCTGCACGGCCCTTTCGGTGAGGATGGCACCGTGCAGGGTCTGCTGGAGATGGCCGATTTGCGCTATGTGGGTTGTGGGGTAACCGCATCCGCAGTGGGTATGGATAAGCACTTCATGAAGGTCGCCTTCGAGTCTGCCGGTCTGGAGGTTGGCCCCTACGAGGTTGTGACTAATCGTCAGTGGGAGCACGAGGATTGCGAGCAGATTCTGGAGCGCGTGCTGAAGCTGGGCTTCCCCCTGTTCGTTAAGCCCACCCGCGCCGGTTCCTCCTTTGGCATTACTAAGGTGGACTCGGCGGATGAGCTGGTGCCTGCCATCGAGGAGGCGCGTCGCCACGACCCGAAGATTATTATTGAGGCTGGCATTGTGGGCCGCGAGATTGAGTGCGCTGTGCTGGATGGTCACCACGGCGCACTGCCCCGCGCGTCCTATCCCGGTGAGATTGAGGTTGTGGATCAGGACCACCGCTTCTATGACTTTGAGGCTAAGTATGTTTCGGAGTCTTCGGCTGTCACTGTGTGCCCGGCAAACCTGCCGCAGGAGGTGCAGGAGCGTCTGTGTGAGCTGGCAGTCAAGGCCTTCCTAGCTCTGGATGGCGAGGGTCTCTCGCGCGCGGACTTCTTCTACACCGAGGATGGCCGCCTGATCATTAACGAGGTAAACACTATGCCCGGCTTCACTCCGATTTCGATGTACAAGACGATGTGGGAGAGCACCGGTATTTCCTATACTGATCTGATTAGCGAGCTATTGACCTTGGCGATGGAACGTCCCCTGGGTCTGCGCTAAGTGGACGTGCTCCGGGGTAGCTATGAGCGTACTCCGTGTACAATGACCCGGTTCAGGCTCCTCAAGCTGTGAGCAGAGTGCACCGTTACTTACCTCGGTGTGCCACCCGTTGGGTGGCGCACCGAGGTTTTGTTTTGGTGTATGCATCCGGTATACGAGGGTCTGGGGGGGGGGAGGGGAAACTACAGTGTCAGAAAAATCACGCCAAGGACCTAAGAGCGTGCGTATTTGGGGGATATTGGTCAAGAATATACCTTGATAAGGAGGAATATAAATTTTCTCGCTAGTGTATAAATAGGTGTCTATTGATTTGAAAGCCTCGAAGGGTGTATCAAATAATTAAAAAGTGGAAAATATTGATTCTCAAAGGCGATAAAATAGACGGAGGAGAATGTAAGTCTATTCGGTAGAATAGTCAAAGGTGTACCTGTCGCGGTGACAAGGGCATCTATTCACTCACGATGTATCAGAAAGTCAAGGACAACCTTTGGGAAAACGAAACCGTAAGGTGGTCTCTGCGAGTCTGGCGACAGTGCTGGTTGCTTCCGGAAGTCCCTTCGTGGCCTCGTTTGCCCAGGATGTGCAGAATGTTGCGTCACAGGTACCAACGCAACCGGCGAACACTTCAGACCAAACCCTAGACCCCACCACAGATGTAACATCTTCTTCTCGCACCGCAGTTCCCACGCTCTCCGCAGTGAGTGCTTGGCGGGTTGCCGAGAATACTCGTGAAACATCACCGGTACAGGATGAGCCCACCGCTCAGCCCAGTATTAGCTCTAGCGCGCCCTCAACTGAGAAGCCGGCGCCGTCGCCGACAGCAGAGGTGACTTCGGATGTGACGGCTAAGCCTACGCTTGCACCCACTGCAGGGCCCACCCCGAAACCCACCAAGGAACCCACTCAGCAGCCGGTTGTACCAGCTCCTAGCCAGGCTCCCTCTCAGGACGCACAGGGGCCCGTTATTCCCGTCGTGCCCGTGAGTCCTATTGAGGTGCCCGGGGAAGGCGGCCCTAAGGACAGGGTGGAGAACCCGGTTGCACCCGTGACCCCGCCAAAGACTGTACCGGTTAACCCGATCCCCGCCCCGAACCGGGGCACTGTAACCCCGGTGATTCGTCCGGAAGAGAAGGGAACCGTCACCACCATTGAGGTGCCGCGCCCGAGTGCACAGCAGGCACCAACAATCAATGCATCTGAGCATCCTGACGGCGACGGTGATTCGCTACTCTCCGGGTCCACCACCCTGGGGCGTATTGCGGCTAACAACGGCTCACAAGACTCAATTCCGGGTGCCGCCGACTGGGTTGCCGGGTACCTCTCGTGCAATAAGTCGGATGATGAGCACACTCCGGAAGCAAGCCCTTCCAGGACCTCTAGCTCATCTTCGGCCTCCAAATCACCTAGCTCCCCGGCGGCTGCTAGCGCTAGCAAGTCCGCCAAGAGCGTGACCAAAGCGGACAGTGCGAACGCCTCCCAGGAGCAGGCCGTGAAGAATGCGGATGCGGATGATTCCGGGCTTTCCGGCCTCGCTCCGCTCATTCTCTTCTCGCTTATTGGCATTGTGCTGATTGCCCTGGCAGTCCGCTATTTCAGTCAGGGTGCCTAGGGGAACCCTGCTCCCTTTTCGGGTGTGCCACAATTACCGCTCAGAATGCGTAATAATAGAGGATATGAATCCTCAGACATCTAGCGAAACGCGGGACAACCCCACGTGCGAGATAGCTCTCGCGCAACTGGGGGAATCCCGCGTTCTGCGCACCTTCATGCCTATCCTGCAGGCCCATAATGAACGAGCTGCCGCCGAATCCTCACGCGCCGGGCACCCTATTGTCCTCGAGGTTGGGCCTGGCGACGACTGTGCTGTCCTGGCACCGACTGCAGAGCGCATTGTTGTTACCACCGATACCCTTGTGCAAGACCAAGACTTCATGAACCTCTGGCCCGGCGGTATCGCACGGGCGACCGAGGATGGTGATCCCGTTCTCGAGCCTGCCCGTAGCAGCGGCTACGATGTGGGTCGTAAAGCTGCGACGCAAAACCTCGCCGATGTTGCCGCCATGGGCGCACGACCGGCAAGCCTCTTCATTTCCCTGAGTCTTCCCGGGTGCACCCCATACGGCTGGGTTGAGGGTTTCGCACGCGGCATTGTGGACGGCGTCAATTCCTGCGGAGCCACCGAATGCGTTATTGGTGGTGGCGATATTGGCGACTCTACCGAGATGTCGGTAACCGTCACAGCCCTCGGCTATACCGACCGTGCCATCCTTCGCTCAGAGGCGCGTCCCGGCGATACCATCGCTCTGGCGGGGCGCACCGCCTGGTCCGATGCCGGCCTGCGTTTGCTACTCAACCCGCTCTCACTACCCGCCACGGCACTACTGCACGCTATTGCCTCAGGTCAGAATGCGGAAGCCGCACTGGAATCCGTGGGTCAGGCCTGGGAGAAGAAACAAGCTGAGAAGCCAAGCGGAGGGGCAAGCCTCTCTGCAATCCTTCCTGAAGGACTCATTGAGCTTATCCGTGCCCTCACCCCCGAAGATGCCGCGCATATGCTGACCGTTTGCGAACGCGCCGTCGACTCGCAGCACCACCCCGTCAGTCCCATTTCTGCCGGTAAAATTGCAGGTCAGTACGGGGCAAGTGCCATGTTGGACCTCTCCGACGGACTCGTGAAGGACGCCGGGCGAATTGCCGCCGCCTCCGGAGTGCAGATGCGCCTCGACCCGCTTGCCGTAGATGCCCTCGCAGAGCCGCTATTGCCTCTGGCATGCCTGTTGCTTGCCATTGCTGAGCATAATGAGGCGGGGGAGAGCCCCGCCTCCTTGGCACGTACCTTCGTGCTGGTCGGTGGGGAAGACCACGGCTTGCTGGCAACCTTCCCCGGTGGAGTACCCGAAGAGTTTGTACCCCTGGGTGCCTGCGTTGCGGATGCTCCGGAAAGGGGATTGGGTGTAACACTCTACGGCGTTGAACGCCACCACAATACGGTCACCGGTGCGGCGGTTGTCATGGATGGCCGTTCTCTGGATGGTATGGGTTGGGAACACTACGGGATCTAGCGGGAAGTGGCTCCTAAGGATGACAGGCTACGCCTCCATATTCGTCAAAGAGCGTCACACCACCGCATAATCCGTATATTTAATCGAAAAATTATTAGTATATAAATACGAAATATGGGTGCTTATTGGAGAGCCGCGAGCGCGGGCAATCAGCGTCTAGAGAGGAGGAGCGCGTGAGTAGCGAGCACGAGGCATACGCGGCGTATCGCCGCGCCTGTGAGCGCGCCTACCGCTACGGTATGGAATGGTCTACCGCCGCCCGCACCGTTATTGAACAGTACCGTGACCCCCTCAATGAACTCAATGGCTTTCCCGTGCCCGATCGCGACACCGGTTCGAATCTTGCCTATACCCTGCGCGCGCTCACCGAAGAATTTGAAAGGGGTATGGGGCAGATTCTGCGGGGTACCTTCGCGGATTATACTTCTGAGGTGCCGTTCAGCGACCCGAGTTCTTCGGGAAAAGGAGTGCAGGTGCCCGGGCTTGCTCACCTGTGGGTGTGCCTCGGGGAGGTCTACGAGCGGGCCGTTGTACGCGCAACCCGTGCGGCTCGCGGAAACTCCGGAACGCTACTTTGCGCCTGGGCGCTGGAGGCGGTGCGCACCTACTGGGACCTGCCCGGTAGCCTCGCTCGGGAGCTGGGCGGCAGGGTTGGAGATTTACCCCTGGTGCGTGCCCTGGAGGATGACGCGGCCCGAATGGTGAAGGGGTGGGAACATCATTCTGAGGGGGTACCATCGGGCGAAGCGAGCCGTCAATTTGAGTATGCTCTGGCGGAAGCTCGTGCCATGGCCTATGCTGCCGAGCGTGTCCGCGCCACTGTGGGTGAGAGTATGGTTCCGTCCACTATGCTCTCGGTAATGGTGGAGCTGGCTCGTCTGGACCTGTATTACGATTTCGAGGAACCCGCCGGTGGGTCATCCCGTCGGTTGAAGCGTACCCGTCGAGCCGCGATTCTGCGCGCTCTGGAACGGACGGCTCAGTGCCCTCCGGCACCGCATCTGGCCGGGAGTGTGGATGCTGGCGCCTTGGGATTCTACCTGGCTGTTGTGCATTCCAACCCCGGCTGGAAGGGGGCGACCCTCGGGGAGGGGCAGGTGCGCCGCCTGCTAACGCCGGCTGTAGCTACAAACGGTGCTAGCTCGGTTGCTGCCGAATCTGCTGATACCGTGCGCGCCGGGGACGGAGTTGTATCCGGAGCGCAGATTACTGTGGGTGGTAGCGGCGGAGAGTGCTCGCGGATGAGCTCGCCTGAGGGTGAGGGGGAGAACGGCTGGGAGCTGATGGGTACTCTGCGTTGCGAACCGCTTGCTATGACTCAGCTACGCCTGGAGCTGGAAGGTATGGGGGACAGTCTGCTCATTACTCCGCTGGATGTATCTGCCGGTCTGTGGGCCGTGCACGTGCACGTTCCCAATATCGCCGCAGCTCGCACGCTTATTCTCAGCTATGGGGAATGGGGGGATGAGCGTATTTCTTCCCTGGCCGGTGGACAGCATCGGGATAGTTCCTGTGGTGAACCGGGGGAGGTGCACGCGTGAGTTCCGTGCCTCCTCCCCATCAGGAGACTCTGGACCTGGGGATTTTCGGGGAGCCGGTCTCCGCACCGCAGCCGCAGAAGCCCCTAAAGCCGGAGGCGGAGCCTGCGGCACCTAAGGAAAAGGCCTCGGTCTCGGGTGACTCGGTCCTCGACGGGGTTCCCCTTCTGACGGATGAACAGTTGCGTACCGCAACTGAGCTGACGGTGCGAGATTTGGCCGCCTATGCCCGCGCTGAAACCACTCGCGAGGAGCTGAGCGAACGGGCTGCTCGACGTGCCAGTGTTCCCTACCGTGCGGCTCTCAAAGCGATTAAACATTCCCTGGGTCCCGCTGCGCACGCTATGACCGATGATGCGCTCCACGAGCTGGTGGATATTGCGCTTGCCGCCTCTCATGGGAGCGGTGCGAAGAGCCCTGCCAAGGTCCCTTCCGGGGTGCGGCCTGTACAGGCGCCGCATTCAAAAACGTTGTCCGCACAAACCAAACCCGCACGGGTAAAAAATACCTCGACACAAACCGCGCCGGTGAAGCCCACAAAAGCTACACCGGCCAAAGCATCGGCGCGCAAAGCAACCGCCGAAACCAAAAGCCGCGCCCTGAAGCGCACTGCCGAGGAAAGCCTCGAAAATGCGCCCCTGAAGAAATACCTGCCCGCCTCCAGCGCCAAAGCCATCGCCACGCACCTGGGGCTGAACACTGTCGGGCAGCTACTCGAGTACTTCCCGCGCAAGTACCTACCCCGCGGGGAGCTCAGCTCCTTTGCCGACCTCGTCGAAGGTCAGGACGTCACCATTATTGCTCGCGTCATGCATGTGAGCACCCGAACCATGGCGGCCCGCCGCGGGAAAATTACCGAAGTCACCATTACCGACCGGCTGGCTGATGCCACCGGAAGTGAACCCGCTAATATTGACGATCCTGGATACGGCCGCTCCGGCCGGGGTCCCGGGCCGGTGGCCGTCACGCCGGACCGCGCCAGCGCACCCCAACAGGGAGCCGCTCTGGGAATGCGTTGGCAGGCGGCAGGCCAACACAATCCGCGCTTAGACTCCCTTGCCGCCCCCTCTTATACCGGCTATGCTGACTCCTATGGTTGGGGCGGGCAGAGCCGGGACAGTTACATTCAGGACGGTCTCTTTGGCGTGCCCGCACCCACCGCCCAGGCCGCAGCTTCGCTTATCGGTTCGCAGATGAAGCTCTCCTTCTTCAACGCCTGGACGGCCGCCCGTGAGGTTCACGAGGGTGAGACCATGATGTTCTCGGGCAGGGTCGGCATCTACCGCGGCGAATACACGCTCACCAACCCGCACTATGCCCTGTTCTCGCGGAACGCCTCGGGGTCGGATATGGCCGAGGCCGCCACTGCGCCCGTGCCGGTCTATAAAGCGCCCGTCAAGCTACCCACCGATCGCATTGCCGGGTACATTGAGCAGCTGCTGGAGAAGATTCCGCTTCGGAAGCTAGAGGATCCGGTACCTTACGCGATTCGTCGTGTCCGTAAGATTCACTCCCTGGAATGGACCTATCGCGCCCTGCACACTCCCGATACCGAGGACACCTGGCGCGCCGCCCAGGCACAGATGCGCTACCGCGAAGCCTTTGTGCTACAGAGCGCCCTGGCGCGCCTGCACTCGGCCCGCGCCGCACATCGCACTCCGGCACGCCCGCCGGTTGAGGGTGGCCTGGCCGACCGGCTGCTTAGGGCTCTGCCCTACGAGCTGACCGAGGGACAGCAGAAGGTGGGGCGGGAGATTTCCGCCGATTTGGCGAGTGAATCGCCCATGAACCGCCTCCTGCAAGGTGATGTTGGCTCAGGCAAGACCGTTGTGGCTCTGCGCGCCATGCTACAGACCGCTGACGCGGGCGGCCAGTCCGCAATGCTCGCTCCGACCGAGGTGCTCGCCGAGCAGCATCTGCGTTCCATCCTGGACATTCTGGGAGACATGGCTGTCCCCGAGAACAATACGGAAGACAATCCGGACCTTGAGAACAGTGCACGCGAGAGTCGCGTGCGGGTTCGCCTGCTAACCGCTTCCATGGGCACACGAGCCAGGCGGCAAGTCCTGCAGGAGCTGGCTGATGGCACCACCCAGATTGTCATCGGCACGCATGCCCTGCTCTCCGACGAGGTCCGCTTTCATGACCTGGGCTTGGTCGTGGTGGATGAGCAACACCGCTTCGGCGTGGAGCAGCGCGACGGTCTACGCGGCCCCAACGGAGCCCTACCTCACCGCCTGGTCATGACCGCGACCCCCATTCCGCGTACCGTGGCCATGACAGCCTTCGGTGACCTGGACGTCTCGGTACTCGACACCCTGCCGGCTGGCCGCCAGAAAATTTCAACGCATGTGGTGCCCCTGGCTGAGAAGCCCGCCTGGGCCTCTCGACTATGGCGGCGTGCCCGTGAAGAAATTGACGAGGGCCACCAAGTCTACGTTGTCG
>CAUQVM010000072.1:0-8412 GCA_963521575.1 uncultured Rothia sp.
GCTCATCAGAACTGCGGGGCAGGCTATTTCTGTCTATATGTAGCAGAGGCGGGAAGGCTAGTGCTTCTGCTTGTAGTCAGCCATGAAGTTACCCAGGCGCTCCAGGGCGCTGGTGAGGGTCTGTGTATCGGGCAGGAACACCAGACGGAAGTGGTCCGGGTCCTTCCAGTTAAATGCGCGGCCGTGGCTGAAGAGAATCTTCTGGCTCTTCAGCAGATCCAGGGCGAACTGCTCGTCGTCGGTAATGTCGAAGCGCTCAACATCAATCTTCGGGAACAGGTAGAGCGCGCCGTCCGCGCTGGTGCAGCTGATGCCGTCAATCTCGTTGAGCATCTTGTGCGCCAGGGTGCGCTGCTCGTACAGGCGGCCGCCGGGAACAATCAGCTCGTTAATGGACTGGTAGCCGCCGAGCGCGGTCTGGATGGCGTGCTGTGCCGGAACGTTGGCGCACAGGCGCATGGAGGCGAGCAGGTGAATGCCTTCCAGGTAGCTGGAAGCGTCCTTCTTCGGGCCGGTGATAGCGACCCAACCCGCACGGTAACCGCAGACGCGGTATGCCTTGGACAGGCCGGAGAAGGTCAGGCAGAGCACGTCGTCGCCGGTGAGGGTCGCCATGTTGATGGCCTCTGCGCCATCGTAGGTAATCTTTTCGTAAATCTCATCAGAGAACACGACCAGACCGTGTTCGCGTGCCACATCCACAATCTGCTTAAGCACGGAACGCGGGTAGACGGCACCGGTGGGGTTGTTCGGGTTAATAACCACGATGCCCTTGGTACGCTCGGTAATCTTCGACTTAATGTCTTCGATGTCCGGGTACCAGTTGTTTTCCTCATCGCAGAGGTAGTGCACGGGCTTGCCGCCGACCAGCGCGGTGGCTGCGGTCCACAGCGGGTAGTCGGGCATGGGGACGAGGATTTCGTCGCCGGTCTCGCACAGTGCCTGCAGGGTCATCGGGATCAGCTCAGACACACCGTTACCCAAGTAGATAGATTCGGTGTCGAGGTTCATGATGCCGCGGTTCTGGTAGTGCTGCACAATGGCGGTACGAGCCGAGTACAGGCCACGGGAATCGGAATAACCCTGAGTTTCGGGCAGGTGACGAATAATGTCCATCATGATTCCGTCTGGCGCCTCAAACCCGAAGGGCGCGGGGTTACCGATATTCAATTTGAGAATACGGTGGCCGATCGCATCCATACGGTTGGCCTCATCTAGGATGGGGCCGCGGATATCGTAAAGAACATTGCTCAGCTTTGAGGACTGACGGTACTTCGTCATAATGCGTTACTTTCTAGGGTGATCCAAAATGAATTGTGCTGCGTCCTCATCGGCGATGGGGTTGGAACCGCTGGTTAGGCGCAACAGGAACGAGAGGTTACCCGTATCTAAAGTAGATGATACGCGGTTTATCGCGTTACGGGCACTATCGGGCAGAGTACGGCGAATAATGGGCACCAATTGCTGTTGTAGAAGGGCCGTGGAAGGGTCTTCCAATATGATCAGGCGATTGTCGTCAATGGCCGGGTCAACACTGTGGAGCAGGGCCACTTGCACGTTATCAGCGGTTAGGGCGTGTACGCGTTCGGCGGGGTCGTTCTGCTTTTGGACTGTGCGAACCGTATATCGGTAGAGGGTATGTAGCGATTCGATGCCGTAGGTGCCGGTTGAGTAACTTTCGGGGATGGAGAAGGCTAGAGGAATGTTCACCTGTCGCAGTGCGGCAAGCGAATTGAGTTTGTGGCGGGCGCTGATGGCGCGGGTTGTCACCAGAACATCCTTGACGGTGGCACCGGTCCCGTTCAGAAGCAGAAGCTCTTCGGGCAGGATGCGCGAGATAGCGTTGCTTATGTCGGTGGTGCTCATGGCGCGCAGGTTAATGGGGTCGGCTGATCGGGTGGGGCTTGCGGAAGCACTACGGGTTGCAGTCTCCTCGCCGGGGGTCACTTCGGCCGCAGCATCCCCTGCGGGGGTCTGGGTAGTGGTCGGGCTCGGTGTGGCGGGTGGAGGCGGCAGGGTTACACCGGCTGCTTCAGCAGAGGCGGTAATGGAGGCGGCCACGCGCTCGTTCTGCACGGCGGCGGGGCTGATCTTACCGTCGTCGGTCAGGTAAAGCAGAAGATCGCCGCTATAGTCAATGACAATATCCAAGGGCTCGACGTCCTGCGGATCGGCGGTTCCGCTGCTCGGTTCGGTGGGTAGGGCGAGGGCAGCGTAGCCTTCCACGGAGGCTTCGCTCACCGGTTCAGTCGTCCCATTCTGTTCACGTGTCGAGGGTGAGGCGAGAGCCCGCAGAGCGAGGCTTCGGCTGTGGTTAGTTTCTACAAGCTCCACGGTGTAGCCAACCTGGCGCAGAGCGCGGGCGTAGACGTGAGCTACCGCATGCATCTCACGTAGGGCCGCGTACCCGATGCGCAATGTACCGTAGTTAAGTGCGGAGGGATCCATTTGCGGGGTGTTTTCGTGCGCACCGCAGGCGACTAGCAGGGGGGCGAGAGCGGCGGTGCTCAGCAGGGCGCGGCGAGTGAGGACAGCGCGGGTCATGAGCTGAGCTTCCTGGCATTTTCGTCGGCTAGAAATTCACGGTATTCGCGGGCCCAGCTGGCAGCGTTGGTGTAGCCCATCATGGAGGCCACTTCGTCGATAAGCGTGCCGTATCGAACCGTGTCGAGTTCAGCGATGGGCACCCAGCGCGCGGTGTCGGAGGAACCATTCACCTCATGACGTAGCTCGCCGGTCACAATGTGAGCGCGGAAAACCACCCGTAGCGCGCAAAAGGGCAGCGCGTCCGGGTCTTTCTGGGGTGAGCGTACGGGAAAGTGACCGGCGTGCACGCCCAGAAGATCTTCAATTGCAACGCTGTACCCGGTCTCTTCAAGAGTTTCTCGCAAAGCTGTCTCGTCGGCCTGCTCCCCCGGTTCCATACCCCCGCCGGGCAGGGACCAGAGCGGGGAGAGGCTTCGGTCTTCGGGGACCCAGCGGGTCATGAGCAGTTTGCCCTGCTCAATAATGACCGCATAGGCTGCGGGGCGGGTTTCCATTGCTAGTGCCATGGTTATAAATTTTACAGCCTGTTGCGGCGAGAACAGCTCCCGCGGGCACTACTGTTCTCAGGGTGAACCCACGGATTCTTAGCGCTTCTTGCCCTTACTTTTACGGGCGGCTGCGACCTTCGATGACTGGCGAGCATGCTGGCGGGCGTTACCGTTCTTTTTGGCGTTAGCTCGCTTCCTATCGCGGGCTTCGCAGCGGGCGTTGGTAGCGCGTGCTTTAGCTTTAGCTTTGGCTTTCTCGGCAGCTACACGTTCGGCGCGAGCTTGGCGGGTTTCAGTCCCTCGGTCGCTGCTGGCGGTGCGGCCGCGCACAATGCCGATAAAGTCCTGCAGGAGTACCTCAAGTTCCTCACTACGAGGCTCTTCCTTGGGCGCGCGCAGCCAGACCAGGTTCACCGGGTAGGTGTCTAAATCTGGTACCGGGCGGTAGGTCAGGTCTTTGCGGTGATAGAAGCGTGCAATGGACATGGGCACAATGTATAGGCCTACACCCGCGGCGACCAGTTCAATGGTCTCCTTATCGTTTAGAACCTCGGGTACAATCCGCCCGGATGCTTCACGCCACTGCCTCGAGACCTCTTCATAGGCGGGTAGGTCATTCGCAGGCTGGAGCAGGAACTCTTCGGCTAGTTCAGCCACGGGCACTTCGTCGAGAACGGTGAGTACATGGTCCACAGGCAGGATAACCACGGGTAGTTCCTCGTAGAGACGGATGCTGTGGTACTTCTGTCTGTCGGTACTAGCCGGTTCACGATCCGGCCGCAGGATGCTCATATGCGCGAAGGGACGCTCGGGCACTTCGACGCGCTCGATCGGTGTGTGCTCCTCGGGTTCCAAGGGGTCGCTTTCCTCCGTGATTTCGGGATTAATGAGCTGCAGGTTCTGGTGTAGCGAGTTGATACCGAGCCCCTCGCGTACGGGTACTTCCGCTAGGGGGACACGATCGCCGTAACGTTCGTGCCAGCGGTTGAACCATTTGCCGGGCATAATGGCTGGAACGTAGCTAATGCGCAGGGCTGAGCGTTGCAGAACCGGCACGGGCAGGGCCTCGGGAGTCTGGATCATAGCCAGCTGCTCGGGATGCAGGTAGACGCGGCAGGGCGTATCCCGCTTATCCTGAGACGTAGCGCCCTCGAGGGTCTGTGAAGGAATCGGTGCGGAAACATCGACCAGGGACACAGGGGGCTGCTCGGAGGTAGCTACAGTGGAGGTGTCGGTTGAATTCATCTATCCACGCTAGCACAAACTGACGGACCGCACCCGGCTCTGCAAGTGACTCTCGAGTTAGCTCTCGGAGCTTTCCGAGATGGCCTCAGTCTGTTGCCGGTTAATACACCGCTCGCGTAGGGCTGAGAGGGCGACTACGCCGGTTACTACAATGGCCAGAGCTACGGGGAACATCCAGGGTTCAAGGCCCAGCATGGCGAGGATCGCGAATCCGATGGTGGTATAAATGCAAGCCCACATGAAGGTTCCGACCAGCATGGCGGGGATCCAGCGGCGCAGGGGCATCCTGGTAAACCCGGTGGTTAGGATAACTGCGGTTTGCAGACCGACAGTCAGGAAGCACAGGGGTACGGCAATGACACCCCAGCGATTAGTGAAGGAACGGGCCTTGCGATAAAGGGGACTGTCCATCGTCTCGCGGATACGGCGTAGGCGTTCACCGCCCTTGGCTGCGCAGGCACCGAGAGCATAGACCATTGCGGTGCGGATAATACCCACACTCCACATGAAGGCGAGGGCAACCTCAATTGGCAGAGAGTCAATCCATTCTTTCACCCGGCTATTCTCTCATGGACCCGCACCAGGAGTCTTCTCTCCCCGCTATTTGCCCAGCGAGTGGCTCTCTCGATTCCCAATTCTCGTAATAATTTTTAGCTCTCCTTTTCTCGCCTCCGAGCCTACCCTGTGGGTTCTTAAATTTTTTAAATTTTTTTGAAGCCCTCTGCACCCCGTTCTTCCCAGCTATGGCGCGGTTTCTACTTAGGTAACCCTTATTATACTGACAGATCGTCGCTAATTCCGGTTTGTATGCCGACAGGAATTAGGTTATATTTTTATTATCGAATAGGATAGGTCTTGTGGGAAGGCCTCCCTGATTGGTACAGAAGACTTTCTTCCTGTGTGTGATGCTGGAAAAGGAACCCCATCGATGGGGTTCCTTTTCTTTTTAGAAACAGAATGCCCCCGACAGCGGTACGCTGTAGACGCCGGAACAACATAGTGCTCGGATACTCAAGAAGAACCACCTCGGGATGCAGCAGTACCCGAATAATCCAATACCCCATAACGCGGCACTCAATAAGCGGAGCGCCCCGGCGGGATTCAACCCACCGGGGCGCTTTAGGGCACAACAGGCTCTTGAGCTACTTCTGCTGATCCTTACGATGCAGGGAGCTCAGGGGCTTCGGTAGCTGCACGGGCTTCCAGGTATTACCGGTCGCCGCGAAGGAAGAACCGGAGCCCGGGTGGCGACTAACCGAACCGCTCAGCACCTCACTCCGCTTGGAGCTCGGGTTATTCAGCGATTCAATATCTAAGGCATCAAACTCGGAGTCGTCCAGAATATCCGGTAGCGGAACTTCCTCGGGCACGACAGCGGGAATCGGCGGGAAGGGGCCCTGAATAGGGGGTTGAGCCGAGCGAGCCGACGAATCATCGCGTAGCGCAGGACGAGCCACCTGCTGGTTGGGACGAAGAGCAGGCCGAGCCGGGCGCACCACCGGCTGCCCATTCTGAACGGTCGAACGCTCCCGCTGAATTACAGGCTGAGCTGCAGTCTGGGGTGCCACATCCGATACAGAAACATGCGGGGCGGAAAAGTCACCCAAAATATCTCGTTCCTGGATGGGCTGAACCGGTATGGGCTGGGTGTACGGTGCAGAAGACTCAAACCCTGCGGCTTCACGAGACGCGAAAGCCTTACGAGAGGGTTCAGGCGTACGGGAATCCCGAGCCTGAGGTGACTGAACGCGAGATGCGGGAGCTTCCTGCTGGCCGACCCGTGATGCACCCGAGCGCGACGTAGGTTGGTGAACCCGCCAGTCACCGCTCTCCTGATCAAAGAGAACGCTACCGCGACGAATCGGCTGGAAACGACTCGGACGCTGAGGGCGGCGCACCTGTGTGGGAGCCACCGAACGGGCAGCGGGAGCCATGGGGTGCGCGGTGGGAGTTACCGAGCGAGTGGTAGAAGCTACGGGACGCGCGGTGGGAGTTACCGAGCGAGTGGTAGAAGCTACGGGACGCGCGGTGGGGGTTACAGGGCGGGCAATGGGAGCCGCAGATTGACGGGAAGACATCCCCCACTCAGCAGCAATAGGCTGAGCCTCCCAGGGGGCAGGCCGAGTAGCCTGCCTTCGGGGAGCGGGCTCTGCATAACGACGGAATCCTACGCGGCTATTGGACAACTCACGTACCGGGATGGACGCGCCTGAGATAGAGGTAGCCTCGCGGTTACGTTGCTCATCCTCAACAGAGAAGGAGATTTCCGCTTCCTCCCGCTCATTAGCCTCGTCGAGGGCATACTCTTCGTCCTCGGAGTCGTCTTCCTCCTGCTCTTCCTCTAAATCCTCATCCAGATCGTCGTCAGAGCCAAAGACACGCTCGGACAGCTTCTGGCGCAACGAATCCACCAGACCATACCGACCCGTAGCCCAGGCCAGAACAGTGGCCATTACAAAGAAGATAGACCAATTCCAGGACGACATTACGCCTGCCAGGGTGAGAAGGGTGCAGAGTAGAGCTACCAGACCGCTTCCAAGTGCAGCAATATAGGCGATTCCAGTGGCAGACGAAGGATCGAAGACAGAGAATAGAGAGGATTTGGACTCTTCCTCCACGGGATCTTCATCCATAGAGGAGGTCCGATGCGCGGGAGCCCCGGGAGGAGCCGAGGAAGGGAGGGAGGTGCCGGGATTCATAGCATGATCGGAAGATTGGTATGCTTCCGAATCATTGAGGAGCACCCCGGCCGAAGCCAAGATATCCTCGGTAGTACGCTCAGCACTAATAAGGGGACGCTCAGGTTCAACATTATGCCCAACGAGCGCGCGACGTAGGCTCCTGGGCATAAACCACAGCAACAAAATCACGATCACAATTACCAATACACCGGAGGTGTTCAACAGCGTCATATCAGGCCGCCCTCTATCGTCCTAAATCCCTAGACTTTAATCATACCCTTATATTCCCGATTCTTTCCATATAAGGAAAAACGGGTTGGATGAGCATATATGTCCCGGACGACATATACGGTTTGACGCGCTCTCCCCGCGTCCACCAAATAAAAACTTTAAGTTTAACTTAAAGGTAATGTATATAAGTGGAGGAAGGCACCCCGCCAGTTACCCAAACGGGAACGCCTTCCTCAGTGTGGTTGATTTATAGACACCCCTTAGAGGGGAATTATCGGTGTCTTAGCAGTTCTCTGCTAAAAAGTCCTTCAGCCAAGAGCGCAAATCGTCGCCGAACTCGGGACGTTCAGCTGCGAGGATGACATTAGCCTTCAGGTAGGATAGCTTGTCACCGGTATCGAAGCGACGGCCGGAAAAGACCACGCCATAGACACCCTCGCCCTCACCTTCGCCCTGAGCCAGAGTCTGCAGGGCATCGGTCAGCTGAATCTCGCCGCCACGGCCCGGAGCGGTATCCTCCAGAGCCTCGAAAACCTTTGAGCTCAAAACATAGCGACCAATCACCGCATAGTTTGAGGGGGCCTCATCGGCAGCCGGCTTCTCCACTAGACCGGTAATCTTTACGAAGCTATCCTCACCTTCAACAGCCTCAATAGCAGCTGCACCATAAGCAGAAATTGCTTCGCGAGGAACCTCCATAAGAGCCACGACAGAACCGCCGGTACGCTCCTGAACCTCAACCATGCGGGAAAGCAGGTCTTCCTTTTCGTCAATCAGGTCATCACCGAGCAGAACAGCAAATGCCTCATCGCCTACGTGACGCTTAGCACGCAACACGGCGTGACCCAGACCCTTCGGATCCCCCTGACGCACATAGTGCAAATCACCGCCAAGCTCGTTAGTCTCGACTACCGAGGCGAGCAGGGCATCCTTGCCCTGATGAGCAAGCTGCTGCTCCAGGACGGGAACACGGTCAAAGTGATCCTCCAGCGCACGCTTGTTGCGGCCGGTAATCATCAGAACGTCATGTAGCCCGGCGCGAACCGCTTCCTCCACCACATACTGTATGGCAGGACGATCCACGACGGGAAGCATTTCCTTAGGGGTAGCCTTCGTCGCGGGCAGGAATCGAGTGCCCAGGCCGGCGGCAGGAATAACCGCCTTTGTAACAGACTTAATTTCAGTAGCCATGCCACAAGAATACCCTAAGTTGTAAAGTA
>CAUQVM010000073.1:0-8343 GCA_963521575.1 uncultured Rothia sp.
ACCCCCTCCTCGGCCAAGGCGTTAAACCAGAGCACCAGCTCGGCAAGCGACCCCTCCGACTGGATCCACTCCGCCTCAACGCGAGGGTCAGGGTTCGCCCCCGAGGCAATATCCTCGGGGGTCGGGATGCCCTCGTGAGGAAAACCCGGGCCCAGCTTCACGCCTATCGACACGCCGGTGCGCGCCAGGTTTAGCACAAAAGAGAACGGGGGAGAAAATGCCTCCGGGTTGAAGAGGCGCTCAGTCTGTACCTTCTTCGCCCCGCGTAGCTCGCGGCGGGCCGGGTCAAGCCATAGAATCGTGGGCGCGGCACCCGTGCCATCCACCAGCTGTTCCGCGGCGGCCGAGCCCGGCGCGTAGTTGGTGACGTCCCCCAAATACACGCGTGCGGCCGGGCAGAACGCCAGGTTAGCGGCGGCAAAGGAGGCGGTCGTCGGGTCCAACTCCACCGCGATCGCGGTGCCGCGAGCGGCGGCGTATACGGCTGAATCCGAGGCGATGCCGCACCCCAGATCGGCTACCGGACCGGGCACGTGATTCATCCGGTCGGCGCGGTAGTGCGCAATTAGCGGGCGGGTGGCCTGTTCCGCGGCTTCCTGGGTGAGCATCAGGTCGCGGGCGCGTTCGCCAAACTTGGCGCGGGCTCGGGTGCGGGCCTGGGCTAGGGAAATGATCCGTGAACACTCCTCCGGGCTGAACCCTCTAGAGCGCAGCGATGTGACGGCCTTGAGCGTATCCGTCGGGAGCGGGTAGAGCTCGGCGGCGACGGTCAGTGCCTGCTCGCTGAAGGGCAGGGGAGCAGCGGGAGAAAACCCGGCCTTCGTGGCGTTTTTGGAGGATGCGGAGGAGATAGGCATGACCCCCATTCTACGGGGCAGGCTTTACCTCTCGCCCGGTTTTGGAACCCATGCTCGGGGTGGATCCTAAGACGGCTCGCCTGAAACCCCTCAAGATGGTCTTCAACCCGGTCTTCAAGACGGTTCCCGTGACGCCTGCGACAAGCCCGTTCGCCTTGCGATGAAAGACCCCCGGTACGGGGTCGCTGTTCTTGACCCAAAGCACCGGCGAAACTTAGAGTTGAGGTATCAGTCGAGGCCTCCCGCGTACCCGTGTGCGTAGTAGCCTCGTAGCCAACGTTAAATCCATACTCTGGAGGAGTCCCATTATGGCCATTAAGCCGCTGGAAGACCGCGTCGTCATTAAGATCGAGCAGACCGAGCAGACCACCGCATCCGGTCTGGTCATCCCTGAGACTGCGAAGGAAAAGCCGCAGGAAGCACGCGTCGTCGCCGTGGGCCCGGGCCGAGTGGATGAGAAGGGTAACCGCATCCCCGTCGACATCAAGGAAGGCGACGTTGTGGTCTTCTCCCGCTACGGTGGCACCGAGGTCAAGTACCAGGGTGAGGAATACCTGATTCTCTCGGCTCGCGACGTTCTGGCAATTGTCGACTAACACGTTCTGATAGGCTCATGCGCCGTACCCCCTTGCAGGTGCGGCGCATGAGTGCTCATCTGCCCTTCAAATTTTTCTGTGACGCACTAGGAGTAGCGAACACATGGCTAAGCAGCTTGAATTCAACGATGCAGCCCGCAAGTCCCTGCAGACCGGCGTCGATAAGCTGGCAAATGCGGTCAAGGTAACTCTCGGCCCGCGCGGGCGCAATGTTGTGCTCGACAAGCAGTGGGGTCCACCCGTCATTACCAACGATGGTGTGTCCATCGCCCGCGAAATTGAACTGGATGACCCGTACGAGAACCTGGGTGCCCAGCTGGCGAAGGAAGTCGCCACCAAGACCAACGATGTGGCCGGCGACGGCACCACCACCGCCACCGTGCTCGCGCAGGCTCTGGTGAACGAGGGCCTGCGCAATGTGACCAGCGGTGCCGCCCCCGCGGATGTCAAGCGCGGTATTGAGGCAGCTGTTGAGGCAGTCTCCGCTCGCCTGCTGGAGAATGCACGCCCCGTGCAGGGCCCCGAGGTTGCGCATGTGGCCGCCATTTCGGCGCAGTCCGAGCAGATTGGTGAGCTACTGGCTCGTGCCTTTGAGAAGGTTGGCCAGGACGGTGTTATTACCATTGAGGACGGCTCCTCCACTGAGATTGAGCTTGAAATTACCGAGGGCATGCAGTTCGATAAGGGCTACCTCTCGCCATCCTTTGTGACCGATGTTGAGCGCGGTGAGGCCGTTCTGGAGAATACCCTTGTGCTGCTCTATCAGGGCAAGATTTCTACCATTGCAGAGATTATGCCCGTACTGGAGAAGGTTGTTCAAGCCAAGAAGCCGCTGACCATTATCGCCGAGGACGTGGAGGGCGAGGCGCTTTCTGCCCTGGTTGTTAATAAGCTGCGCGGCACCATTAACGCTGTGGCGCTGAAGGCCCCCGGCTTCGGCGACCGCCGCAAGGCCATTATGCAGGACCTAGCCATTCTGACCGGTGGTACCGTCGTGACCGGCGAGCTGGGTATCGACCTGCCGCAGGTCACCCTAGAGCACCTGGGTTCGGCTCGCCATGTGACCGTCACCAAGTCCCACACTACCATTGTGGACGGTGGCGGCAACCCCGAGGCCATTGAAGATCGTGTGCAGCAGCTTCGCCGCGAAATTGAGCGTGTGGATTCTGAGTGGGATCGCGAGAAGCTCAAGGAGCGCCTGGCTAAGCTGGCCGGCGGCGTGGGTGTCATCAAGGTGGGTGCCGCAACCGAGGTCGAGGCCAAGGAACGCAAGCACCGCATTGAGGATGCAGTATCCTCAACCCGTGCGGCTCTGGAGGAGGGCATTGTCTCCGGCGGCGGCTCGGCCCTGGTGCACGCGCTGAAGGCCCTGGATGGCCTGGAGCTAGAGAACCACGATGCGAACGTGGGCGTGCAGATTGTGCGTCGCGCCCTGGTTCAGCCGCTACGCTGGATTGCCGAGAATGCTGGTGAGGATGGCTACGTCATCGTCTCGAAGGTCTCTGAGCTACCCGTGGGCCACGGTTTCAACGCTAAGACCGGCGAGTACGTAGATCTCATTGCGGCCGGTGTGATTGACCCGGTGAAGGTGACCCGTTCGGCCCTGCAGAACGCCTCCTCCATCGCGGCTCTGGTATTGACTACCGAAACCCTTGTGGTGGAGAAGCCCGAAGAAACTGAAGAAGACTAATGAGCGTGTGTGCCCGGTGTCGCTGGCCTCTTTGTGAGGCGGTGGTGCCGGGCATGCGATTTTGATACGCGGGGTGCATATCTCGCGCGAGAGCCGCCCTCTTCGCGACGCGCCGGCGAGTCGAAGATAACCCGCCGGGGCCCGTGGCTGACCGTAGGAATATTTAGCGGTTACTATGGGTTATAGGAGCATTTACGCGAGGGCTAGCCGCTCCGTTATTGCGGGGTGGGCGGCCCACAGTGTACCGCTTGGTGACGTACTCACCGCATAGACGCGCTTCCCACGGCGACATCCCGCCGGTAGCCCTGCCGGCGATATCTCAGCGGCGAAGCACACCATCCGAAAGGTAAACAATGACCATTCCCACCGCCCTGTCCGAGGACCCCTTTGGCTTCACCGGCTTGACCTACGACGATGTGCTGCTACTACCCGGCAACACCGACGTCATCCCCTCCGACGCGGACACCTCCACTCGCCTGTCCAAGCGTATTAACCTGAACATCCCCATTATCTCCGCCGCAATGGACACCGTGACCGATTCGGCCATGGCTATTGCCATGGCACGTCTGGGTGGCCTGGGCGTGATTCACCGCAATCTCTCCATCGAGGATCAGGCCGCTCACGTGGACCGCGTCAAGCGTTCCGAGTCCGGCATGATTATTAACCCGGTAACTATTGGTGCCGACGCCACCATTGCCGAGTACGACGAGGTCTGCGGCTACTACCGTGTCTCCGGTCTGCCTGTCGTGAGCGAAGAGGGCGTACTGGAAGGTATTATCACCAACCGCGACATTCGCTACATTTCCCGTGGCGACTACGAGGGTATTCGCGTTCGCGATATTATGACCCCCATGCCGCTGGTGACCGCACGTCCCGGTGTGTCCAAGGACGAGGCCTTCGCGCTACTCTCCCATAACAAGATTGAGCGTCTGCCCCTCGTGGACGATTCGGGCAAGCTGGCAGGCCTGATCACCCTCAAGGACTTCGTGAAGACCGAGCAGTACCCCCGCGCTACCAAGGACGAGGACGGCCGCCTGCGCGCCGGTGCCGCCATCGGCTTCTTCGGTGACGGTTACGAGCGCGCCATGACCCTGGTCGAGGCAGGCGTGGATGCTCTGTTCGTTGATACCGCCAACGGACACTCCCAGGGTGTACTGGACATGATTGCTCGCCTGAAGAAGGACCCCGCTGCTGCACACGTGGACGTCATTGGTGGCCAGGCGGCAACCCGTCAGGGTGCTCAGGCCATTATTGATGCCGGCGCTGATGCAGTGAAGGTTGGTGTGGGTCCGGGCTCCATCTGCACCACCCGTATTATTGCCGGCGTGGGCGTTCCCCAGGTGACCGCCATTAACGAGGCTGCTAAGTCTGCTATCCCCGCCGGTGTTCCCGTGATTGCCGACGGTGGTATGCAGTACTCCGGCGAGATTGGCAAGGCTCTGGTGGCTGGCGCTGACTCCGTGATGCTTGGTTCTCTGCTGGCTGGCACCACTGAGTCTCCCGGCGACCTGATTCTTATGAATGGTAAGCAGTTCAAGGCTTACCGCGGTATGGGCTCGCTGGGCGCGATGCAGACCCGTGGCCGCCACAAGTCCTTCTCGAAGGACCGCTACTTCCAGGCCGACGTCTCCAGCGAAGAGAAGCTGATTCCCGAGGGTATCGAGGGTCAGGTTCCCTTCCGCGGCCCCCTGGCTGCCGTGATTCACCAGCTCGAAGGCGGCCTGCGCCAGACCATGTTCTACGTGGGCTCGCGCACCATCGAGGAGCTGAAGAACAAGGGTCAGTTCGTGCGCATCACCCCCGCGGGTTTGAAGGAATCGCACCCGCATGACATCACCATGACCGTCGAGGCGCCGAACTACCGCCGCTAAGTTTTTACGCTCAGGCTCTTTGGTCATGATCCGACGGCTCCTGAGGCAGCCCATGAGATGAGTCAGGCGCCCCGGAAGATGCCGTAGCGCGCTCTGACACGTTCCGTAGCCCGCCCCGTGCCCCTTCTCGGCGCGAGGCGGGCATCGGTGCGAAGAGCCTTTGAAAGACCTTAGATTCTTGAGCGACCCCTACCGAATTCGAAAGGATTCACCCTATGTCTGAGATTCAGATTGGCCTCTCCAAGAAGGCCCGACCGACCTACTCTCTGGATGACGTCGCCCTGGTTCCCACCCGACGCACCCGTGACCGCCGCGATGTTGATACCTCCTGGCAGATTGACGCCTTTAAGTTTGACACCCCGATTATTGGCGCCCCCATGGACTCGGTGATGTCCCCGGCTACCGCGATTGCCCTGGGCAAGCTGGGCGGCCTGGGTGTGCTGAACCTGGAGGGCCTGTGGACCCGCTACGAGGATCCGCAGCCGCTGCTGGATGAGATCGTGGAGCTGCCCGAGGCAGATCCGGCCTCCGCAACCACCCGGATGCAGCAGATTTATTCCGAGCCGATTAAGCCTGAGCTAATTACCGCCCGCCTGGAGGAGATTCGCGACTCCGGCGTGGTTGTGGCCGGTTCGCTGAGCCCGCAGAACACTCAGGAGCACTACGAGACCGTGGTGAAGGCCGGCGCGGAACTGTTCGTAATTCGCGGCGCCTCCGTCTCGGCTGAGCACATTTCGAGCTCGCACGAGCCGCTGAACCTGAAGAAGTTCATTTATGAGCTGGACGTGCCTGTAATTGTGGGTGGCGTGGCTAACTACTCGCAGGCCAAGCACCTGATGCGCACCGGTGCGGCCGGTGTGCTGGTGGGCTTCGGCGGCGGTTCGGCGCAGACCACTCGCCAGGGTCTGGGTATCTCTGCTCCCATGGCTACCGCCATTGCGGATGTGGCTGCGGCCCGCTCAGATTACCTGGATGAGTCCGGTGGTCGCTACGTGCATGTGATTGCTGATGGCTCCCTGGGTCGCTCGGGTGACATGGTGAAGGCCCTGGCGTTGGGTGCCGATGCCGTGATGCTGGGGGCACCGCTGGCTCGTGCCTCCGAGGCTCCTGGCCAGGGTCTGTACTGGGGTAACGAGGCGCACTCGCTGGACTTCCCGCGCGGTGTGCGCACCGCGCTGGGTGTGGTCGGTTCGCTGGAGGAGGTCCTGTACGGCCCATCGCACCGTGTGGATGGCACCAGCAATATTGTGGGTGCTCTCAAGCGCGCCGTGGCTACCTGCGGTTACCTGAATCTGAAGAAGTTCCAGAAGGCTGAGCTGACCATAGTGCCCGCACATCGAGGCTAGTAGCCCTTATCTTATGAAGAACCGCCCGGTGGAGGTTGTTGACTCCGCCGGGCGGTTCTTCATGGGATGAGCCTGCCTGAGAATGAATTCGGGCTACGGGCGGATTTAGTTGGGGTCACCACTGGGGATTCAGCGCGCTGGGCTTAGGGGTATTGGCTTTCTGAGGTTGCTCATACGTTCGCTGGGTGGGCCGAATGTTCCACGGAACAAACCAGGCGTCGAGAGCATTCAAGCTCACAGCCCGATAGCGTAAGATAGATGTAACCCCGCGCAAGTGCGCGGATTATCACCAACACGTTGAGGTAATTTTCGTGACCAATTCTGTGAACCTGGACCAGCTCGAAGAGCGTCCCGTCCTGGTGGTGGATTACGGTGCTCAGTACGCGCAGCTCATCGCTCGTCGTGTGCGTGAGGCTGGAATCTACTCCGAAATCGTCCCCCACTCTATGAGCACCGAGAAGATGCTCGCCAAGAACCCGGCAGCCATTGTGCTCTCCGGTGGTCCTTCCTCGGTGTACGCCGATGGTGCCCCCAAGGGTGACAAGGCCCTGTTCGAGGCCGGCGTGCCGATTTTCGGCATCTGCTACGGCTTCCAGGTGATGGCCCAGACCCTCGGCGGTACCGTGGCGCAGACCGGTCTGCGCGAGTATGGCGCAACCGACGCCGTGGTCTGCGCCGAGAACTCCTCGTTCCTGACCGGTACCCCCACAACCCAGAACGTGTGGATGTCCCACGGTGACTCCGTGACCGAGGCCCCCGAAGGCTTTGAGGTGCTGGCCAAGACCCCCGGCGCCTCCGTGGCGGCCTTCGTGGACGAAGAGCGCAAGCTGGGCGGCGTGCAGTGGCACCCCGAGGTGAAGCACTCCGACTACGGTCAGGTTGCCCTGGAGAACTTCCTCTACAATGTGGCTGGCCTGAAGCCCACCTGGTCCACCGGCAACATTATCGAGGAGCAGGTCGCCAAGATCCGCGAGCAGGTCGGCAAAGACCGCGTCATCTGTGCCCTGTCCGGGGGCGTGGACTCCTCCGTAGCCGCTGCCCTCGTGCACAAGGCTGTGGGCGACCAGCTCACCTGCTTCTTCATTGATCACGGTCTGCTCCGCGAGGGCGAACGTGAGCAGGTGGAGAAGGACTACGCGGCCTCTATGGGCATTAAGGTCATCACCATTGACGAGTCGGAGCGTTTCCTCTCCGCACTCGAGGGCGTGACCGAACCCGAGGCAAAGCGCAAGGCTATCGGCCGCGAGTTTATCCGCTCCTTCGAAGAGGCACAGCGCAAGCTGATTGCCGAGGCCGGTGAAGAGGGCGCAGACATTAAGTTCCTGGTCCAGGGCACCCTGTACCCGGACGTTGTCGAGTCCGGTGGCGGCGACGGCACCGCCAACATTAAGAGCCACCACAACGTGGGTGGCTTGCCCGACGATCTGACCTTTGAACTTGTGGAGCCGTTGCGCACCCTGTTCAAGGACGAGGTTCGCGCTATCGGCCGTGAGCTTGGTGTTCCCGAGAAGATTGTGGCCCGCCAGCCTTTCCCCGGCCCCGGCCTGGGTATCCGCATTGTCGGTGAGGTCAACCGCGAGAACCTGGAGACTCTGCGCGCCGCTGATGCCATCGTACGTGAAGAATTGACCGCAGCCGGTCAGGATGAACACATCTGGCAGTGCCCCGTCGTGTTGCTGGCCGGTGTTCGCTCCGTTGGCGTTCAGGGTGACGGCCGAACCTACGGCCACCCGATTGTGCTACGTCCGGTCTCCTCTGAGGATGCGATGACTGCTGACTGGTCTCGCCTGCCGTACGACCTGCTGGCTAAGATCTCGAACCGCATTACGAACGAGGTCAAGGACGTGAACCGAGTGGTGCTGGACGTTACCTCCAAGCCCCCGGGAACCATTGAGTGGGAGTAATCCTTCCACCGGTAGGCTCGTAGCTGCTTGAGGTAGTGAGAGTCTATAAAGAAAGCCGCCCGGTGCATCCTGTTAGTGG
>CAUQVM010000074.1:0-8275 GCA_963521575.1 uncultured Rothia sp.
TGCGACGCAGGATGGCGAGGACTTGAGCCCCGAGTCTGTGACCATCGCCACGCGCTTGGCTGAAAGCTACCGCGTCAGTCCTCTCGACATGGTGCCCAACCCCAGCCCGCTACTGCTCGAAAGCACCGAAGAAGTCGCCGTTCCCACTCCCAACGGCCTTTTCGGTCTGCGTGCCTGGCGTTTCGCCGATGGTGCAGAGCACCTGAGCGTCCGCGCCCTCGACCGCGACGGAGCCCCCGTGCCTTACGAGAAGGGCAACGGTGAGCGGGCAGACGAGCACAGTGAGAGCGGGGGAGTACCCGCGGTGCGCATCCACTCCGAATGCGCCACCGGTGACATCTTCGGCTCCTTCCGTTGCGATTGCGGGCCCCAGCTGGAGAACGGATTACGCATTATTAGCCGCGCCGGCGGGTACCTGGTCTACGTGCGCAACCACGAGGGTCGCGGCATTGGCCTGGTCAATAAGCTTCGCGCCTACGCACTGCAGGATGCAGGGCTCGATACCCTCGATGCTAACCTCGCCCTGGGTCTAGATGGAGACATGCGCGACTACGCGCAGGCTGCCATGATTCTGCAGGAGCTCGGCGTGCATGAGATGCGCCTGGTCACCAATAATCCCGCCAAGCAGGAAGCCCTCGAGTCCCTCGGTCTGCGAGTGACCGAACTCATCCCGGACGAAATTCCCGCCCGCGTGGAGAACGCCCACTATCTGCAGACTAAACGAGAGCGCATGCGTCACAAGCTTGAACGAGCCTAGAACGCGGTGCACCCCAATCCGAGGTTCTGAATTCTCCAACCCGAAGACCCGGACCCCAATTTTCAAACCTTAACCCCTCAAAGAAGGAGAACACTATGAGCGGCGTCGGCGCAGCAGACACCACCCTCAACCCCGAAGACTACAAGGGCCTCAAGCTCGCTATTATTGCGGCCAGCTGGCATACCCAGGTCATGGACGGCCTCATCGACGGCGCGCAACGCGCCGCCCGTGACGCCGGCCTCGAACCCACCCTTGTGCGCGTTCCCGGTACCTTCGAGCTCTCCGTAGCCGCAACCCGACTGGCTGATAAGTACGATGCACTCGTCGCCCTCGGTGTGGTCATCCGCGGCGGCACCCCGCACTTTGACTACGTCTGCCAGAGCGCAACCAACGGTCTGACCGACGTCTCCGTACTCACCGGCCGCCCCGTCGGCTTTGGCGTGCTGACCTGCGACAACGAGCAGCAGGCCCTCGACCGTGCCGGCTTGGAAGGATCAACCGAAGACAAGGGCTACGAGGCAACCGCCGCCGTCCTGCAGACCGCGGCAACCCTCAAGAAGCTCGGCTAATCACCGAGTAGCGCCCGCGGCGCGGCGCCTCCGAATACCGTGAACTACACGAATATTCGGCGGCGCCGCCCCTCGGGTTAAACTGGGAGAAGCCGCACACTACATCCGTGACAGGGCGCATCGTAGCGCCATCATCCGTGTCACCCCATCCCAAAGGAGTACAGCATGCAGGACTTGGGCACCATTACCCCCACCCTTGAGGAATTCCGCGCCCGCGCCGCAGGCACCCGCGTCATTCCCGTCCACATTAAGATTCTTGCCGACTCTCTCACCCCCATCGGCATCTACCGATCCCTCGTACTCCAAGACGACCAGGGCGAGCCCGTCGACGCGCCCCACGGCACCTTCCTGCTTGAATCCGCCAAAATCTCCGCCGAAGGAGAATCCGCAGCCTGGGACCGCTATTCCTTCATTGGCGCGTCCTCCCGCTCTACCCTTACCACCGTCAACGGTGCCGTCCACTGGCAGGGCCGCACACCCGCCGGTGCACCCGTCGAGGGCGACCCTGTAGAAGCTATCGCCAAGACCCTGCAGATGCTCTACACCGAACCCGACCCGACCCTTCCGCCGCTGACCTCCGGCCTGGTCGGTTACCTCGGCTGGGATGTCGTCCGCCATTGGGAGAACCTGCCTTTCCCGCCCGCCGACGATGTGAAACTGCCCGAATTTGCGCTCAATATGGTCTTCGATATGGCCATTCACGACAACAAGGATGGCACCGTCCTACTTGTCGCCAACGCCATTAACTTCAACGGTACCGACGAGAACATCGACGGCGCCTACGAAGATGCCGTCACACGCCTACACAGCATGCTCCGTCGCCTGCAACGCGGCGCCGCCTCCACCACCTCAATCCTCACCGGCATCGCCGACGTTGACCGCAAGGTTCGCGAAGACGTCAACCTCACCTGGAGCGAACAGGGATTTAAGGACGCCATCGATCGTTCCAAGAAGAACATTATTGACGGTGATGTGTTCCAGCTTGTGCTCTCACGACGCTTCGAAGCGCACACCAACGCCAAGCCGCTCGATGTCTACCGCGTACTACGCCAGTCCAACCCTTCGCCGTACATGTACCTCTTCAATTTTGAAGATGCCGAAGGCACGCCCTTCCACATTATCGGGTCTTCCCCGGAAGCACTCGTCACCCTCAAGGATGGCATTGCCAGCACCCACCCCATCGCCGGTTCCCGCCCGCGTGGCGCAACCCGCGAAGAGGATCTCGCCCTCGCCGAGGAGCTACTTGCCGACCAGAAGGAACGCTCCGAACACCTCATGCTCGTCGACCTGGCCCGTAACGACCTCTCGCGCATTGCCAAGCCCGGCACCGTCTCCGTGGACGAATTCATGATCATCGAGCGATTCAGCCACATCATGCACATCTCCTCCGCGGTCAGCGCCGAACTCGACCCGCGCTACAGCGCCTACGACGTGCTACGCGTAGCCTTCCCCGCGGGCACCCTCTCCGGCGCCCCCAAACCGCGCGCCATGCAACTCATTGACGAATACGAACCCACCCGCCGTGGCGTGTACGGCGGTGTGTGCGGCTACTTCGACTTTGCCGGCAACATGGACATGGCCATCGCCATCCGCACCGCCGTCCTCAAGGAAGGCACCGCCTATGTGCAGGCCGGTGCGGGCCTCGTCATGGACTCTAACCCGGACTCCGAAACCCTCGAGACCGTCAATAAGTCCGCCGCCCCGTTGAGCGCCGTGCTGACCGCCTCCGGCCTGGCACCCCTCTACGCAGACGCCGCTGTCAACGCCACTAAGTAACACCCAAGGAGAACCCATGAGCACCGTCCTTGACGACATTATCGTTGGCGTGCGCGAAGATCTCGCAGAGCGCATGCGCCATATTCCCCTCGACCGAATGAAAGAGCTCGCCCGCGAGGCTGCACCCGCCCGCGATGCGCTCGCATCTCTGCGCGGTGAGGTACCCGGCGGCGGCAACGGCTCGACCGCGCGTATTATCTCCGAGGTAAAGCGCTCCTCGCCTTCCAAGGGTGCGCTCGGTGAGATTCCGGATCCGGCCGCCCTGGCCGCGCGCTACGAGGCCGGTGGTGCTGCGGCGATCTCCGTGCTCACCGAACAGCGTCGCTTTAAGGGATCTCTCGCTGACTTGGACGCCGTACGTGCAGCTGTGAACATTCCCGTGTTGCGCAAGGATTTTACCGTCGATGAGTACCAAATCTGGGAGGCCCGCGCACACGGTGCTGACCTGGTACTGCTCATCGTCGCGGCTCTCGATCAGCAGACCCTGCGCGAGTTTCTCGAACTGACCGAATCTCTCGGCATGAACGCCCTCGTTGAGACGCACACCTCCGAAGAGATCGAGGTTGCCCAGCGTATTGGCGCCAAGATTGTGGGCATTAATGTGCGCAACCTCAAGACCCTCGAGGTCAATAACGAGCACTATGCCTCCCTGGCCGCACACCTGCCCACCGCGGTTATTAAGGTTGCCGAATCCGGTGTGGCCGGTATTGAGGATGTGCGCAACTACGCTGCCGCCGGTGCGGATGCCGTGCTTATTGGTGAGGCGCTGGTTCGTTCCGGTGACCCGGAGGGTACCGTGCGTGAGTTCTCGGCGGTTCCCGTTACCCGATAGATCACGCGGGTTAGGGGTTTAGGAGGGGGGCACCGATCACGCTCGCGGGGGATTGGCGAAGTCCTCTGAGTGAGGGGCATAAGGAGAATGATTTCCTCTCTTACCTGAACATTTGGGATGCACGCTGGTATCAGAATATCTACAAGGAGTGGTATCCCACAGCGCTACCCATCCGCCCCGATGGGTCTGTGTCCTTCAACTCCTGGGCTTTCATGCCCCTGCACTCAACGATCAGCGGTAAAATTGCCGATATTTTCGGCATCGAATACCGCCTCGCCTCGGTCGGAGTTACCATCGTCGCAGGTTTTGCCCTGGCGCTCGTTCTCTACAGACTCTTTATCGGTAGCTTGAATTGGCGTGACCGCGGCATCTTCGATACGCGCCCTCGCCGGCGATGAGCGCCGCAACCGCATGGCCCTGTGGGCGCTCGCCGTATACGCTTTCAGCCCGGCAAGTCCTATTTTTGTGGTTGGCTATGCAGAAGCACTCTCCATCATGCTTCTTGCCCTGTGCGTATGGTGCGTGGTGCGTGAACGATATCTTCTCCTCCTTCCCGTAGCTCTTCTTACCGCACTCAGCTATAGCCCTTAGAAAACCGCCCGCCATTATTGAAATGGTGGGCGGTTATGCGTTTTAGGTCGTATATGGGTTAGATTGTGCTCACGCTCGTGAACTGTCTATTTCGGGTTTGGGAAATTGGTGAAATTGAAGATGTATGGCTCGCCAGGTATTGCGTTACTCAATATAGGGCTGGTGGTAGATATTGGAGTGATCAAATCATAGTTGGTGTTATCTTGCTTGTCCCATAAAACCGAGGAGCATAAAAGCCGGTGCCCGGGTTCTGCCGCATAGCAGAAACCGGGCACCGGCTTTTATATTTGGGTTCTCCGACTTCTTATCGGCCCGTGTAGTCGGCGTCCGCAATATCCTTCGGCCACCGCACCGTCCTAAACGGTGCCCACGTAAACGCCACCGCAATCAGCAGCGCACCGCTGGCGATGAAAGCCGGGATGAAGCCCCACGCATCCGCGATCAGTCCGGCCACCAGCGGGCCAAAAATCAGGCCGAAATCGCTACACATCTGATAGACCGCCAGTACCTGACCGCCGCTGCGGCGTGTGCCAATCACATCGGAGACCGAGGCCTGAATTGACGGGCCCATTAATGCGGCACCAATACCCAGGCAGGCCGTCAGGCACACAAAAACCCACGCAACCGGTGCGAACCCCATAAAGGTCACCGCGGAACCAGCTAGGAGCAAACCCGAAAAGGCCATGATGCGGCGACCAAACTTATCTGAAAAACGGCCCGAGAACGTCTGAGTCAGCGCGTTACCCAGAGAGTTAGTTGCCATCGCCAGTGAAGCCAGCAGAGTACCCGCTACCGCGTTCGACATGTCCCCGCCCGTAGCCAGGTACGCCGCGGCCAGCGGAATAATCGAGGACTGCACGCCGAACACCGACCAACCAATCGCAAAGTTTGAGGCCAGGGCCGAACGATAGTTCGTGAACTTCCAGGCATCACGCACCGCCATAGCCGGCAGGGTGCTCTGACTCGTCTTATCCTGACTCTGCTTGTTCTGTGTTTCCTGACCCCGTTCGGATACCTTCGGATCGGCGCCTGCGGAATCTACCCTGTTCGCAACCTGTGTACCCGCGGTAGAGGATTCACCCTTACCTTCAGCCAGCAGGGCTGCCTCGGTAATCGCGTCACGCTCCGCCTCCAGCACGGCCTGCGCAGGCATGAGGAACCACACGATAAGACCGGCCACCAGCAGCGAAAAACCGTACACAATAAACGGTGCACTCATGCCAAACGGCGCCAGAACGCTCGCCAGCACCGGGCCCAGCAGGTTGCCCAGTAGGAAGGCCGTCGCGTAATAGCCTGAAATACGGCCGCGCATATGGGCAGGGGAGAGGCGTACCAGTAGACCCATCGCTGAGACTGTAAACATGACAGAACCGATACCCGCTACAGCGCGCGCCGCCAATAGAACCCAATAATCCCAGGCAAATGCAATCATAAACGAGGTCACCGACACAATCAGCATGCCGATCGTGTACACGGGGCGCTCCCCGAACCGGGTAATAATCTTGCCTGCGGTTGGCGCAAACAGCAGACGCGTAATGGCCAACGCGGAGACCACCATCGTGGCCATGGCGACGGTTGCATTAAAGCTTTGCGCGTAGTTCGGAAGGACCGGAGCAACCAGGCCGAAACCCAGGGCAATCATAAACGATGCCGCAATCAGCACTTTCAGACCGGTTGGCACGTGCTGAGGGTTAATAGTGTGCGGATCAAAAACCGGGATGCCGCGGCCGGATGGCGCGGTAGGCTTCGTGCTCGGGCTAGGGTTTATCATTGCTCTTCCTCAGATATGTGCGGAGTGTAGCGGTGCGGGCCGGCACTCTCAGTGGTGCCTCTGGGCTCAGGAATGTCATGCGACAGTTATTGAGTCATAAAACGTAATAGAGTCCAGTCTACTCTGCCTTTGCTGGGGAGCGTAGGCTATTACCCGCGCCCCAACAAGCCATACAGCTCCGTTCACTGCACAAGCCGGTAAGCTAGTAGTGTGAATGAAACTACCTTGATTATTTGCGCGATTGTGCTGGGCGCACTGGTCATTGCCGGTGTGCTTTTTGCTGTTCTGCGCCGGCCGAAGAAGGGCGCGGATCTGCAAGCTCTGCGGCAGGAAGCGGCTGCCGCTTCCGGGGAATCGGCACCGGATCAGGCCGACCCAGCACCTCGCCGCTCGATTGAACTTGAAATGCCCGACCCGTCTGCGGGTCGTCTGGTGCGTCTGCGCGCCCGCCTGGCGCGGTCGAACAATATGCTCGGGCAGGGCCTGCTTTCGCTACTTTCCCGCGACCGCATCGACCAGGACGTATGGGATGAGGTTGAAGAGACCCTGCTGCTCGCTGACCTGGGTTCCGAACCGACCACCCGCTTGGTTGAGGCTCTGCAGAAGCGAGTGCGCGTCGAGGGCACGAACAACCCGGCTGCAGTGAAGAAGATGCTTCGCGAGGAGCTGGTGAAGATTGTTCGTCCCGAGATGGATCGCGAGCTAAAGACTGCTGGCACTGACGGTAACCCCGGCGTGGTGTTGGTGGTGGGCGTCAACGGCGTGGGTAAGACCACCACGGTCGGCAAGATTGCGCGCGTTATGGTTGCCGACGGTCAGACCTTGATTCTGGGCGCTGCCGATACCTTCCGTGCGGCCGCATCCGAGCAGCTGACCACGTGGGGTGACCGCGTGGGTGTGAAGACGGTGCGATCCGAGAAGGAAGGTGCCGATCCCGCCTCGGTTGCTTTTGATGCGGTTAAGACGGGTAAGGCTGAGGGCGTGGATGCCGTGCTGGTGGATACCGCCGGCCGCCTTCAGAATAAAGCCGGTCTCATGGATCAGCTGGGCAAGATTAAGCGTGTGATTGAGAAGGAAGCGCCGGTTACTGAGGTTCTTCTGGTGATTGATGCAACGACCGGTCAGAACGGTATGGTTCAGGCGAAGGTCTTTGGAGATATTGTGGATGTAACCGGCATTGTGCTGACAAAGCTTGACGGTACCGCGAAGGGCGGTATTGTGGTTGCTATTCAGGAGGAGCTGGGCGTTCCGGTTAAGCTGATTGGCCTGGGCGAGGGTCCGGATGATTTGGCGCCGTTCGATCCCGAAGCTTTTGTGGACGCGCTGTTGGACTAACTTCAGTCCCGTCGCCGAGAAGCCACATGTTTACTGAGAAGCCACCATCTGGTGGCTTTTCAACAAACATGTGGCTTCTCGACATTCATAGCACCCCAACGTTCCGCAGGATCTGTAGAGCTTGCTGCGGATGGTAGATGGCGTCTCGTGCGGATATTCGGATAACGGCATACCCGGCGTGAAGGAGTCGATCCTGCCGATTTTTCTCGCTGAGTAGGTCGTCCTTTGTGGTGTACTTAAGCGCGCCATCTACTTCCAAGATGACGGGCCTGCCGTAGAGTTTGACGGTAAGTAGCAGAAAGTCTGCCCGGTACCGGTGACCCCGCAGGATTACTTCTTTCTGCTGGACGTAGGGGATTCCCAGATCCTCCAGGAGTAGACGCATACAGGTCTCAGCAATGGACTCGGAGTAAGGGCTCAGACTACTGCCGATAAGCCGTGCGGTACGACATCCGCGGCCGGTAGCGTTGAGGAGCGCCTTTTGGAGCTGCTTGTGAGTGAGGATGTCAGGCTCGCCGAGAAAGCGTTGCACCGCGCTTTCGGCGAGGATAATTCCGGCGCGGAAGGGCAGCAGTCGTGCACTGGTAAGGACTGCTATGAGTGGAGTAACGGTATTTAATTTTAATGATTTATATGATCGGTAG
>CAUQVM010000075.1:0-8193 GCA_963521575.1 uncultured Rothia sp.
ACACCTACTTCGTCGGTACCCCCTCCGAGCAGATGGCATTCGGTGCGTTCTTCTCCGCCGCCGAGGTTATCCCGCTGACCTTCCTGACCGTTGAGGCATGGGGCTTTATGCAGTTGGGTGCACGCCAGTACTCCAACCGCACCAAGCCTTTCCCGCACCGCTGGGCTGTCATGTTCCTGATTGCCGTGGGCTTCTGGAACTTCCTGGGTGCAGGCGTATTCGGCTTCCTGATTAACCTGCCGATCGTGTCCTACTTCGAAATCGGTACCGCGCTGACCGCAAACCACGCACACGCCTCCATGATGGGTGTGTACGGTATGCTCGCCATCGCGTTCGCGGTCTTCGGTCTGTGCTACCTGATTCCCGAGGAGAAGTGGCCGGAGAAGGGTCTGAAGTTCTCCTTCTGGACCCTGAATATCGGTCTGCTGTGGATGTCCTTCATCTCGCTGCTGCCGCTGGGCATCGCTCAGCTGTACAAGTCCGTGGGTGAGGGCTACTACGAAGCCCGCTCCTTCGCATTCATTCATGATGGCGCTTCCGCCGTGATGGGTTGGATGCGTATGCCCGGCGACGTTATCTTCCTGGTCGGTATTTTCCCGCTGATTAAGCTGGCTTTGCTGGCTCTCCAGGCCCTCTTCTCGAAGAAGGGTAAGGAGACCGTTCTCGAGCTACCCGAGCCGCCGCTGTACGAGGTTGTTGAGGATGCCCGCATCGCCGAGTTTGCCGGTGCTAAGGCTGCCGAAGAACTGCCCGAGCAGACCAGCCCCTACCGTAGCGATCGTCGAGGCTAATCATGCCTGAGCAGATTGCTGGAGTATCTTTCTTCGTGTGGCTGGCATGCGCGTACATGCTCCTGCTGGTCGCCGTGGGGTGGTGCTTCGATATTCTGGCCAAACGCACCAGCCAGCGCATGGTGGCAGCGCGAACCTTCGGGTTTACCTACCACGAGGAAAGCGACGCCTGGCTCTGTCCCGAAGACCAGTGGCTATGGGCCACGGCCTTCGACTCGGACAATCGAGTCATGCGATACCGCGCCAAGCCCAGCGTGTGCAACGCCTGCCCTATCAAGGACAGCTGCACCGTGTCGGCCAATGGCCGCGAGCTCACCCGTGAAGTGGACGAGTGGCCCTACTCCGAATCCGGACGATTCCACCGCGGCCTGGCCGTGGCGGTCTCCCTGCTGGGTGTGGTCATTATGGTTGGCGCAGCCATTGTGTGGCATTCTCCCCTGGAACTTCTGGTGGAGGCTGCCGCGGTGGTGGTCTGCCTATCGCTGACCTATCCGCTGGCTATTAAGCTCATGCGCTCTCCCGCTAACTTTGAGGGCGATCCGAAGCATATTCACGCATCCACCGCTGAAGAGTCGGTCAACGTGAAGATGGATCGTTTCGCCGCAAAGTGGGGTGGCGTTTCCAACGAGCGTAAGCGCCGCACCGAGCAGGTACGTAAGCAGATGATTGCGGATGCGTCCCTGCCGGTTCGTTCCTCCGTCCTTGACCCGGACCGCCCCGCCTGGAGTGGCACCGGAGCCTCTGTTCCGCGACTGCATAAGACCACGAATGAGGTCTTGCAACAGCAGAACCTGGCCGAAGTTGAGGCCTCCGAGGAGCTGGCCAAGAAGTAGCAATGCTGATGGTTCCCCATCCGGTTCCTCCGTCTCGGCGGTCACCCGTCGGGGCGGAGGCCCATTGCACCTTACCCCCTCTCTTCTCACGAACGGTCCAGCAACCGTTCCCACTCGGCGGATTCCCTCGGGTCTTGCCGAGCACACACCGATACGTCACTGGCCTCGCAAAAGGAGCGAGGCGCGGGACGCATACATACCATCCCTCAAGCAATGTGAAGGACAATCCATGGATCCCGTCACTTTGGCAACTATCCTCATTCCAGTTGCTGTTATCGTCCTCTTTATTCTGATTCGTATGTTCCGCGTGATTCCCGAATATGAACGCGGTATCTCCTTCCGATTCGGTCACCTGCGCTCGGAGCTGAAGCCCGGCCTGAACGTGGTCTTCCCCCTGGTTGATTCCCTGCAGCGCGTTGACATGCGTGTCATCACCCTAACCATTCCCCCCCAGGAAGTCATCACCAAGGACAACGTTCCCGCCCGCGTGAACGCCGTGGTGCTCTTCCGCGTGACCAACGCCAAGAATGCCGTGCTTGAGGTTGAGAACTACCCCATTGCCACCAGCCAGATTGCCCAGACCACCCTGCGTTCCCTGCTGGGTCGCGTCGACCTGGACACCCTGTTGGCACACCGTGAGGACCTGAACGAGGACCTGCGCTCCATCATCGGTTCCCGCACCGAGCCCTGGGGCATCCAGGTGGAGCTCGTCGAGATTAAGGACGTCGAGATTCCCGAAGCCATGCAGCGCGCCATGGCTCGCGAGGCTGAGGCTGAGCGTGAGCGTCGCGCAAAGATCATTTCGGCACGCGGTGAGCTTGAGGCTTCGAGCGAGCTGAAGGAAGCATCCGATATTCTGAGCCAGTCCCCCGCTTCCCTGCAGTTGCGTTACCTGCAGACCCTGCTGGAGTTGGGCGCCGACCAGAACTCGACCGTGGTCTTCCCCCTGCCCATGGATGTTATTGCCCCCCTCGTGGGTGCTCTCAAGGGTGAGAATAAGTAACCTTTCTTACCTGGCTAACGCTGGAATTTTAAAAGGACCGAGCCCCGAGTAGTTATACTCGGGGCTCGGTCTTTAACATGCACTCTGCGCTAAGGCGCACGATAAAGCGGGTATCTGGCTCAACCTAGTGCAAGGGTGCGCGGGCGCTTCTTCGAAGGGTCCGATCTCGTACACGCAGGATACCTCAAGGACACCTTCCCTAGGAAGCGCCGGTGTTCACCTGTGCCTGCAGGTGCTCCTCGACGTAATGCCTCCTTTAGGTGAGGGCAAAAATCTCTGCCGGGGAGCCTTCCGCAATAATCCTGCCCTCGTGCAGTAGCACCGCACGGTCGGCCAGCGAGGCGATGCGCGCATCGTGCGAAATAATCAGCACCGCGCGGTTCGCCAACACGGCGCGCAGGGATTCGGTGGCGTCCGCGAGCTCCAGCTGGGTGGTGGACTCATCCAGAATCACTGCATGCGGGTTAGCCAGTACGATACGTGCCAGCGCCAGTTGCTGGATCTGGTCGCGGGTCAGCACCGAATCCGCACCGCTCACGACGGTATCCATGCCCTGCGGCAGGTCGCGCCACCAGCGGGCACCGATGGCGTCCAGCGCCTCACCCATCTGCTCAATGCTCGTGTTTGGCACGACCACCGTGAAGTTATCGGCCAGGGTACCGAAGAAGACGTGTGCTTCCTGCGTGCAGACCAGCAGTCGGGGACGGCCGTCGTCGGCGGCATCAGTCGGGAAGTCGCCGTGTCCGACCGGGCGACCCATCACGGTGATGGTGCCGTCGAGGGCGGTTAGCGAACCACCAATCAGGCGAGCCAGGGTGGTCTTGCCCGAACCGGAGCGGCCCACCAGGGCGAGCGCCTCGCCGCGACGAATCTTCAGGTTAATGCCTTCCAGAACGAGGGCATCCGGCGAGTAGCCGTAGGAGACGTGGGAGCAATCAATGGCATACTCCGGGTCCTTCACGGTTTCATCCGAGACTGCGGCAAAGGCCTCGGCGCGGTGCTGGGCGCGCTCCTCGCGCTGCTTCTTCGCCAGGGACACCACGCCGAACACGCGGCCCATGTTCACAAGCATAATGCGCAGGTTGCTCACGTGGTGGTTCAGCATGTCGGCGAGGGTTCGCAGGCTAAAGACCATCACCGAGGCGGTCGCTACGGCACCCCAGCTTGCCCAGCCGAGAGCTACGCAGGCGGTGCCCCAGAGCATGCACAGAATCGTGGGAATCCACGCGTTGATAGCGTCCACGGTGAAGTACAGCTGGCGGATGCGCACCATGCCCAGCTGCGCGGCGAACTGGCGTTTGTTTTCACCGGCGAAGGCGTCTTCGCGGGCGGTGTGAACGCCCAGCTCACGAATCGTGGAGGTACCGCGAATGTTCTCGGTCAGCACACTGTTGAGGTCGCTCACGCGCTCCTGGGCGGTCTGGTTGCGTGCCGCCATGAGCGGTAGCATCTTCGACATGATGAGGGCAAGACCGGCAATCATGGGGAGCATGATGAGGCCCATTGCCGGGCTCACAACCGCCAGGGAGATGGTGGAGATGAGGAAGTACAACACCACGTAAATCGCACCGAGCAGGTCCTCGCTGACGGATTTGGCCGCTGAGGAGAGGTCGTCGGTCACGCGGGTGAGCAGGTCGCCGCTACCGGCTTCTTCCACGGTGCGGGCGTCCAGGTCGAGGGTGCCGTCGAGGGTGTCCCGATTGGCGTCGCGGGTGACGAGCGCACCCAGTCGCGCAGCACTGTACGAAGAAACCATGAGGGTTACTGCCTGCACAATGAACGCCGCCAGAATAATCAGGATCGGCTGCCACGGGTAGCTGGCAAACTTGCCCGCCACTACGTCGTCCACGGTAGCACCAATCTGCAGGGGCACCACCGCACCCATGAGGGTGCTGACCATGTAGATGACGAAGGTGTAGAGGGCGCGTCCCTTATGCGCGGCGAGGTAGTGCCACATACGGCGCGCCACGTAGGCGGGGGTTTCGATGGGAAGCTGCTTTGCCATGCTAGTTCACCTCCTGGTTCTGAGCAGTTTCAGACTGCGCAGTTTTGGACTGCGCGGTTTCGGGGTAGCCATCGCGTTCCATGCGGCGGGTCGTCTCAGCGGTCGTGGAGACAATGTAGACCTGCTCCAGATCCTGCAGCAGACCGGGGTAGCCGACGGGCAGGCGGTCGCTACCGACCTGGGTTTCCATCGCATCGTAGATGTAACGCTGGCTGGGTTCGTCCACGGAGTTTAGCGGCTCGGTCAGGATGAGCACCTGCGCATCCTGTGCGAGTGCGCGGGCGAGTGCCAGACGCTGACGCTGACCGCCGGAGAGGTTAGCGCCTTCACTGGTGATGCGGGCGGCGAAGTAGTCTTCGGGGTTGCGCCCGCCCAGTCGGTAGGCGATTTCGCGGGAGTCGGTAATCTTCAGTAGCTCCTGGTCCTTTGCCTGTGCCAGCTCCTCATCGGGGTTCGGTACGGTGCCCAGGCGCAGGTGCTCCTGCAGGGTTCCCGCAAAAATCATGGGGTTCGGTTCACTCAGCAGCACGCGGCGACCTGAGGCGTCCTTGAGGTCCTCTCCCCCGCGGCGCAGGGTGCGGGCGAGCGCCTCGGCGTAGTCCTGCGCGGTGAGGTTGTAGTCGCGCGGGTTGACGTATACGATGCGCGGGTTACTGGCACCGGCGGGAGCGACGGGTACGGGCAGCTCGAGGGTATTTGCTTCCGCTTCGCGGTTTGCGAGTGCCAGCTGTGCCATTTCTTCGTCGGTGCGCGGCTTCTTCAGCACGCTCTGACGCACGCCCGCGTGACCTTCGAGGCGGGCGACCTTGGCGAGCGCGATCTTGGCGTAACGCCAGGCGGTGAGGAAGTTCTGGGTAATCCAGATGGGGCCGCCCATCATCGCGATAATGGAGGCGACGGTCACCAGGGACGCGGCGGGGGTGTCGGATACCCAGCGGCCGTTTTCGACGTGGCCGGTGAAGGCGAAGCCGATGCCCAGCAGGGTCACGGCGCCACCGAGGAACGCACGGATGAGGAACATCCAGCGGTGCGTCTTTTCGTAACGCATATAGCTATCGAAGACTTCGTCGGTGCCGCGGTGGTAGCGTTCGCGCATCTGCTCTTCGGCACCGAGGCCGGCGATAGTGCGCAGACCGGTGGCGATATCGGAGGCGCGTGAGGAGGTTTCGCCGTCCTTTTCGCGGTATTCGCCAATCTTCGATTCGAGGAAGGACGAGTACCAGGCGATGACGCCGACCACTATGAGCGTGCCCATGAGGGTGACGACCGCGGTGACGGGGTTGATGAGCCAGAGCTGCACCGCGCCGAGGGTCGCGATAATCATGGCGTTGACGAATAGCGGCAGGGAGAAGTAAACATCCGTAATGCGGCGTACGTCTTTGTTCATGACGGTGACCGTTTCGCCCGCATCAACGCTTGTGCGAGTGCGGCCCATGAGGCGGTTAATGTAGGTGCGCCAGTCGCGGCCGAGCTCGGCGCTGAGGGTCATGGAGGTGCCCCAGCCGAAGAATTCGTTAATCACAATGAAGGTGATGGATGCGACGACCACCCAGAACATGGGCCAGGCGTCGGGGGCTTTTCCGGCGATGTGCTGGTTAATGAACTGGCCCACCATGACGGGAATCAGGATTGCGCCGATACCCCCGGCGGTTTCTCCGAGGATGGGGATGGCCCAGCGGTGCCAGGGGTATTTGTGTCCTGGTGCGGTGACGCGCAGGGCGAGGCGCTTTTTGAGGGCGTCCTCTTCGGCCTTGCGCTGTTCGCTACTGGTTTTCTCCCGGGCGGTTTTTTCTTGTGCCTTATCAGCGTTGTATTCAGTCATTCAACGTCTCTCCTTTCTCTTACCCTATTCCTTTATCAATGTGGCACGCAACACCATGCGCGTATTGGGTGGGGCGTGTCGTATTTCGTGCAACGTATATGGGGGCATACACCAGCCGCGCAATATGCGTCGGCATCGATCGGCGGAATTTACGCCTACGCGGTAATTTATGCGGTGTGGAGGCCTGTGCCTTCGGCCTTCTGAGCGCAGGGGGTGCATCACTGCACTAAGGCGCTTGGTTCTACCCTACCTGAACTTTACGGTTTTCCCGCGTTAGCGCGACACCGCGCCCATGCCGAGTTGTTCCCTCGTAACGATAACGCCCCCGTACCTGCCCTATTCCCGATAGACTGGAATCCTCATGAGTATTTTGAATTTTCTTTCCCCCGCACTGGGTGAAAACCCCGGTGACTACAATCGACGCGATTTTAAGGGCAATCCCCTCACCGCCGAGGAAATCTACGAATCCTTTACCGAGTGGATTGCCGGTCGAGGCATGACCCCCTACCCCGCCCAGGATGAGGCCGTTCTGAGTATTGCCGCCGGCCACAACGTGGTGCTGGCAACCCCGACCGGTTCGGGTAAGTCTACGGTGGCCGTGGCTGCGCACTTCACGGGTTTGGCTACCGGCCAGCGCTCCTACTACACCGCTCCCATTAAGGCGCTGGTCTCGGAGAAATTCTTTGACCTGATCAACATCTTCAGTGCCGAGAATGTGGGCATGATCACGGGTGATTCAGCTATTAATACGGAGGCACCCATCATCTGTTGCACCGCCGAGATTCTGGCGAACATTGCCCTGCGGGAGGGTAAGGAAGCCGATCTCTGCCAGGTCATTATGGACGAGTTCCACTTCTACTCCGATCCGCAGCGTGGCTGGGCCTGGCAGCTCCCCCTGCTGGAGCTTCCGCAGGCACAGTTTCTGCTCATGAGCGCAACCCTGGGCGATACGACGCGCTTTCAGGAGGAGATGACGGCGCTGACCGGTCGAGAGAGCGATCTGGTGGCCCACTCGGAGCGCCCCATCCCGCTACATTTCTACTACTCCACGACCCCGATTCAGGAGACCGTGCAGGAGCTCGTACAAACCAAGCAGACTCCGGTCTACATTGTGCACTTCTCTCAGAAAGCGGCCTTGGAGCAGGCGAATGCACTGCTTTCGGTGGCTATTGCCTCGAAGGAAGATAAGGAACGCATTGCCGAGCTGATTGCTAAGTTCCGCTTCGGCCCGGGCTTCGGTAAGGCGCTGAATAAGCTGGTACGCTCCGGCATCGGTATTCACCATGCGGGCATGCTACTCAAGTACCGCCGCCTGGTCGAGCAGTTGGCTCAGGAGGGCCTGCTCAAGGTCATCTGTGGCACCGACACCCTGGGTGTGGGCATTAACGTGCCCATCCGCACCGTGCTGATTACGGCGCTGTCAAAGTTTGACGGTGCCCGTAGCCGCCGCCTGCGCGCCCGCGAGTTCCACCAGATTGCTGGACGCGCCGGCCGCGCGGGCTTCGATACCGCCGGCACCGTGGTGGTTCAGGCTCCCGAGCACGACATTGAGAACGCGCGCCTGCTGGCCAAGGCCCAGGCGAAGTTCGGTCACGATACCAAGCGCATTGACCAGTCCCTGTCCTCCAAGCGCAAGAAGGCCCCGGAGGGTTTTGTGGGCTGGTCCGAGAAAACCTTCGACCAGCTGGTGGCCGCCGCCCCGGAGCCGCTGACCTCCTCCTTTGACATCACCCACGCGA
>CAUQVM010000076.1:0-8098 GCA_963521575.1 uncultured Rothia sp.
ACTGCTTGAGGGTAGTCACGTATTCAATCCTTATGCTCATAGTGGCCCGCACGGCGGCGGGCGCGGTAATAAGTCTGTGGGGTGGAGAAGCAGGCGAACCGTCTGGGTTGTTTAGCCCTTCAGGGAGGCTAAGTCCTCGGGAGTATTCACGGTGACACCGGGTACGCCGCGCATCGCTCGCTTGGCCAGACCGATGAGAGTTCCGGCGGGAGCTACCTCGATAATTCCGGTGACTTCACGTTCGAGCAGGGTGGCCATGCATAGATCCCAGCGCACGGGGCTGATCACCTGCGAGACAAGAGTCTGCACGAATTCTTTGCCGGAGGCCACGGAGGATCCATCATGGTTGGTTAGTAGTTGCGCCTTCGGGTCGGAAACCTGCAGGGATTCTGCAAACTGCTCGAGGGCCGGAACGGCCGGTGCCATGGCCTCGGTGTGGAATGCACCGGCAACCTTCAGGGGAATCACGCGAGCGCGAGCAGGCGGGTTAGCGGCGAATTCCTCAATGGCGGGGATAGGGCCTGCAGCAACAATCTGCCCGCCACCGTTGGAGTTTGCCGCGATAAGGCCTGCGGCGGCGATAGCTTCGCGTACCCTCTCTTCAACGCCGCCGAGGACTGCGGCCATGCCGGTTGGGGAGGCGGCAGCAGCTTCGGCCATACCGTTGGCGCGCACTCGCACAAAGCGCATGGCGTCTTCGTCGCTGAGTACACCGGCTAGGGCCGCTGCGGTGATTTCGCCGACGGAGTGCCCCGCAAAAACAATTTCTTCACTCTCGAGTTCCTTGAGAGCGAGGCGGCCGGTGACAATACCGGCAGCCACAATGAGGGGCTGTGCAATGGCAGTATCCTTGATGGTTTCTTCTTCGGCTTCGGTGCCGTAATGAATCAGATCAATACCTGCTGCCTCGGAGAGTCGTTCCAGGTGCTCGCGCACCCCTTCAATCTCAAGCCAGGGGCTCAGGAAGCCCTTCTTCTGGGATCCCTGACCGGGGCAAACGAGTGCGCGCATGCGGTGCGACCTTTCTTGGTTTTAGTACTCGTACGCGGTGCCATAGTAGAGGAGGCACCCTCAGATAGTCCGGTACCTATGCTACCGTGTTCCACAGCAATGCATAAACTTTCACCGCACGTTGAACACTGTATAGCTTAGAGCGAACGGCAGTCTTTCACATAGAGAGACAACCAGAACCCCGCTGAGTCACACGCTCCCCAATTCCGAGGCGCACCGCTCCCCTACGCCCGAGGATGTGCCCTGGCATACGTCTCCGCTAGGCGTTTCATTGAAACATGCGTATAAATCTGCGTGGTCGCCAGTGAGGAATGCCCCAATAGCTCCTGCACCGAACGGATATCCGCGCCGCCGTCTACCAGGTGCGTTGCCGCCGAGTGGCGCAGAATGTGTGCGCCCGAGGCCTGCACGTTTTCCAGTGTCCGCAATAGACGGGTGAGGTCCTCACGAATCTGGCGGGGGTTTGCTCTACCGCCCCGCGGGCCGATAAACAAGGCAGTTACCCCGCGCGACCCCTTCTGAAGCCACTGCGGCCGACCACGAGCAACCCAACGGTTTAGCGCCTTGAGTGCCGGTGTTCCCAGCGGCACTACGCGCTCCTTATTGCCCTTGCCCAGCACGCGCACCGTCTTATTCGCCCGGTCTATACTCTGTAGGTCTAGGCCGGTCAGCTCAGATATACGCATCCCCGAGGCGTATAGCACCTCCACGACTGCCTCCAGCCGAAGCAGACGTGGGTCACGGGGATTCTCCTCCCGTTGCTGCTGCACGGTCTCCAGCAGGCGATTCATCTGCTCACGGCTCAGTACGGGCGGAAGGTAGCTTTCCTTCTTCGGCGTGCGCATACCGCGGGTGGGATTCATCTGGATGAGTTCTTCATCCTGGGCCCAGGTGAAGAACGTGCGTAGAGTTGAACCGCGACGGGCTACCGTCGAACGGGCCGCCTTGCGCAGATGCTGGGAGCCCAACCATTCGCGAATTATGGTCGCGTCGATACCGTCAAGGTGCCGTACCCCGCGGCGGGCCATATAGCCGAAAAAACCCTCCATATCGGAAACGTAGGAGCGAATCGTCTCTTCGGAGCGGTGCTTCTCATAGCGCAGGAAACGTTCGAAGCGGTCTATAACGGGGCGAAATACCTCACCCGATATACCCAGCGCTGAGGCGGACTCAACCTCCTGCAGCCCCGCCCCATCCGTAGGCAATCCACCGTCGGAGGTACCGCTCCCCGGAAGAGTACGGGTGTAAGTAAGCGGCAGAGTCGCCGAGGGCGCATCCTGACCATTATCACCTATGGAGGAGGTGGGGGTATTTGACTCTTTCACGGATGCTCCTCTCGCATTTAAAACCAAACCTTAGACACCCACTCATTCTAAGCACCTTTCGGAAATCACCCGGGAAATCTCTGGATGAACCCTTAGGTCGCCTTCGGACGCACTTTACGCCAGCTGGTCCCGCTCCTCTCAACCAATCCCATGCGCGCCAATTGCGCCAAATCAGCCATAACCTCGCGGGCTCCTAGCCCGAGGATCGAGGCTATTTCATCCACCCCGCGGTATGAACGCGGGCTCAAATCATCCCACACCCTGCCTTGCCGCTCCGTCAGCTTATCCAGGGCTGTAGTTGAGCCGAACTCTTCAGCGTCCCACTCACCAGTATGCTGCGCCCCAAGCTCGTAACCGGCTGCGGCATCATACTCGAGCAGGTCGGCAGTCTCCGTCAAGATCTGAGCCAGACCATCACGCAACAGACGATTCGTTCCCACCGAGTTCGGCGAGTTAATCTGACCGGGCACCGCCCAGAGTGTACGCCCCACCTCTAGAGCGTGACGAGCCGTATTTAGCGCGCCCGAGCGCCAACGTGCCTCCACCACAATGGTGTGCCGCGCCAGGGTCGCAATCAGGCGATTACACTCCAGAAAACGCCAACGCGTGGGGGTATTACCAATACTCACTTCGCTCATAATCAGGCCGCGGTCGGCAATCAGCCCTAGCGTGTCACTGTTCTGGGCCGGGTAGAGACGATCCAGGCCTCCGGCCATGAACACGATGGTAGGTAGCTCCCCCTCATGGTGCGTCAGGGCCGCACGGTGAGCCGCAATATCGACCCCCATGGCTCCGCCAGAAATAACCACGTACCCCCTGCGCGCCAGCTCAGCCGCCAGGTGAACGGTTGCTTCTGTCCCGTAGACGCTGGGGTCGCGCGAACCGACCAGAGCCACACTCGGCTGATGCGCCAAATCCAGCAGGTGGTGGGACTCTCCCAGACACCACAGCCCGTAAGGCTGCTCCGGCCCCAAGTCCCTCAGCTGGTTTGGCCACAGCGAATCGGCTGGAGTAACCAGCCATGCTCCACAGGTAGCCGCCATATGCGCCTCATGGTGCAGGGTACGTTCCATCCGTCGATTCCAGCGCAGGCGCCGCACCGCAAGTTCCCGATGAAACTCCTCACGGCTCATATTATGCTCCCCGGTCGGTAGTAGGCGCATGCTTCCCCCACAGCGGCCTTTGCGCCCCTGTCCGCTACGAAGCTGACCCCGCGCAGGTACTCACTCAGCTGTGCATCGGGTTCGCCATTCTCCCAAAGCTGCTGGCTAACCCATTCGCCGTGTAGCAGATAGTAAAGGGTCAGGGGCGCCCCGAGGCTTCCGAGCGCTTCAACCACCAGCTCGTCAGCGGGCTCAGCGTAGCGCATGATTTGGGCGGTGCAGCAGCGCACATATTCGCGTACGGCAATGTTGCGTTCTTCACGGCTGAGCTCGGGATTGAAGAGGGGCGGCGCTGTGCCTGCCTCATAGTCGCCCCGGTGGGTATCTTTGTCTGTCAAGGTCTCGATATCGGGGCTCAGGCAGGAGGCTAAAAAGCCCGGATCTCGGGCTACGCTGTAGGGGCTCGGTACGGGTTCCTCCCCCAGCGAGAGAATGTGGTTACGCCGCCACTGCAATAGCGCGTGCGGGCTGAGAGCGGACCCTTCGAGGGGAATTTCTTCCTGCATAAACTCTTGCACTGCCCGCTGCGTCGCTACCGGACGCGGGGATTCCCGGTGCGAGGCTTCCCGCGGTGAGGGTGCCTGATGCGAGGATGTCATGATGGTCTCCTAAGGATATAACAATAAATTCTGAAGATGGTTCGAGCTTCAAAGGCATCCCAAGCACAGGGCGCTAGTGCAACTGTCCCTGTTGCCTGAGAAAGAGGGCCACGTCCACGTGCTCACGGCTCGGGCTCACTGCAGCCTCTAGATCGGCCAGGGTCCAGGCGATGCGTAGCACTCGGTCGTATCGACGCGCTGTCAATGACCCACGATCGACCGCAGCGTTCAGCTCACCCGTCAGGGTGCTATCGAGGCGCAGGGGGCCGGGCAGAATTTTGCCGTTCATCTCGGCATTGGTCTTCAGCTCGTAGGGTCCCAGACGTTCCCGTTGCGCCGCCCTGGCGGTCAACACGCGCTCGCGAATAACAGACGAGCTTTCATCAGCCTGTCCTCCAGCCAATTCAGTGGAAGAGACTTTAGGAACCGTCACGTTTACGTCAATACGATCCAGTAACGGCCCCGAAAGTCGACCAAAGTAAGCACGCCGCTCTCTGGGAGCGCAGGTACACTCGGTGCCAGCACCCACGTTCATACCGCAGGGGCATGGATTGGCCGCCATAATCAGCTGAAAACGTGCGGGATACGTGGCGGATGCACTCGATCGATCCAGTGTCACTAATCCGGATTCAAGAGGCTGCCGTAGCGAATCCAGGACGGTTCTCTTAAACTCGGGCGCTTCGTCGAGAAAGAGTACGCCGCGGTGCGCTTTGGAAACGCATCCGGGTCGAGGGATACCGCTGCCTCCGCCCAAAATGGCCGGTGCAGAGGCGCTATGGTGCGGCGCCTCAAAAGGAGGTTCTCGCACCAGCTCGGTAAGAGCCTCCCCAGCCGAGCAAAGCGAGCGGATGGCTGTTACCTCCATTGCGGCGTCATCGTCGAGCGGAGGTAGGATGCCCGGCAGACGCTCGGCTAGCATAGTCTTTCCTGAGCCGGGTGGGCCGGTTAGAAGCATATGGTGTCCGCCAGCTGCAGCAATCTCCAGGGCGAAACGTCCCTGAGACTGCCCCGCTACATCGCTCATATCTGAGGGAATCACTTTAACCGGTCGAGAGCGGGAATTCTCTTCGGGTGCTGTCGCCGGTGGACGGGTCAGTTTATGGCTCTCTGCTCCCAAAGCGGCGAAAACCTCGGCCAGGCAACGAAACCCGCTCACCTGCGCCCCGGAAATGAGGGCCGCTTCCTCTGCATTATCAGCCGGAACGATAATGCGGTGGTGCCCGGCCTCCACGGCAGCCTTGACCGCCGGTAGAATGCCCGGAACCGGACGAATGGTTCCGTCCAACCCCAGCTCTCCCAGGAAGACGGCGTTACCGCTGGGACGTAGCTTCTTCTCGGCCTGTAACGCAGCCACAACGATCGCCAGGTCAAAGCCGGAGCCGCGCTTGGGCAAGGTGGCAGGGGTCAGGTTAACGGTGAGCCGGTGCTGGGTCACGGTAATGCCGGTGTTCTTGGTCGCTGAACGCACCCGCTCTCTGGACTCGTTCAGCGCGGTATCCGGCAACCCCAGGAGAACGAAGCCGGGTAGGCCCTGCGAAATGTCTGCTTCAACATCCACAATGTACCCGCTCAACCCCACCAGGGCTACAGAATATGTCCGTGAGAACCCCATTACGCCACCCCCTTCAAATGCTCAAAGGTGAATGACTCGCAGGTTCCGGTCACGGCAATCGCATCAATGCGAAAACGGGTAAAGTCCAAATTCTCACGCAGACGGCACCACAGGATAGCCATGGCGCGGGTACGCCGCGCCTTATCCCGGTCGATGGAAGCGAAGGGGTGCCCAAAGTCCTCAGAGCTACGAGTCTTAACCTCAATAAAGACAAGTTCGTTCTCGGAGTCGACGGCAATCAGATCCAATTCTCCACGAATTTGCTCGTGTTCCAGACCGGCTGGAGGGCGCCAATTTCGCTCGAGTAGACGATATCCGTTTGCTTCGAGGATGTGCCCGGCTACCTCCTCCCCCCAACGTCCGACGCTGTGAGCTCGCGGCAGGACTCGAGGCCGCATTGAACCCGATTGCACTGATCTTGACCGTTCGGGTATCGGCGTTGCTGTTTTCGCGCTGACCACTTCGGATTGCTGATTGTGTTTGCGCCGCCCGCGATGGGTTCGGTATTGGGGTGCGACTGTCATGGTTCCCTCCCACGGTAGATAACTTGGATGTGCTTCTACTCTGCCCCCGAGTTATCCAGACGGTGCGGTTTATTAAAAAACTGTGGATAACCTCAGCCGGAGGGCTATAAAAGAGGCTATCCACAGCTCTATATTTGAAATTTAAGGGATATTTTTCAAAGACCGGGAGGTAGGTCTCCCCCATACGCGTCATATGACAATCAGAAGAATGCGAGAATCACTAGAGACAACCCTCGCCTCAGGCACAACCCACCGATAAGCCATCACATGGCCTACCCCAGCCTGTTCACAACGTGGGGAATCCTAAGCACTAAAATTTGGCATCTCGGGAATAGTAAACTCCTGATTTGGTAGGCGTTCTTCCACATTCACATCTCGTACTGAATAAGCATGAACCTTCTTGACAAAACGGTTCGATCGGAAGACATCCCACACCCACACATCGCTCATGAGCACCTCAAAGTAGAGCGTTCCATCCTGCACGTGGGGGGTTACATCCACCTGATTCGCCAGGTAGAAGCGACGGTCCGTCTCCACCGCGTAGCTAAAGAGAGACATAACGTCCTTGTACTCACGGTACAGCGCCATCTGGGCGTCCGTCTCATAGTTTTCGAGTTCTTCAGCGCTCATCCTTCTCCTCCAAGCGATCTAATCGTGCACGTATCACAGAGGCGCATTTCCCTATCCTTCAGCCGCATCACCCAGCCGCGCAACCCGCGCCGCCGCAACCTGCTCAACACTGGCCGGTAGCGACCACGAAAGACGGTGTACCGGGCTGGGGCCCAGCCGGCTAATAGCCTCGCGATGCGCAACCGAACCGTAGCCCTTATTCTTGACCCATTCATACCCCGGATAGCGCGCATCCATAGCTACCATTAGCTCATCACGCTCCACCTTTGCCACGACCGAGGCCGCAGCGATTGAGGCACACTTGTAGTCGCCCTTAATAACCATGGTTACGGGCATGGTCGCGGGATCCCCCACCCCATCCCAGGCTTCAACCAATAGAACTTCATAACGCTCCAGCACGGGATCTCGGGACGTCTCAAGCAGGCTTAAAAGGTCCCCCTGCGCAACGGTAGACCCGGAGGTGCTCGCAGGCGTAAACCAGTCATGCTTGCCATCTAGCAGAGCCGCATCGGCCCGATAGCCGCGGCGAGCCAGAGCCGCCAAAGCACGCTGGGCAGCGAGCCTGAGTGAGAGGGTCATACCGAGTGCATCCACATCCTGCGGATCCACATGCCCCACCTCCACAGCACACCAGCGGCGAATCTCGGGAACCATTGACTCGCGGCGCGCCGGAGAGAGCGCCTTCGAATCGATAAGCCCACCCACCTCCAGACTTGCCTCCGGGCCAATCACAGCAACCCCTACACTGACCGGACCGGCCATTGAACCGCGGCCCACCTCATCAATTCCCGCCACAGCCCGCGCACCAGCAGCAAAAAGCAAACGCTCATACTCCAAATCGGCGACTGGCTTTGCAGCCTTCGACTCTCGAGTCTTTGACGCCTTAACGTCAAGGTTTTCACTTACCACGGAATTCGCCTACTGGTCGGGAGTCGAGGTCGGCGCGGGAATCGAGGAGAAGACACCACTCTCATCATTCAACAAACCGAAATGATTCAGAGGCCAAGCCACCACAAAAACATTGCCCTGCACGTCATCCTTAGAGACAAAGGCAGTACCGTCGCTAATGTGATAGCGCGAATCAGCCGAGTTGCTACGGTGATCGCCCAGCACAAAGTACTTACCCTTGGGAACAGTCACCTTAAATGCAATCTCAGAGGGCGGGTTACCCGGGTAGAGATAGGGCTCGGTAATCTCAACACCGTTAACCATAATCTTGCCGGCACCATCACTT
>CAUQVM010000077.1:0-8068 GCA_963521575.1 uncultured Rothia sp.
TTATTTCAGATCGCGATATTCGTCAAGAGATTGCTGATGGGCGCATCGTTCTTGAACCGTACGATGAGTCAATGATTCAGCCTGCAAGTGTAGACGTGAGGATTGACCGTTTCTTCCGTCTATTCGATAACCACAAGTACCCGCATATTGACCCCTCACAGCCTCAGGAGGATCTGACGCGCCTGGTGGAGGTGGCTCCTAATGAGCCGTTTATTCTGCATCCGGGTGAGTTTGTTCTGGGCTCAACGTATGAAAAGGTGACGTTACCGGATGATATGGCGGCTCGCCTGGAGGGTAAGTCGTCGCTTGGCCGCCTCGGTTTGCTGACGCATTCAACGGCCGGTTTTATTGATCCGGGTTTTTCGGGTCACGTGACACTTGAGCTGTCGAATATGGCGACTCTGCCGATTATGCTCTGGCCGGGTTCGAAGGTGGGGCAGTTGTGCTTCTTCCGTTTGACCACCCCGACGGAGCATCCCTATGGCTCTGGAGCGTACGGTAACCGTTATCAAGGTCAGCGCGGCCCGACAGCATCGCGTAGCTACATAAATTTCCATCAGACTCAGATTCCTGTGGAATCCTAGTCTGTTGCCCTAGTTAGGGTGTGGAGCGTGGGGGGCCTGTTTAGCTGGACCACCCGCGTATCCGCTGTTGGGGCGTTATGCCCGGCACCTTGCGCGTTCACTCGCGCGCGGGGTTTCTCTCACTCATTCCTAAAGGATCTTTAATGAATCTGTCTCCCGTTGTTCTGCGCCTGGCCGGTGCGGAAGTTTCGCTTATTTTGATTGACCTATCCGACTCTTTTGTGGAGCGTTTTAAAGCGGCCTGGGCGCCGTTGGCTCCCGAGTTTTTTGAGACGTCGGATGAAGCATATGAGGCGGTATCTGATCATAGCCAGGTGCTACTGGTGCATCCGCTCATGGATACCCCGATTATGGATCTGGCACAGCCGCTCATGGGCCCCTACGATAGGGTTGCGACGCTACGCGTGGATCATGAGGATAAGGGTCTGCAAGATCTGACGAGTCGTATTACGATTGCCATGATCGAGCAGCTGGTTGGCCGCGGCGTGATGTTGCATTCGGCGGTGATTGGTGATCCGGAATCGAAGCGTGCGCTGGCGCTGGTGGGTGTATCGGGTAGCGGTAAGACGACGGCTTCGCGTTTCTTGGGTTCAAAGTTGGCCTACCTGACGGATGAGACGGCCATTATTTCGGATGAGGGGTTTGTGACTCCGTATCCGAAGCCGCTGTCGGTGATTGTTGACCCGGATGCGCCGAAGGAACAACAGAACCCGGTGGAAGCCGGGCTGAACGTGGTGGATCCGACGGATCGCAGCTACGAGCTATCGCGTCTTGTGTTGATTTCGCGTGATGCGGAGGCGAAGGAGCCTCGCCTGGAGCGTGTACCGCTCCACGAGGCGCTCATATTTTTGAGTGAGCAGAGCTCAGGTCTGGCGAAGCATCCGGAGGGTGTGGCCTCGCTGGCTAAGTTGGTGGAGCGTACCGGTGGTGTGTGGCGCCTGGTGTACGCGGAAATTGAAGATACTTTACCGCTGGTGCGCGAGTTATTGTCGGGTGAGGAACTACCTGGCGCCTCCGAGATGGAGCCGCTACTGAGCTATACGGTTCCCGAGCGTTTGCCGGATGTATTCCTGAACGGCACGGTAGTGGTGTCGCGCGCGCCGGGTACCTCTGCGGTGCGTGTGGGCGAGGACGGACCGTTCTTGCTACTCCGGGATACGGTGCTGAACGAATTGTCTGAGTTCGCGGCTGAGTGCTGGTTGCAGGCTGAAGGAGATATTACCTACGACGACCATTTTGCGCGGATGGCGGCCCTATTTGAAGGCCTTCCGGTTGAGGCGTATGACGAGAACCTAAGTGCCCTGGCGGCCGGTTCAATGCTCTGGGTTCGCGTGATTGAAGATCAGCTGATTGATGACGCGACCTGGGCACGGATGACCGGCGGCGAGGAAGTGCTGGAAGAAGCTGCTCAGCAGGGCGAGTTGGGCTCATCCGAAGGCCCCGGGGGGAGAATCTGAGGCGGCCGACGATGTGGTGACCGACTAGCGCATCCGCCGGTACCTCACTAGTGCTTTGCCGCGGTTATTGCGTATGAGATAAACCGCCCGAACATAAAGTGAGGGGGCGGACAGAAGAATAATTCCTTCTGTCCGCCCCCTCACTTTATGCTGTATTGCGGCCGATTCGATCCGAAACGGCGCATATAGTTTAGCTATGATCCGTGTTTGTACGCATCGGTCCGGGGGCCTTTATCGGCAGGAGCATCAGCAGACCCGCCAGCACAACCGCCATAATGCCGAGCACACCCCAAACCTGCGCGCCCATCAAACCTACAAACAGGCCGAACAGCATGGGTGCCAGGAAGCTCGTGGCGCGGCCGGTCGTCGAGTACAGGCCGAAAAGTTCACCCTCGGTACCGGGCTCAGCCAAACGAGCCAGGAAAGTACGGGATGCCGACTGCGCCGGACCCACGAATAGGCAGAGCAAGAGGCCGCATGCCCAGAAGACCGACTGGTCGGTGGAGAGCAGGAGCGGGATTCCAGCCAGTAGAATACCCACCAGCGAGATGACAATAATGGTCTTCGGGCCGAGGCGATCGTCCAGGTATCCACCACAAATTGCGCCGACGGCTGCCACCGCGCTACCGGCAATACCGAACATAATGACCTCGGTGGTGCTGAATCCGAACGTGCCGGCTGCCAGAATACCGCCGTACGTGAAAACACCCGACAGACCATCGCGGAATACCGCTGAGGCGATCAGGAACCACAGCGTCTGCGGGGAGGTGAGCCTCAAACGCTCTACTGAACGCCACAGCGCCCTGTAGGAAGCGACGAGACTGCCCTGACGTGCGGGGGAGAGGCGTCCCAAGCCCAGTTCCAGGAAACGCAGTTCGCGGGCAGGTAGAACCTCCGGCAGGACACGCTTGTGGCGGCGCATCCGGATGAGTAGAGGCAAACAGAACACGAGACACCAGAGGGCTGCGAATAGTGCCACGGAGCGGATATTGAGTGAATCTTCGGTGGGGAGACCCAGGGTCTCCGGAGCCATCACAAAGCCCCAGAGCACCACGGCCAGGGCTAGGATACCGCCAATGTAGCCGGCGGCCCATCCTAGGCCGGAGACTTTGCCAATGTTCTCCTTCGCGGAAATGCTCGGTAGCACGGCGTTATAGTTCACGTACGCAAATTCACTGAACACGCTTGCTGCGGAAATAAGAAGAACACCCAGCCATAGGTATTTCGTGGCGGGAGCCACAAAGAAGCAGGCAGCCATCGCCACTACCAGCAGGACTGTATTCACGCCCAACCAGAAGATACCGCGGCCTGACTTGTCATTGCGCTGACCGGTCACCGGGGCAAAGATTGCGATAAAGAACCCCGCCACGGTCAACCCCAGCGAAAGAGCTGAGGAGGTCTGCTCGGTACTGCCGAAGTAACTACTGGTCAGGTAAACCGTGAAGATGAAGGTCATCATAATCGAGTCGAAACTCGATGAGCCTACATCCCATAGGACCCAGGCGGTTACCGAGTGGCGGCTTCTTGAGTGACTTGTCGCGGCACGGTCCGCCGTCTGCTGCTGTGAAGAAGAAAAAGTCATAGAGAGGTGGTGCTTTCAAGATCCAGGGGTGCAAGGCGCCGGGCATGGTGCTGTGAGGTCGCCTGAGGCGGGCACGACGTGGGGCGGTACGCGCCGGGTGACGGTGCGTACCGCCTTAAGTGCTGGGGGCTGAGACGCTCTACTTGAAGAAACGACGCTGAGCGCGGGCAATGCCGAAGCTTACTACGGCGCCGACCACAGAAGTTAGAACGGTCCAGAGGATAACCTGTCGCAGGGTATCCTCAGAATCCTGGGAAATGGTGGGCGGCTGGTTGCCGGTAGCCTTGGTCCAGACGACGCCCAGGCCCTTGCCGGCCAGGGCGGTTGCGCCCATATTCAGGCACGCAATAGCAAGCTTTGCAACAGGGTTCATGTGTATCTCCTTCGGGTGTATACAGTGCGGCGCCTCGGCCTCGGCTCCTATCAGAGCGGGAATGTGAAGAGGGCACCACTCCTAGCGTATAGGGTTTCGAGCTCGTATGCCTCTTCTGACGGGGGACACCACCTCAAATTGTGCGATGCGCATGATACGGCCTCGGACAGAGGATGACATAAACACAGCCGAAGTGGAAGGAAAAATCCCTAAAGACTACAATCATTTCTGGGAATCCACCGCATCGTACAGGTAAATGTATGAACGCCACCGCGGAACCCCCACGACAGGGGAGCGCCAAATTGGCGCTGAGAGTGCTATGCAGACCCTCGAACCTGATCCGGCTAGTACCGGTGTAGGGAGTCGAATCTTCTCGGTGCCCTCGTCCATGCAGAGGGCGAGGACATTCCCCTTCCAATGATGGAAGGAACACCATGTCGAACACGACCGATACTACCCGCGCGGTACACCCGAATACGGAGCCCCGTAAGAGGCCCAGCCTGCGCTGGCGCGTTAATGAAATCGTTATTGCCGCCGTTATTGCCGTAGCCTGCGCCATTATTTTCTGGATTTGGGATATTGCCGTTAGCCCCGCCGCCAAGACTGCGCTTGTTGCAGCCCCCGAATTCCGCCCCCTCATCGGCGGTGCCTGGCTACTCGGCGGCACCCTTGGCGGGCTCCTCATCCGCAAGCCCGGTGCATCCCTCTTCTGCGAAATTGTCGCAGCCTCTATCTCTGTGCTCTTCACCGGTGGCGCGTGGAGCGGCGAAATTCTGCTCTCGGGCATTATCCAGGGCATAGGAGCAGAGATTGCCTTCGCTCTCTTCGGCTACCGCCGCTGGAACGCCGCCATCGCAACCTTCGCCGGCGCGCTCTGCGGCCTATTTATGGGCGGTAATGAAATCTTTATCTATTACCCGGACATGGAACCGGCCAAGGCCCTCATCTACGTGGGGTGCTCAGTGCTCTCCGGTGCTGTTATCGCTGGCTACCTGGGATGGCTACTCGTGCAGAACCTCGCTAAGACCGGTGTGCTCTCCTCCCTCGCCTCCGGCCGAGCACGCCGCTAATACATGCAATTAGAAAGACACGCCATGGAGAATACACCGCGCGGGGCGCGCATTGAACTCATCGACTTTAGCTGGCACCATCCCGGCCGTCCAGAACCGGTTATTAACGGGCTGAACCTCATCATTAATCCCGGAGAGAAAGTGCTACTCTTGGGCAGCTCCGGTGCCGGCAAGTCGACGCTACTGCACGCCATTGCCGGTGTCCTACACGATGAGGACGGTGAATCAGCAGGCGGTACCGTCACCCTCAACGGCCAGAGCCCTGCCACAGCCCGCGGTACGGCCGGCATGATGCAACAGGATCCCGAGTCCTCCATAATTATGGCCACCATCGGTAACGATGTAGCCTTCGGGCCCGAGAACCTGTGTGTACCCCGTGCAGAGATTTGGAACCGCGTCGCTGAGGCGCTGGGGGCTGTCGGGCTCGGGCATCTACCGCTGGAGCACCCCAGCGGTGCGCTCTCGGGCGGACAGAAGCAGCGCCTGGGACTCGCTGGCATTCTTGCCATGCACCCCGGCGCCATGATTCTGGACGAACCCACCGCCAACCTCGACCCCGCGGGCGTGCAGGAGGTACGCGACGGCATTCTCGCCGCCGCCGAGGCGACCGGCGCAACCCTACTCGTCGTTGAGCACCGTGTGGCCGTATGGGCACCGTATATGGACCGTATTATTGTGCTCGGCGCCGGCGGTACGGTAACGCATGACGGTGCGCCTGAGCACGTGCTGAGGCAAGCCCGCGAAGAGCTCATCGCCGCCGGCGTATGGGTGCCCGACTATGTGCCGCGCGCTCCCCAGGCTACCGCCAACGCTAAGAATGAAAGCGACATTGCCCTGCTCCGTGCCGAAAACCTCAGTATTACCCGCACCCAGCCCGGTCCCCGAGCCCGCCGCGCTCGCCGCCGCGCCCTCAAAAAGCTCGGTCCCGATAGCACACCGCAACCCGTGCCCGTCGACCTACCCGTACTGCGCGGCGGCATTAACCTCACCCTGCATGCCGGCGAACATCTGAGTATCCTCGGTCCCAATGGTGCCGGCAAGTCAACCCTTGCACTCACTCTCGCCGGGCTCCTTACCGCGCCCGACGGCTTGCTCGCTGCCACCGACGAGCTCCGCAACCACGGAACGGGAGGCACCGGTGCGCCCAATGCTCGCGGTAGCATTCTACGCGCCCACTGGGACGTGCCCACCTGGACCCCCGCCCAGATGCTCAGCCGCATCGGCTACGTCTTCCAGGAACCCGAATACCAGTTCATTCGCGGTACCGTGCGTGAAGAGCTCGAACTCGGCCCGCGCCGCCTCGCCGCACTCAACCGCGAAACCCTCGACGAGGCGGAACTCACCGAACGCATCGAGAAGCTCGCGAATCGCCTGCGCCTAACCCACCTGCTTGAGGCTAACCCCTTCACCCTCTCCGGCGGTGAAAAGCGCAGGCTCTCGGTGGCCTCCGCGCTCGCTACCGCACCCAGAATACTTATTCTCGATGAGCCAACCTTCGGTCAGGATGCACGTACTTGGGCCGAACTCGTTGACCTTATTCGTGAACTTCTTGCCGACGGTGCCGCGGTCCTCTCCATTACCCACGACGAAGACTACACCGCCGCCCTCGGGGGGCAATCCCTCACCCTGACCGCACTCACAAGCTCTATCGCAGGCGAAATACCCCGACAGGAGAACGTATGAACACCGACTTCTTCGGCGCCATCGATCGGAACAGCTACTTCAGCCGCCTTAACGCCGGTGTCAAGCTCGCCGTCTCCTTCACCCTCATTATTGCGGCGCTTATTGTGCGCGATCCGCTGACCTCCGGGATTTTGTTTGGCCTGGAGCTGTTGGCATTCATCCTCGTTGGGTTCCGCCCCGTCAACTTGCTGGCGAAGTTCTGGCCTATCCTTATTGCGGTGCTGACCACCGGCTGGTCCGTAGCCCTACTCAGCGCTAAAACCGGTGAGGTAATCCTCAACCTGGGGTTCAACACCATCACGACAGACTCGGCCGCCGTCGGTATCGCCATGATGATTCGTTCCCTCGCCATGGTCCTGCCCACTCTCGCATTCGTGCTCACCACCGACCCGACCGATCTGGGCGACTCTCTTGCACAGACTTTTAAACTGCCCGCACGTTTTGTGCTTGCCACCGTTGCCGCATTGCGTCTGGTTGGTATTCTCTTTGCCGAGTGGAATGCCCTCGGCCAGGCTCGGCGCGCTCGCGGTTTGGGCGCTGGCCAGTCCCTCGTTGGACGCGCCCAAACTTTTGCCGGGCAGAGCTTTGCGCTACTCGTGCAGGCTATCCGCCGCGGTTCACGTCTGGCCATCACCATGGAGGCGCGCGGCTTCGGTTCCGGTGAACGTACTTGGGCGCGTGTGCCTACGTATTCTCGCGGTGACGTGTACGTGTGCATTGCCGCCGCGGTCATTATTGCGGTGGCGTACGGTTCATCTATTGCAATGGGTACGATTCAGTTCCTCTGGGGCTAGTTCGTTCCGACAGTAGCTTGCAGTTGGAAGACGGCATTTGCCCTCGTTCCTCCAGGGGCACCCGTCCTTGCTTCGCTTCGGACACCCTGATGTCGCTTCAGGAATGTACGGGCACCTCCTGCTCGGCACCTGCAGACAGCACAAAGGGACGACATCATCCTCGCTCGGATGATGCCGTCCCTTTTTTGTATGCGGTTAGCTCTGCTGTGCCAGGTAGTTCAACAGCGTGGCGGTCAGCTCCGGGTCATGCGCCAGCGCCGTACCGTTCAGATGGGTCACCGGCGCAATCAGACGCACCGACGACGCCAACCACACGCCGTCCGACTCGAACAAATCCTGCGGGTAGAGCGGGCCGAAGCCCAGCTCCCAACCGGCCTGGCGTGCCGCCTCGAACACCGCGCCCTGCGTGGTACCGGGGAGGATGCCGTGGCTCGGCTCAGGCGTGTACAGCACCTTCTTGCCATCCTCAATCTTGGCGACCAGTACCGAGGAGGTGGCACCCTCTAGCACGCGACGCTCGTCGGT
>CAUQVM010000078.1:0-7792 GCA_963521575.1 uncultured Rothia sp.
GTGTTTGGTGGTTCCTCGGGTGCTAAGCTGGATGGCTCGTCCGCTGCTTCGCCGGCACCGTCCGCGGGTGGCTCGACGGGTTCCTCTTCACAGTCTTCGTCCTCTTCGAATGATTCGGAGTTGAAGCAGGCTCTGAACGATGCTTCGAAGGCTATGACTGACGCAGATGCGGCCATGAAGAAGGGTGATTGGGCTGCCTACGGTGAGGCTCAGAAGCGTCTGGACGCAGCCGTAAAGAAGGCGCTGGAGGCTGAGGAATCACAGAGTAAGGCTCAGGATTCAGCGGCTTCGGCTAGCGCTTCGCCTGCCCCGGGTGCTTCGGCTAGCGCTTCTGCTTCTGCCACTGCTTCGAATTAGGAACCTCCTGAAGATGCCCTGAGGTTGGCTAGAGTAACTACCTGGATTCCTCGGGACAATTGAATGGGCGGTGGGCGTCAATTGATGCCCACCGCCCATTTGTTGCGTATAGGCGTTGCGTATAGGGGGAGGGGGTATCCCGGGAGAAGAAACCCCACCCCTTATTGTGTATTTCATCACAAATACCCTCTTTGACTTGCGTGCTCTTGGGTGGGTCTGTATAGTTATATGAGTCGCCGCGGGGTGGAGCAGTTCGGTAGCTCGCCGGGCTCATAACCCGGAGGTCGCAGGTTCAAATCCTGTCCCCGCAACGGATAACTCCCGATAGTTTTTAGCTATTGGGAGTTTTTTATGCTCAAAATCTGTTCTCCCGTGCGGTAGTTCCGAAGAAGGGACCCGGGGAATTGCTCATGTCTTTGGTCATCTCGCTTCGGTGAATCCTTTGGGAATCTTTGGTAACCCTCTTGAGGGTCTGCTTTCTGCGAGGATGGTAGTTTTTCCACTTGCCTCTCTTGCAGCCCCGGCGACTTCAATGTGTCGGTGGTTGGGGAGGGGGTGTTGGAATCTGGAGTTCAGAGGGTGTCTCGTTGTATCTTTTTGTCATCCGCACGAACTGTGATCGGAGGGGTTGTATGGGGTGTACGGGCTCCGCGTGTAACCCTCCAAGAGGTTGATTTACCCCATGCTTGAAGCGGAATATGCGAAATATTCTCTATATGCCCCCCGGGGAAATAACTTGTTTTACCCTGAAAACCCGCGGATTTTTGGGTAAAAATGGCTCAAAAACCCAAAAAATCACCCAGAAAGTGATTGTTATCACTATAAAAACTCTAAGGTTAAATGTGAGGGTTTTCGGAAGGGATACAAAAATACCCTAAAACCCCTAGAATGCTGGGCATAATGACGCATTCAACCTTCACGTGAACCGGTATTAACCTAAAAATGAAGGTTAATATTCTCTCAATCTAAAAATGAATCTTTTAAATGAGTCAAAAATAGCCCCGAAAAACGGCTAGAAACGTCTTCTCGACCTGGTAGCTTTGAGTACGTGGTCACCGCGGCCTACCGCTATGGACAGGTCGCCGGGTAGACGCATCAGAAACCCCTCCGCCGCTATGAGGGTGCCGCTAGTAACCAAGCTACCGAGCACAGGTGAGGGGATGCATCGTCCTGTGCACTGACCCGGTTGACCAAGTGAGGAGCTTCTACCCTCACACATGATCTATCACTCAAGACTCGACGGGCTTTTGCAAGCCCAGAAACACCTACCTCGAAGGACAACACCCATGGCATTTCGCCCCCGCACCGTCAAGGCCGGTTCTCTAGCCGTCATCGCAGTACCCTCCGTTCTGGGCACCGCACTCATGTCCCCCGCATCTGCATTTGCCCCCATCATGCAGGATATTCCCGGTAGCGAGCCCACCGCGCAGAGCTCCCTCTTTACCTCAACCGTAGAGCCCACCCTATCTCAGGTGGCCCTGCGGATCCGCCAGCAGGCTGTTCCCGCCATGACCGCGGTCGAGCCCATCCAACAGACCTACACCACCGCACCCGCCACCTTCCAGTCTGGGCAAGTCCACTCCAAGCAAGCTACCCAAACTACTCAGCAGACCCCGACCGTCACAGAGCAGACCCCCGCGCAGCCTACCCCTGCGCAGACGATTCAGGCCGCGCCCGCTCAGCCGACCCTGGCGCAGATTTCTGCACCCCGGGTCACCCGCACCACTGCCTCCGGCTCTACCCTAAACGCAGTCCGCTCCAACCAGACCTTCCTCTCCTACACCTCGCCGGCCGGCACCACCTCGCAGTACCACGTGTACGCGGATGGCGTGGACTTCTCTAAGCCCGTGGGCGTGGTCTTCTACTTCGACGGCGACTACTGGAGCAATGACCAGTCCAAGGTTTACAACCCCGCCGGTGAGCTGGCGCGGATGGCCGCCTCCGCCGCAGCACAGAATATGCTCTTCGTGCCGGTTATCTCCCCGGATACCAACCGTGGTGACGGCGGCGTCACCTGGTGGGAAGATATGGACCGCAACGGCGAGTTCTTCCGCTCCTTCGCCTCCGCGTTTATCGCGGCAAACGGTGTGAACTCCTCCAATGTGTGGACCATGGGCTACTCCGGTGGCGCAGAATTCATCACCTACGAGCTGAACACTAAGCCTCAGACCTGGCGCAACGGTGGCGGTTCCATTATGGTTGCCGGCGGCGGCCTGGATGGTGGAACCCCCTCGGCCGCGCTGAAGAACCAGCCCATGTACTGGTACGCTAACTCGAATGACGGGACCGGTGAGACTTACCCGCAGACCTGGAGCGCACGCGGGGCCGTTGAGGGTGGCTACAATGCGTACCTGCACGCCGGCTACACCAATGTTTCGGCCAATATTCTGAACGGTTTGGGCCACGCGGATTACAACTTCCCCCAGATTCTGAGCGAATCTCTCGCGAAGGGTAACGGTGCGGCACCCTCCGTAACCGTCCAGCCCGAGCAGAAGGACAAGCAGCAGAAACAGGCTCCCGAGGGTGCTCGCGCCCGCACCATCACCTCGGGTACCTACCGTAGCTACACCTCCGCTGCTGGCACCACCGCCCAGTACCATGTGTATGCCAATAACCTGGACTACTCCAAGCCCGTGGGCGTGGTCTTCTACTTTGATGGTGACTACTGGCAGCGCAATGAGTCGAAGGTCTACACCCCTGACCAGGGTATGCTCGCCGCTATGGGTAAGATTGCCAACGCCCGCAATATGGTGTTTGTACCGTTTATTTCCCCGGACACTGACGCTTCCGGCGATGGTATTACCTGGTGGGAAAATATGGACCGCAACGGTGAATTCTTCCGCTCCTTCGCCTCCGCGTTCGTTAGCGAGAATAATCTGGACTCCTCCCAGGTGTGGACCATGGGCTACTCCGGCGGTGCAGAGTTCATCACCTACGAGCTGACCGACCATAACACCGACTGGCGCAAGGGTGGCGGTTCCATTATGGTTGCCGGTGGTGATTCGGATGGCTCGGTGGAAGCAGACGCCACCACCAAGGCATCCCCCATGTACTGGTGGGTCGGTGCGAATGACACCTCCGGCAACACCAACCCCGTGACCTGGAGTGCACGCGGTGCCGTGGAGTCCGGCTATGCCTCCTACCTGAATGCAGGCTTCAGCGATGCCCGCGTCAAGCTCATTGACGGATTCAGCCACCACGACTACGACCTGCCGCACATTCTGGCTTCCTCGCTGGACTTTGCCGGCAAGACCCCCGCCGTGGGCTACCCCGACCTGGCCGAGTCCAACCCGAACTACAACGAGATCAGCTGGAACTCGGATCATTGTATTATGCTCGGATTCGCGGATGGCACCTTCCGCCCGGACGCTTCGGTGAACCGTGCGCAGTTGGCCACCTACCTGTACCGAGTGGCCGGCCGCCCGACCGTGAACGCACCGGCCGTCTCGCCCTTCAAGGATGTTCCGGTCAATCACCCCGCCTACAAGGAAATCTACTGGCTGAGCCAGCAGGGTATTACCGGTAGCGAATTCCGCCCGCTGGAGGCTGTTACTGAGTCCACCATGGCTGAGTTCATGTACCGCGCCGCGGGATCCCCTGCTCAGGCTCAGGGTGGCTATCCCTCCCAGGCTCTCGCGTGGACTGCAACCAACGGTATCGGTACCGGTTCAACCTCCTCGACGGCCGTGACCCGCGACGCAATGGCAGGTTATCTGTACATCTACGCTAACTAGGTTGGTATTCCGCGCTATACTCCGCGGGTAACGTAAACGATGAACCGCCCCGGTTCCTGATAAACCAGGAACCGGGGCGGTTCATTAACTATGATCTCCCGGAAAGGTATGTTTCCTCTCGGAGGTTTAGTAATTTAGAGAGCTCGGGTGGCGCCATCGCCGGCTGCGGGGGCCTGCTTAGCCTTCAGCGCTGCCAGGCGGGCCTCAACCTCGCTCTGACGGCCCAGCTCTTCCAGATCGTTGAACTGTGCATCCAGCGAGGAGGAAGCCAGCTCCTGCTGACCAATAACGCGGGCTTCTTCACGGCGAATCTTCTCCTCGAAGCGGGAGACCTCGCTGGTCGGATCCAGAACGTTGAATGCCTTCAGAGCATCGTTAACCTGAGCCTGAGCGGCCACAGTCTTCTGTCGAGCGTTTAGCTCATCGCGCTTAGCCTTCAGCTCGTCGAGCTTAGCGCGCATCTTCTCCAAGCCGTCCTTGAGCTGGTTAACCACCTGGGTCTGGGACGTAAGCTGGGTCTCAAGCGCCTGAGCGGCCTTCTCAGCCTGCATCTGCTTGCCCAGAGCAATCTTGGCCAGGTTATCGAACTTATCGGCGTTGAGGGTATCGCCGGCGGCGCGGAACTCATCAGCCTTGTTCGAAGCGGCCAGAGCCTTAATACCCCAGTCCTGCGCTTCCTTGAGGTTTTCCGCGTGGTCCTTTTCGAGCAGTCGCAGGTTACCAATGGTCTGTGCGACAGCCGCCTCCGCCTCACGGATATTATCGGTGTAGTCGCGAACCATCTGGTCCAGCATCTTCTGCGGATCCTCGGCAGCGTCGAGCAGAGCGTTAATATTCGCCTTAGCCAACTGTGCGATACGACCGAAGATGGATTGCTTAGCCATGTGATTTCCTACTTTCTGTTCATCGAGTCGCGGGGGAATATAACATTCCTCGTGAGCCGCGCTCATACATCCATTATGTGGGAGGTTGCTGAGCGCAGGCTGTGAAAAAAATGCACGCCCGCTTGCCGCAACCTAAACTTTGGGTAAATAATGTGGGGACTCTGAAGGAGCGCTTACAGAGGCACCGTGCTAGGGGAGAGGGGCTTTCGAACGGTGGGTTAGAAACTACCGCCGTCACCGCCGCCGCTACCCCAGTCACCGCCACCTCCACCGAAGTCCCCACCCCAGCTACCGCCCGAGGAACCACCTGAGAAACCGCCGGAAGAGTGGCCACCGCTGCTACCCCAGCTGTGGGTCGAACCCGAACCCAGGGTGCTCAAAATTGCACCGAGCAACATGCCCTGGGCCAGGTTACCGCCCCAGCCGCCGCCACCGCGCTGGTCATTGCGATTATCGTAGTAGCTGTTCATTTCGCAAGTTGCCCGGGTCTGAGCATCGTTGGCCTTCTGCAATGCAAGGTTCGCCTCGTTCAGCGAATCCAACGGGTTCGAGGTACGCAGCCGCTCTGCCTGCATGAGGTGACGTTCCGCCTCGGACATGGCGGTCAGTGTGGTTGGGCCCACCGCACCGCGACGGTTGTCAATATAAGTGCGGGCTCCTCGAACCGCAGCCTGCGCCGAACGCAGGGTACGGTCCAGAGTCTGCTCCGCCGCGCGGGAACGCTCACGGGTGGCGCGCAGACTCGTCATGGACTTATCCAACTCACTCGACAGCTGACGCAGTTGGTTAGCCAGCGCCAGCGGGTCGTTCGGTCGAGCCGTCGAGTTCTGCGTGACCTGGCTCAGAACAGCCTCCATGCCGGCAGCCACCGCCGCCAAGTCATCGCGATGCTGAGAAGCTGCCAGGCTCTTGGCCTCCGCCACATCACGCTGGATACTCAACAGGTCGGTACTCAAACCCTCCTGCGCCTGGGCAAGCTCGCGGGAGCGGTTGGTAACCGCACTGGTGAGAGCCTCAATCTGAGCTGCCGCCTCTTCGGCAGTGCGCAGGTGGGCAACCGCCTCCGTGCGGGAGATCGTCAGCGCGGCCTGAGCCTTCTGTAGCTCCTCATCGCACAGAGCCAGGTTTGAATCCAGCAGACTGGGAGTCTTGGCAATCGGCTCCAGGGCGCTGGGCAGGTAGCGTTCCTTCAGGGTACGGTACTGAGACGCAGTCTCGTCCACCGCCGTGCGAAGCTGCGGTAGACGCTGCTTTAGGGCGGCCATAGCCTCGGGCGCCTGCTGCTCCAGGTTACGCAACTGCGCTAGTTGAGCATCCTGCTCCTGGGAAATCTTTGTCACGGTCTGCGAGTTATCGATAATCTCACTCAACCAGGCACGCTGTTCGGCGGGAGTGTCGGGCACTTCATCGTTGAGTAGCTGCTGACGCTGGAAGGAACGGCGCATTAGCTCTTCGGCACGCGCTATCTCCTTCTCGAACTCGGCAACCTGCGCATCGCTATACTGAGCGCGGGCAAATTCCAGTTCCTGCTTAGCGTGAGTCATGGCGGTATCTGCCTGGAGCAGGGCACTACCGGCTTGGGTGCGTAGCTCCTCCAGAGGAATCTCCGGGATACGGGAGTAACCCTTGGACGCACCGGCACCGGTGGCGTACCGATTATTCTGCGACTGACCCTTCTTTTTACGGCGGCGGCGAAGTGCGTACGCGCCGCCACCCACAGCTGCCGCCGCCCCAACACCCAACACACCGGTAACCACGCCGTCGGCGCCTCCGCCCTTCTGGGCCTCAATACCCTCCACCGCAGCCAACGCCGCGCCGGAGTAGTCACTCTTCTGCAACTTGGGTTTAACGTAGTCCTGGTATACCTTCGACTGCTGATCACTCGAAAGGGTCTTGGTGCTACCGGCCATGAAGTAGGCCTGGCGACTTTCAGTTGCGATGACCAACACAACATCGGCAGAGCCCCAGTTATTTTTCTGCGCCAGAGCCTTGGTCCAGGCCTGGGAGGATGTGGGGTTCTCAAACTTATCAATAGTCACCACATGCAGATCCACATTATGCTTACTCGATAGGCTCGAGATCTTCGAATTCAGCGCGGACGTATCCCCGAGGGATTTTGTTGAATCGTAGATGCGGGTGCCGGTAATCTGCATGGGATCGGCCGCCTGTGCCGCAGTCAGACCCGCCGATCTGAAGAAAGAAGCACCGGCGGGGGCAACAACGGGAGCGAGAGAGAGACCGGCGGCTAACGCTACGGCACCCAGCGCGGTGCTAATGCGAGAACGCGGGACGCGCGTTTGGCGCTCTGGGGTGCGATTAGTCATGTCTTTCCTCCGTTGTCGTGAATTGGGGGTGCCCCGGAGCCTACAGGGTGGGCAGCCTTTGCCCACTTCTTAGCGCCGGACACACTATTAGTGTAGCTTTGAATCATCCCCCGAGGCCGGTTGATACTGAGCCTTCAGCGAATATAACCCGAATATTGGAACTCCGTTTGCTGACCGTTTACCGTTCTCCCAGCGTTTATACAGGAAAACCGGGGTACCAGCCCCACACTAGACCCCGGTTCACCGGTCTTCCCGTCAGTTAGCTTCAACGCGCAGCCTTCAGGTTATTCATTAGGTAATTCGCTAGCTTGACAGGATCAAAACCGTAGCTAGTCTGCACCTGATCGTCCACCATCTGAACTCGCGAAGAAGATGCATACAGAGTCCCCAAGAACTTCACATGCTCCAGCAGGCGAAAACTGCTAGACACACAATCCTGCATCTGCGACCACAGGACACGCGTGAAAGGGACATCGCGGCCCCTATACTCTCG
>CAUQVM010000079.1:0-7791 GCA_963521575.1 uncultured Rothia sp.
CGCACGCTTCCCAAGCCTGATACGCGGGTTCGATTCCCGTCAGCCGCTCTTCTCAACCTCCTGCTTGAACGCAGGAGGTTTTTCTCTTTAGAAACCCAAACGGGAATCGCTTCCAGGCAGAAATACAACTCCTCGCACGCTCAGGATTTCTACCTTCCCCCTGGTCAAGAGCGTAAAATCGTCTGTAGCGGATTCCCGCCTTCACCCACTCCACACCTCACTCAAGGATTCCCATGCTCACTCTCCCCACCGTGCCTACGCTCCTGTGCACAGCCCTCATCTCCCTCACTCTACTTATTAGCGGCGTGGCGAAAGCTAAGGACCCACAGAGTACCGTGACAGGTATCGAAAACCTGGGTCTGCAGAAAATTGCACCGACCCGTGCAGTATCGCTACTCCTGCTGTGGTTTGAGATTGCCCTAGCAGCCGTTCTACTCTTCTCGCCGGTGCGCCTACCGGCGGTCATTGCCTCGGGCCTGTCGTTGGTCCTCATGATTTTTTATACGGTAGTGATTGCACGCGCCCTGGCGACGGGCCGCACCGCCGGATGCAATTGTTTTGGCGCCGAATCGACAGCTCCGGTGAGTCGCTACACGCTCATCCGTAATATTGCCTTGCTGACCGCCGCGGTTGGCGCCCACGCAGGTGCCCTGGCCGGTGGGGCCGGTGCGCTCTTTACCTTGATCTCCCTGGATTCTGCGGGCTGGATGTGGGTTGCGGGTGCCGCGCTAATTGCTCTCACCCTGGATGCGGTGCGCCGCGGCAACGAGCTGGGCGGGGACGACCGCCCGCAGGTTATTCTGCCCGAGCCGGTGTACGACGAGAACGGCGAGGAACAGTACGTCCGCATGCCCATCCCGCTAGGTGCCCTCTATCTGGAAGACGGACGCCGCACCACTCTGCGCGAGATTGCGAAGAATCAGGCGCGCGTACTGGTGTTCGTATCTGCTTCATGTGGCGGTTGCGTGAAGGTGCTCAAGACCATGGCGGATTGGCAGAAACGCCTACCGCAGCTGGGCCTGCACCCGGTGTACTCATCACTGGAGTCGCTAAATAAGTCGCGCCGTGACGGCACTCTGCCCGAGGGGCTGACCCCGCTAATCGACCGCGAGTCGGCGACGGTCGCGCACTTTGGGTACGGTGTGCCCTTGGCCGTGGTGCTGGGTTCTGACGGCCTAGTCGCTGGTGGCCCGGTCATCGGCCGCGAAGATGTGCTGGGCTTGTTCGAGGATATTCAGGAGCAGCTCACCCTGGCCGCGCAACAGGCGAAGAAGGAGGCAGAAGAGGCGCATCGCAGGGCGCTGGAGAATCCGGGTGAGCACGAGGGCGACCACCTCTAGGGCGGAACTATCGACTGGAGGCGGGACGACCCGGGTTTCGGTCACCCGGTTCTGTGCATTAGACCGCCTTCTCAGAAGCCGGAGCTTGTTCCGCCCCTCGATATGCCCCGGCGAGCGCACTTGGCCAGGCGCTAAGCTAGAACAGGAGCGTATCTACCGCGCACGCGCCGTAGCAACCCGCGCAGACTGGTGGGCGCGTCCTTAAAACCCCTGTCAAAGGAGAAATATGGTAACGATGAGTTTCAACGCGCCGGGTGAGCGTGAGAAGTCCCTATGGCTCATTAAGAAGGAGAATGACCCGAACCATTCACAGTGGTATATTGACCGTTTTAAGGCCATGGAGGCCGAGGGTAACGATATTGCTGGTGAATCCCGCCTGGTGAACGCGCTAGCTTCGCGTGGGGCGAAGATTCTGGATGCTGGTTCGGGACCGGGTCGCGTGGGCAAGCAGCTACACGCGCTGGGTCACCGTGTGACCGGCGTGGATATTGACTCGGAGCTCATTGATGAGGCACGCCGCGTCTGCCCGGATGCCACGTGGATTACCGCCGATCTGGTTGACCTGCCGGAGGTGCTGGGCATCGAGGGTGAGGCGACCGCCGAGAATGGTTTTGAGTTGCTGGTATGCGCCGGCAATGTGATGGGCTTCCTGGCACGTTCGACCCGCAAGCCGGTGGTGGATAACTTCCGCCGCGTGCTGGCCCCGGGTGGCCGTGCGGTGGTGGGTTACGGTTCAGGCCCGGGCCGTGACTACGCGTTTGAGCAGTTCCTGGCTGATGCCCGTGAGGTGGGTCTGAGGGTCGATAACACCTACTCGTCGTGGCAGATGCATCCGTACAAGGAAGGCTCTTCGGAGTTCCTGGTGGCGGTTCTCTCTCGCCCCGAGAACTAGCCCCATTACTCGGCAGACTAAGGCCCGACTCCTCCCCCGCGCGGGGTGGGGCCGGGCCTTGGTGCATCTGCCAATATGAGCATCCGTCTAGTGAATGAGGTAAATATTGCGGGCAATCTCTTCGGGAAGGAAGGAGGCCGTAAAGAGAATACCGACCACGATAATGGCTAGCAGGGTAATCACAGTGGATCGCCATCCAGGATGCAGTTCGTTAAAGGTGATCAGACCCTTGTGCTCTTTGTCCATGCTAATAACGTTGATCTGCTTATAGACGGTGGTCTTTTCGGAGAGTTCTGAGGAGACTTCACGCATGGTTTTACCATCCCAAATGCGCCCGTCGAAGCGCATGAGTTGTTTACCATCCTTGTCGACGGCCCACATGGAGGGGAAGCTACGGTAGCGGATACGTCCGGCCACGGTTTTGAGGTTTTGGCCGTAGGCTTTCCTGGGGTAGAGCTTTTCGGCAAGGATAGTGTGGCTAATGCTGTCCAGGGGTACGGCAAACCAGCCGAAGGTGCGGGCGCGTAGTACGTGGGTTTTGGTAATAACGATAATCGTGGGTTTGAGTACCGAGTAGAGGTTGACGCCGGCAATGGTGCCAATGAGGAGCACGAGGATGGTGTAGGGCAGGGCGGGTCTCTTGTAGAAGATAAAAGCGAGCGCGGCCAGGAGCACGATGGTTCCGGGGATGGCCGCTTCGATGCGTCTACCGTAGGATCGCATGCGGGGGTGGAATATGTGGTCGACTTCGCCGTATTTGGCGGGGACTTCATGAGCGCGTTCTGCCATACACTCCACTTTAGTGTGTGGGAGTCATGAAATCCTAGTGGACTACCTGAGTTACTCTGGTTCTATGCGTAATTTTTCTCCCGTTGAGCGGGTCCTTGCAGTGTGGGTGGTTGGCGTTGTAGTGGCAGTATCGATTGCCGCTGCGGCACTCATTATGACAAATAAGCTGGTGTACGGACCGACCGGTCAGGTACGGGAGTATTTTCATGCTTTGCGTGTGGGGAACGGGTCGTATGCGCGTGGCTTGTTGAATGCGCAGATTCCGGAGGGGGATGCCGCCCTACTTGATGGTGAAGCGTTGAAGCGTTCGGTGTCGTCACTATCGCAGGTTGATTACGAGGTGGTAGAGACGAGTGAGGACGGTCTGCAGACGACGGTTCGCGCCTCGTACACCTTGGATGGGCAGAAGCAACACACGGATTTTCAGTTGCATCGTTCGGGTACTCACTGGGGTTTCTTTGATAAGTGGACTATTGACGGTGATATCCTACCGACGGTTCAGGTGAATATTTCGGGGGTTGAGGCTGCGACGATTAATAACCGCAAGGTGGCGGTGGATGACGGTGTGGCGACGTTCCCGGTGTTTTATCCGGGCTCGTATGCCGTGTCATACGACTCGGTAGTGTTTACGGCGCAGAAGGTGAGTGAGGTTGTCACAGCTCAGGGCACGAACCATACGGTGCGCATGGATCTGAAGCCGAGCGATAATGCTTTGGAGTCGGTGAAGGATCAGGTACGTGAGTATTTGCAGGCCTGCGCGGCGAAGAATACGCTGTATCCGGAGGGGTGCCCGTTTGAGTATGCGTTCACGGGTCGTGTGGATTCGGCGGTCCAGTGGACGGTAGAGAAGATCGCTGATCCGCAGGTAAGCGTGAATAAGCAGGGTGCGTGGTTGCTGAAGCCAATGACGGGTACAGCAAAGGTATCTTTCACGCAGCTGGATCTGTACACGGGTGCACGTTCTCGGGTGCAGAAGGAGATTCCGTTTACGCTGAAGGCCTCGATACAGGCCGATTCAAAGGCGGTACACGTTATCTTCTAGAAGGGGTGCAGTGCGGTAAGTGTGGAAAGGCGGTATTGTCCGTAGCGGCATCGGGGTGTCCGCGCGAAGCGAGGACGGGTTCCCTGACAGGAGCGAGGATAGTACTGGCCCTTGATTCTTTTGTAGTTTTCTAGTTGATGCCGCGCAGATCCAGGATCAATTCGCTCTCATCGGCATCCTCACCGGTCACGACCACGGGAATGCCCCAGTCTTGCTGGTAGAGGTGACACGCAGCGTGTTCGGGAATATCGCCGTCGGGGGTGCCGTCGCAGGCGGCGGCGCGAGCGGTAATGTACAGAACGGCGTCAGTGACCTCGGGGTTGAGCACGAGGGTGCGGGTCAGACCGAGGGAGGTTCCGGCCCCTTCCAGAATGAAGTTCTCGGGGGTGGAGGAAATCTTCAACTGGGTGGGGTTACCCCAGCGGGTGTCAAGCTTCTGGCCGCTGGGTACGGTGAAGCGAGAGACAATCTCGAGGGTACCGCCGGTGAGGCGGGTGGAGGGGCGCGCGGTCGTGATAGCACCTTCGTCCACGTGTTGCGCTGTGGCGGGGATGGTGGCGCGTACGAGCTGGTGGGCGTTTGTTTCGACGATAATGAGGCGCGGATCTTCGCCGGGGATTTCTTCGACGAGCAGGTCGGAGGGTTCTTCGAGGCCGCGTTCGAGAGTGCCGAGGGTGCCGGTGGCGGGGTCCCAGCGGCGGATGGCGCCATTGTAGGTGTCAGCGACGGCAATGGAGCCGTCGGGCAGTTCGGTAAGGCCGAGGGGGTGCTGCATGCGGGCGGTGTCGGAGTCGCCGTCGACGAATCCGAAGTCGAAAAGCCCCTTGCCCACGGCGGTGCTGACCTGCACGCCGTCCTCGGTGAAAGTCACCTGGCGCAGACCGCTGGTTTCGGAGCAGGCAACCCAGAGGCTGCCGTCGCGGGCTTCGATAATACCGGAGGGCTGGGCGAACCAGGCCTCGGCGGCGGGACCGTCCGCGAGACCTTCAATGCCGGTGCCGGCGAAGATGCTGAGGGTGCCGCTGACGGGTTCGTAGCCGAAAAGCTGGTGGGTACCGGCCATGGCGATGACGAATCGGCCAGCCTCGCGGGAGTAGACAGCGTCCCAGGGCGAGGAAAGAGCAATCTCGGTAGCGGGTATGCCAGCGGGAATGTGGTTGGGGTCGCCGCTGACGGCATTGTCACCGTCAATGACGCGCTGCACACCGTTCCCGGCGAGGGTGCGAACTTCGCCGGTGCGCAGGTTAAGCGAACGCAGGCGGTGGTTAACGGTGTCGGTGATGAGCACATCGTAGCCGAGTTCTTCTCGCAGGCTTTCAGGCACGAGGGCGAGGCCGGCAGGTTCGTTGAAGCGTGCGGCGGTGCCTGATCCATCGGCGTGGCCCTTGACGGGGTGGTTGACAGGGTCATCACCACCGCCGTAGACGTTGATAACGGTATTGAGATCGGCTCCGACCTGCAGGATGCGGTGACGGGCGGTATCTGCGACGAGGTAGGTTCGTTCTTGGTTGCCGAAAAGGTTGGCGGGTCCGTATTCGGCGGGCAGTTCGATAGCCTTGCCAGGGAAGGCAAAGGTTCCTGCGGTTTTAGGGCGGGGAACGTAGGGGCCGTCGCCGCGGTGCAGGGTGCCTTTGGCTTCGTGCTCGGTAACGAGTTCACGCACGAGCGAGGTGAGGCCCTGTACGTGGCCTTCGCCGGAAAGGTGGGCGACGATATAGCCTTCGGGGTCAATAACGACCAGGGTGGGCCAGGCTCGGGCCGTGTAGGCCTGCCAGGTGGTTAGTTCGGGGTCATCAAGGATGGGGTGGGTAATGTGGTAGCGGTCGACGGCTGCGGCGAGCGCTTCGGGGTCTGCTTCGTGTTCGAATTTCGGGCTGTGCACGCCGACAGTGACGAGCACGTCGGAGAATTCTTCTTCGAGGGGACGCAGTTCGTCGAGCACGTGTAGGCAGTTAATGCAGCAGAGGGTCCAGAAGTCGAGGATGACGATTTTGCCGCGGAGGTCTGCGAGGCTGAGGTTTTTATCGCCGGTGTTGAGCCAGGCGCGGCCTTCGAGCTCGCTGGCACGTACACGGACGGTGCGGGTGGTGTTCTCGCTCATGGTTTCTCTCCTGTTGGGTACGCCGTGTGGGGCGCTTTGGTTTACTGTCCCCATTATGCCAGCGTGGCGGGGGGGGGTTCGCCGGGGATTGAGCATTGTGAACGCGGGAGGTAACGGCTCGTCATATTACGTCATATTTGCGGGGGTTGAGGAGTGCGAAAGTGGCATGCACGGGTTTGGGAATCGTTATATCCCATTCGTTCGCAATACCCTCCGGCGCCGATACGCCGGGGCACCCCTGAAATATTTAACTTAATAAGTTAAGCCTTCCCTAACTATTGATTAACTCAACCCTTAATTTTTAGACTGGGAGGGTACAATTTTTCGCACACCCTTCTGCGGGACTCACCGATGACCCCGCCCCCAATCCAAGGCCCGCCCTGCAGGCGGCGCCACCAAGAGAAAGGCCTCCCATGGTGCAACGCCAGCTCCCCAAGCCCAGCGAACTACTTAAATTTATGCAATTCAAGAAGCCCAGCCTCGACTTTGCAGGCAACCGCCTACAGAGCGCACTGACCATCTACGATTTGCGCCGCATCGCAAAGCGCCGCACACCAGCCGCCGCTTTCGACTACACGGACGGCGCCGCGGAAGGTGAACTGTCAATGACCCGCGCCCGCCAGGCCTTCGAAGATGTCGAGTTCCACCCTGGCATCCTGACGGATGTTTCCACCGTAGACACCACCACGAAGGTGCTGGGTGGCACCTCCGCTCTGCCCTTCGGTATCGCCCCCACGGGCTTCACACGCCTCATGCAGACCGAGGGAGAGATTGCCGGATCCGGCGCAGCGGGAGCGGCGGGCATCCCCTTCACTCTCTCAACCCTGGGCACAACCAGCATTGAGGATGTGCGCCGAGTCAACCCAAACGGCCGTCTGTGGTTCCAGCTGTACGTGATGCGTCAGCGTGAGATTTCCTACGGCCTGGTCGAACGCGCCGCAAAGGCCGGCTACGATACGCTCTTCTTCACCGTAGATACACCCATTGCGGGGGCGCGCCTGCGCGATAAGCGCAACGGCTTCTCCATTCCGCCCCAGCTTTCGCTGAAGACAGTGGCGAACGCGATTCCGCGCCCGTGGTGGTGGTATGACTTCCTCACCACACCCAAATTGGAGTTCGCTTCACTCTCCTCGACAGGCGGCACGGTGGGCGAATTGCTGGACGCCGCCATGGATCCGTCCATCAATTACGAGGATCTTAAGGAAATCCGCGAGTTGTGGCCCGGCAAGATTGTCATTAAGGGCGTGCAAAACGTGGAGGATTCCAAGAAGCTGGCTGATTTAGGCGTGGACGGTATCCTACTGTCGAACCACGGCGGCCGCCAGCTGGACCGCGCTCCGGTTCCCTTCCACCTGCTCCCGGAAGTGGTTCGCGAAGTCGGCAAGGACACCGAAGTTATGGTGGATACCGGCATTATGAACGGCGCGGATGTGGTGGCCTCGCTGGCCTTGGGCGCCAAGTTCACGCTGATTGGCCGCGCCTACCTATACGGACTCATGGCGGGTGGCCGCCGCGGTGTGGATCGCACGATTGAGATCCTCTCGGAAGAGGTGCGCCGCACAATGCGCCTACTACAGGTCAGTTGCGTTGAGGAACTCGAACCCAAGCATGTGACGCAATTGCGCCG
>CAUQVM010000080.1:0-7769 GCA_963521575.1 uncultured Rothia sp.
TCGAGAATTGTGTGTTTGCGTTCACTGTATGGTTTTTGGATAACAATCCTGTAGGCAATAAAAGAGCCCGCATACGCGGGCTCTTTTGCTTTAACTGTATTCGTAGCAGGAGGGGAAGATTCTCGTGAATCTTCCCCTCCTTTTGCGTACCCCGGATGCTTCGAGTCAGCTACAGAAAACTCTGAAGGATAGAAGATAGAGTAGACGTATGCACTACCCCATGTTTTCCCACGCATCCAAACCTCCCACATCTGCCGAAGAACGAAAGGCTGAGGAACGGGTTACTGCCCTCTATTGCGAGAGCGAGCTACCCGTCGACGAAGCCTGGGCAGCCCTTACCGAATACATACACCTCTGGTGGCCCAGAGAGTTGCTACAGAGTGAAGAGAGTCATGTGTATATCACAGACGAGAATCTGCTTGAAGAAACTGAGAATGGGGAGATCATTGTCCTGGGGAATATTCTGCACAATATCCCCAACGACGTGCTTAGCTTTGAGCCTGCCCCCGGGAGCAGCCTGGTACGATTTGTGGGAGGAAGGGAAGAGCCTGGATCCCTGAGCTTTATCCTCGATAACCTCGTAGCTGATAGTGCCGAAGCTATAGAAGAGACAAAAATACTAACCATCGTAGAGATTACGAGTGGTACCTACTCTAGCTCTGAGCTGGACGATGAGGCGGAACTTGGCCTGTGGGCCCGGCACAAAGAGTTGGGGCGCATCCTCATTGGAGCCTACAGTCGCTTCATCGGCGCGGTCTCTCAGGAAGAAGTCATCTAGCTCCCCGGAGTTGGAGTAGCGGAGATAGATAGAGGGTGGGTCACGTCTCGCGAACTCGGTAAAGTTATAGCTATGAGTACACAGGAAAAGGCTACAGACTGCCGCAACATGGTTCCGTAAGCAGGGCGCACCGCTCATCATTCCTGCACCTCAACGTGCTCTCGACGCTTTCCCTCGCTCCGTGCCCTGGATCTTGTGGGTGAGCATTATGCACGTCTGCTATATCTTCCTGCGCGATATCCTCATCTTCATCATCGATGACTCTAAAGGCTCCCTTCCGGAGTACATGAGGGCCCTCACGGCCGATACTGCACTGAGTGAGGACACCATTCCTATGCTTGTGCTCGGCGGTATCTTCCTCGTGACGCCGATAATCTCCGGCGTGTTCATTACTCTGGTTCACCTGCTGATGGTCCGCACCCCGAAGTGGGTACAAATTACCTCAGGTGCTTTTACCGTATTCGTCGCAGGATCTCTTTTCTCTGCAGGTACCTTTGAGCCTGGTAGCCTTGACGGCTTCGACTTCGTCTACGATGGAGCTCAAGCCTTCCCGCTCATCGTCATAGGAATCTATATTGCAATCTTCCTGGGCATAGATACCGTACTCGGATGGTCACTCAAGCACGCCATCCACCAGCTCGCCTCGCTGCCTCCCATGATTGCAAAAGTGTTGCCCGTGCTCATGATTTCTGTGCTCTTTATCTTTGTGAATGCCGATCTCTGGAAGCTTGCTAACGGACTCAGTTTCCCCAAAACCTGGGCGGTCCTGGGGTTTATGATTGTGCTCGCTTTCTTTGTGGTTATCACCACCTCCTACGAGCGTACGGCGCGTCTGCTCGGCCATCAGAGGGGCGAGAACGTTGCCAGCTTTAGCGATAGTGATTACGAATGTACCGCGACTGCCGAAGGTGGTATCTGGTCCACCGCGCAGGACTGGGTTGAGGCTTGGGATATTCTGGAGCATCGGCCCCTCAAGATGGGACCCTGGGTCAATATGCTCGCTATCCCCATGATTGGGCAGGTAATCCAAGCGATCTTCTTCATGACGCTCGTCTTCGCATTCTTCATGGGGTTCTCGTCCATCGCCATTAGCGATGCCACCATTGAATCATGGATGGCAGTTAGACCCGAACACCTCAAAATCCTTGGTGTGGATACCAATATCAATGCTGTGGTCGTGAAGGTCTCCATGATTGTAGCCGTATTTTCCGCACTCAGCTTTGTCGCCACCACCAGTAGCGACGAAAAGTACGCGGACAGCTTCCTCAACCCGCTCATTGCCCGACTTAAGCATATTCTGATTATTCGCAATATCTACCTGGGCCTGCTCACCCTACCCAAGGACGAGGTACTGATGCCCCGTCAAATCTCCGAGGTGAGCGGAGAAGCGAGTACAGAAGCTGACTGAGGCCCTGTCTGGCGTTCCCCGCGAGCCTGCACGAATGGCGCGCCGGGGGAAGCAACTAACCTAATAACGCCCTGGGAGGGCGGTAATGGTGTAAGGCTAACGCGACCTAAGAGGAGCGAAGCATACGAAAGGCCCGTACCACCTCACCAGATGACGGTGAGGTGCAGGCCTTCGCCTTGGGTTTGCATCCGGGACTAGATCCTAGAAGACCGGCTAGTGAGTCGGCAGGTCCATCGTGAGCAGGCTGAACACCAGGTAGACCATCAGTAGAGCCGTTGCCGCGTCTAGCACACGCCAGGCCGCCGGGCGTGCAAAAAGCGGACGCAGAAGACGCGAACCGTAGCCAATCGTGACGAACCAGATGAAGCTACCGCAACAGCAACCCAGGTAATACCACCAGCGACCCGGGTTGCCCTGCGCGTTCGCTAGGGACCCTAAAAGGACCGTCGTGTCCAGCCAAGCGTGGGGATTGAGGTAAGTAACTGCGGCTGTTGTAGCCAGTGCCGCCTTCAGCGACTGCGGTCCAGCCGCCTTGTCATCCACCACCAGAGCATGCGGGGTGAAGACGCGCCGCGCCGCTCCGTAGCCAAACCAGGTTAGGAACACCACGCCAATATAGCGGAAAACCTCCATAATCCAGGGTGCGGTATGCAGTAACGCACCGAGCCCCACGACACCCAGGCCAATCATAAGCACATCCGAGAGGAAGCAAAATACCAGGATGGGAGTGATGTACCGCCCGATAATACCCTGCCTTAAAATAAAAGTTCCCTGGGCGCCGATGGCTGCCACCAGGGAAATCGTGGTGGTGGCACCCACCAGGAGGAGAGATAGGGAAGAAGGCATCGTGACACTTTCTTGGATAAATCGCAGACATGAGGGAAGGTGGTATTTGCGCCAGATCTCTGAGAGAGCCGTCTCCTGGGGAAGCGCACAATGCCCTGGCCCATCAGAAATCTTGGGGGATGTAAGAAACCAACAGGTGGCCAAAGCATAACAGCCACCAGAGATAAGGATACGGGAGTAATAAACCTAAAGCTATCTAAATATTTTTAGTATGCGTAAGATATTCTTATGACACGTTTCAGTACCGATCAACTCACTACCTTTGCGACCGTTATCGAATACGGTACCTTCGACGCCGCCGCGGATATGCTACGGGTGAGCCCCTCTGCTGTCTCTCAGCGCATTAAAGCCATGGAACAGATAGCTGGCAAAGTCCTCCTAAAACGTACTAACCCCGTTACCCCCACCGATGCTGGCCACAGCGTGCTACGTATCGCCCGCCAGAGCGAATTCTTGCAACAGGAAATGGAACGCGAGCTAATGGGCACGGGAGGATTCCAAAGCGTTTCCGTGGCAGTTAATGCCGACTCCCTCGCCACCTGGTTTCTCGATGCCGTGGGAACCCTCAGCCGCGAGGACGGCATTTTCTGCGATCTACGCCGCGAGGGAGAGTTCCATTCCTCCGCTATGCTCCGCTCCGGAGAAGTCATGGCAGTCATTACCTCCCAGCCTGAAAAGATCCCCGGCTGCTCCGTAGAAGTCCTCGGCGTGGCCCGCTACTGGTGCGTTGCCACCCCCGAATTCGTCCAACGATACCTACCCGGCTGGCCCGGACGCATTAGCCGCGAAGAGCTCAACCGCGCTCCCGTCGTTGAATACGACCGTAAAGACTTTGTGCAGGATGTCGCCCGAGCTCTCATTGAGAAGGATGCTGGCCTGGACCCCGAGGACATCTTCACCCAGAGTCCCACTATCTACATTCCATCCTCACCCGACTATGCCCGTGCCGTCAGTACAGGCATTGCCTGGGGCCTTATTCCCGAAGCACAATGCGCAGCCGAGTTAGCCGCCGGTACGCTCATTAAGCTCTCCGGAACCCCCGTGGAGTTCCCCCTCTACTGGCAACGCTGGAATATTAACTCGCCCATCATGGAGACAGTCACCCGCCGTGTGCACGAGGCAGCCCGCGGAGACCTCATCTATTAGGAACACCCATGAACTTTATGGAGCGTCACCAGGTGGTCCTGTACCTTATCTCCATGGGTATTGGGACGGTTATCGCCAGCCTTGGGTGGATCGGTTGGAGTGAAATCTCCGAGATGTTCGTACCCTATGTATTGGGGGCGCTACTGTGGACCAATTTTGTACTCATACCCCTCATCAATTTGGGCGGTTCGGGAAAGTCTCAGCTGAGAAAGGCGACAATGCTGGCTGCCGCGCTACTCACACCTGCCGTAACGGCCTTGCTCGTACCGCTCTTCTTGCCGGCAGGCGGATCCGTTGCGCTGGCGGCAACCATTGTTCTGCTGGCCCCCTGCGTGGATTACGTGGTGGTTTTTACCCGTATTGCCGGAGGGGAATATCGTGGGCTATTGGCGGCAACCCCCTACCTACTCATCCTGCAATTCCTCACGATTCCACTGTGGACTAGTATTTATACTTATGTAGGGATGTTCGATACGGGGCTAGTGGAATCCTTCTTTCCCCTCCCCGCGGAAAGTTACCTCAGCCTTGTCCCGCTCATCTTACCTCTCATCGCAGCATATACTCTGCAACGGTGGTCACATCGTTCGCTGCAGCGGCAACGTACCTACGAGCGCGTAAGCAAAGTCAGCGCTGCGGCCATGATTCCCACTATGTGCCTGCTCCTGGTCCTCATGTGCATTGCCTATATCCCCGCCGTACTGCGAGAGATGCACCTCATTCCTCGGCTCGCGGGCCTCTACACAGCCTATGCTCTCATGGTCGGTACCGCTACCTGGACGCTCAGTCATCTCCTACCGTGAGCCCGTTGTGCATTCAGCGGGCAAGACGCATCTCGCTGACTTTTCAGCGCCGTCACCCGCAACGCCCTCATTATCTACCCCATTGTGGCCCTCTGCGCCCAGCGACTAACGCAGAACGGGCACACCGACGCAGGCCTCATGAGCGCCGCTGTGCTTACCCAGACACTCACCGAGCTACTCATTATGACGGCTATGACGGGGCTCTTCCGCCGGGTATACAGGACCCAGAACTCGCGCTAGCAGACAAGGAGGCGACCACCCCTTTGGGGAACGGTCGCCTCACATAAACCAGCAGTCGGTCCCGTAACCGGTAAAAATTTACCGCCAGCGAGTCATCATGAGCATGCTCACCATCATTGCTCCCACACCAATAGCCATGTTCCACATACCCATATCAGGAATAGGGAATAGGCCCTGCGTAATGTAGAAAGCAATAATCCACAGAATGCCTACGGCCAGCAGAGAGAACATGACCACGCGGTACCACAGCGGTGTCTGCTCCTTCAACTGCGTACCGCTCTCCATCTCGCGTGCTACCTCGCGCAGACGGAGCTCGCTCGCATCCTCTACCGCAGACTTCTCAGAGTTCTGAGACTTCTTCTTGGACGATGCCTTAGCCGAGTTGGACGACATACTTCCTCCGCTTATTGTTGTAGGGGTAACCTAAAAATATACGTTTACACCTATCTTTGCAGACTTGCGGGATGATTTCACCTTGCCCGCACGTTAAACACGGCGAATAATATCGGCGAATACAATATCCACGACCCCAAAGGAGAGAGCATGAGCCACGGAACGGTAACCGAAACGGTGCGCCACCCCCGCACCGTGCTGCAATGGATTATCCAGATTATTGGTGAGCTCCTCATTACCACTGGCCTCGTGCTACTCCTCTTCGTTGCCTGGCAACTGTGGTGGACTAATATTGATGCCGATCGTACCCAATCCCAAGCCGTCAGTACCCTTGTCCAAGAATTCGACGCGCATCCGGCCGATCCCCTACCGAGCTGGGACCCCAATACCCCGCCCGAAGGTCTGAAGGAACCCGACCACGGTGAGGTCTTCGGCATCGTATACATTCCCAAGTTCGGCAGTGACTACCATCGCCCCGCCACACAGGGCACCAGCGCTGACGTTCTTGATTCCCTCGGCCTCGGCCACTACGATGGCACCGCCATGCCCGGTCAAGTTGGCAACTTTTCTCTTGCCGGCCACCGCCAAACCCGTGGTAAGGTGCTCAACGACATTGATTTGCTCACCGAAGGTGACCACATTTACGTGCGTACCAAGGATGGCTACTACACCTACACCGTCTATAGCCACGAAATTGTGCAACCCGATCAAGTTGGAGTCATAGAACCCGTGCCCAATCAGCCTGGAGCAACCCCCACCGAGCGTCTCATGACTCTCACCACCTGCCACCCGCGTTATGGCGATACCGAACGCTACATTGTGCATGCACGCTTCGAATCGTGGCAGCCCGCATCCGCAGGAGCCCCCGCAGAAATTGCGGCCTCGGTTGCCGCCTCCTAGAGCCAGAAAGGAAAGAACATGTACGGATGGATCTTCCGCCACCTACCCGGCCCCCTGTGGGTCCGCATCATTATCGCCATTGTGTTGGTGCTCGCCGTCGTTTTCCTGCTCATGGAATACGTCTTCCCCCACTTCGCCGAGTACGGCCCCTTTAACCAGAACGTCACTATTAACCATTAGCGCTAGGACACGTCATGACCCGCATTCTTGTTATCGACAACTACGATAGTTTCGTCTTCACCCTCGTCGGCTACATTCAGCAGCTCGGTGCTGAAACTACCGTTATCCGCAACGACGAGTACAACCTGGAGCATGTTCTCAAGCTTGCCGAAGAGCATGACGGCGTGCTCATCTCTCCAGGCCCTGGCGCACCCTCCGAGGCAGGTGTCATTATTGACACCATTCACTGGGCCGCCGAGACAAAAAAGCCCCTACTCGGTGTTTGCCTGGGCCATCAGGCCATTGCTGAAGCCTTCGGGGGTACCGTTACTCACGCCCCCGAACTCATGCACGGCAAGACTTCCCAGCTCGTGCATGAAAACGTCTCCGTATTCAAGGATGTTCCCTGCCCCTTCACCGCGACCCGCTACCACTCCCTGGCTGTTGTGCCCGAAACCATGCCCGCGGTCCTGGAGACTACTTCAACGACCGACAACGGAATTATTATGGGCCTGCGCCACCGCGAGGCCCCCATGCACGGTGTACAGTTCCACCCCGAATCGGTGCTGACCGAAAGCGGCTACCTTATGCTCGGTAATTGGCTCGAAGAGACCGGCTTGCACGGAGCAGCAGAGCGTGCCAAGAGCCTCTCACCCCTCATGGCCTAGTTTCGACGGATAGATCATCCGATTCAAGCTACCAGAACACCGTACACCCCCTCCTGAGGATCCTTATCCGCCATAAGGTTTTCAGGAGGGGGTGCTTAAATGAGGGAACATAGGAGCTTAAAACGTAACAGGGGCGGCACCCGCATCGTAGATGCGGGTGCCGCCCCTCATTCTCACGTGAGAGTTTAGCGGGTGGTATTAGTCGTCGTCACCGCTGTCAGTGCTACTGCTGTTATCGCCATTGGCGCTATGAGCCGTTGCGTTACCGCTGTTACCCTGAGTGGTTCGGGAATTCGCGGGAGCCGAGGCGCTTGCAGAAGCACTCGGACGCGGCTGAGCGCCGCCGGTCTGGTTACCGCCGGTCTGGTTACCGCCAGTCTGGTTACCGCCAGTCTGGTTACCGCCAGTCTGGTTACCGCCAGTCTGGTTAC
>CAUQVM010000081.1:0-7689 GCA_963521575.1 uncultured Rothia sp.
CCGTCGGCATGACCCACTCCCTGCTGGACATCCGCAACCGCGACTTCGCCGCAAACCCCGTCGAAGAAGGCGAAAAGATCTGGCCCACCCTGCGTCAGGACGGCCCCTCCGTCTTCCGTTGGGCAGTATGGGAAATGGCGAAGGTCGCCAAGCAGGCACTCGAAACCGCCGGCATCACCCCCGACGAGCTCGGCGCGCTCATCCCGCACCAGGCAAACGCCCGCATCATTGACCAGATGGTCAAGACCCTCAAGCTTCCCGACACGGTGGCAGTGGCACGCGACATCGTCGATGCCGGTAACACCTCCGCCGCATCGGTCCCCCTCGCCGCGCACCGCCTGCTCAAGGAGAACCCGGAACTCTCCGGCAAGTTCGCCCTGCAGATTGGTTTCGGTGCCGGCCTGGCATTCGCAGCTCAGGTAGTCGTCCTTCCCTAAGGAAAACCCCTCCCTAAGGAAAACCACCAGAGCCCGATGCTCACCGCCCCTCACGACCGGCACAGCGCCGGTCTGCGAGAAAGAAAATAAAGCGGGAAAGCATCCCCACAAACTCCGAGTTGACGCATGCGTACACCACGCAGACACGATAAACTCGGTAATGCACGCGTACCCCCACCCGGCGGGTGCGATGACCATCGAAAAAACAAAGGAGCCCCTGAATGGCTAACAAGGAAGAGATCCTCGCAGGTCTGGCAGAAATCGTTAACGAAGAGACCGGCGTTGAGGTTGAGGACGTTCAGCTGGACAAGTCCTTCACCGAGGACCTGGACATCGACTCCATCTCGATGATGACCATCGTCGTGAACGCTGAGGAGAAGTTCGAGGTGACCATCCCGGACGAAGAGGTCAAGAACCTCAAGACCGTTGGCGACGCAGTCGAGTTCATTGCGAATGCTGCCTAAGCTGTAGCACACCGATGCGGCGCGGGCTCTACCGGTCCGCGCCGCATCGTGCATTATTCACTTCAGCTACCCCGGGCCTTGGATTCCCCGCGACGGCGGGTCCCAAGCACACCGCCCGGAACCCCCACAGGTTTTTATCCACACACCACCGGATAAACCACCGTTAAAACCACCCAAGAGAAAGTGCCACAATGTCTCGAAAAGTGCTGGTGACCGGCCTCGGCGCGACCACCCCCATTGGCGGCGACGTCCCCACGACCTGGGCAAACGCTATCAAGGGCGTTTCCGGTGTTTCCATGATTGAGCAGCCCTGGGTACAGAAATATGACCTGCCGGTCTACATTGCCGGTCAGCTCGCCGTGCCCGCCCTAGAATCCGGCCGCCTCACCAAGGTCGAGGCAAAGCGCCTTGACCCCTCCGGTCAGCTCGCCCTCATCGCTGCCCGCGAAGCATGGGAAGATGCAGGATTCTCCGGCCCCGACGCAGACTCAGCGGAGGAAGTTGACCCCCTGCGTACCGGCGTCGCCTTCGGTACCGGAATCGGTGGCGTGTGGACTCTCCTTGACGCCTGGGACACCCTGCGCGAAAAGGGCCCCCGCCGCGTCATGCCTATGACCGTACCCATGCTCATGCCCAACGGCTGTGCGGCCGCCGTATCCATGAACCTCAAGGCCCGTGCCGCCGCCCAGACCGTCGTTTCTGCCTGCGCATCCTCCACCGAGGCCATGCAGCTCGGCGCCGAAATGATTCGTAGCGGCAAGGCAGATATTGTCATTGTCGGCGGTGCTGAAGCAGCTATCCACCCGCTCCCCATGGCTGCTTTCGCTAAGATGCAGGCGCTCTCCACCCGTAATGATGAGCCCGAAAAGGCATCACGCCCCTACGATATCGACCGCGACGGCTTCGTGATGGGTGAGGGCGCGGCAGCGCTCATTCTCGAGTCCGAAGAGCACGCCAAGGCTCGCGGTGCCCGCGTCTACGCGGAACTTGCCGGAACCGGTGTCTCCGCTGATTCGTACCACATCACCGCCCCGGATCCCGCCGCTCTCGGTGCGACCCGCGCTCTGCGTGAGGCTCTCGAGGACGGCAAGATTGATCCGAAGACCGTGGTACACATTAACGCGCACGCCACCAGCACCCCCGCCGGTGACCTGCCCGAGGCCACCGCAATGCACGAGACCTTTGGCGAGCACACCAAGAACATTGCGGTCTCCGCCACCAAGTCGATGACCGGACACCTGCTCGGTGGTGCCGGCGCGCTGGAGGCGGTACTCACCGTTCTGGCTCTGCACCACCGCACCGCGCCCTGCACCATCAACCTGGAGAACAAGGATCCCCAGATTGATCTGGACGTGGTTACTGAGGCACGCGAACTGCCCGCAGGTGAAATTGTCGCATTGTCGAACTCCTTCGGTTTCGGCGGGCACAACGCCGTCGTGGCGTTCCGTTCCGTCGAGGGTTAGCCTACGGTACCCAGAACTTCAGGTGTGACGTAGTTTTACACGCGGATGTTGCCGGACTGCGCTCGCGGGGGAGTGTCACCGCTTCGGTGCCCTAATTATCAAATAAGCCGGCCGCCTTGAAGATGAGGATAGTGCCCTGTCGTCTTGCCCAGCCACGCCCTTCGGGGTGCCTATTCCTCGGGTTCGTGAAGATAGGGATGGCTTGGTCTATGGTTGAGTTTCTCCGAGCTGCTCTCCCTAGGGGAGAGTCTTCCTATCGGATTTTTAGCTTTATGCGAATGGGAGATTGGGTGCATCGAACTGCACATCCTTGGGCCCAAGCCCGTTAAAAACGGGTGGCGTATCCGCTCCGGCACTGCGAATACGCCACCCAACACACCACACTCCACAAGACAATGCAGAGCGCGCGGGATCAACCATCCCGCAAGGTCCCCGCGCCAACCGCAACTCGCACCACGAATGCGACCACGGCGGAACGGGAGTATATAACCATCAAGGCACCGCAAAGAGCGGGCCTATCTGGAAGACAAAGTGGGGCTCCCACGACGGTTCGTCCTGGAACAAATCGATAAGGTTGCCCATCTGGCAATGAGACACCTCGGGATTTTCAGGGGCTTCACTAATAGAAACCTCATGCTTAAAGGAGAGGTAATCGGAGGGGCACGATTCGTGTTGCTCTCGGTAAAACCAGGTTATCGGTTATTGGGAGCTCCTGTAGATAAGAATAACCTTAAATCACCCCTGAAGCAAACCTTAAAGTAATAATTTAACCTTATCGTTATAATTCCTTGTCGTAAAGGTATTGAAATACGTTCAACACCTTCTGGGGGTTGCCAAAAAAGCAGTGCTGAGTTTTGGTCTGTTTGGCACGATATATCGTGATAAAAATGTGATAATTCGACCGTCTCACACGCCAAACTCCGAAAAGCTGAACCGTAGCAAAATCAGTCAAAAAACGTCATCTTGTCATAGAATTCAACCCGAAGAGAAGAAAATTCCTGACCCACCCGCACTGTGGCATAATCAGTACCGTCATCGTGCTCCGGGGTCGGTGAAATTCCGAACCGGCGGTCACAGCCCGCGAACCGCCCCGCCCGCATCGAGCAGACTTGTGTTCACCGCTCGACACCATTACGCGGCGGCCGAACCGCCGAGTGCATCGATCGGGCCAGCGGCCGAACCGGTGGAAATCCGGTGCCGACAGTACAGTCTGGATGGAAGGTAGCACGAGCAGAAACGGCAGGACTCGTAGCCTCCAGCTTCACGGCCAGAGACGCATCCGCCACGCGGGGACCCTAAAGCACCCGGTGCTAAGGTGCCCCGAACCCGCCCTCAGATCGAAACCGGCGCACTCACCCAAGCCGCGCCGGACTCACTGATTTCTGTTCCTCTCCCCGGAGCCGCCGCAGATGCGCACCCGCGCATCCGGAATACAGTCCGCACACGAGAGGAAAAATAATGGACATTCTGCGGTGGCTCTTCGACGCACAAATTCACGTGGGGGATCAGTCCCTCCTCGTGCGCGAAGTCCTCGGTAACGCCTTCGGCCTAGCTTCAGCCCTGGGCGGCATGCGACGCAAAGTATGGGCATGGCCCGTCGGCGTCCTCGGCAACCTGCTGCTACTGACCGTCTTCCTCGGCGCCCTCGTCGGTAGCCCCCATCCCGTAACCATGCTCGGACAGGCCAGCCGCCAAATCATGTTTATTGCCGTCTCCATCTGGGGGTGGGCTCGCTGGCGCGCCACCCGCGCCTCCGGCGGTAACGCAAACGCCGGTGCCGCCGTCATCCCGCAATGGGCCACTAACGCTGAACGCATCGGTATCATCGTCGCCATGGTAGCTGGCACCCTGCTACTTACCCCCATTTTTCGTGCTCTTGGCTCCTACGAACCCGTCTGGTCCGACGCCTGGATCTTCACCGGCTCACTACTGGCCACCTACGGTATGGCACGCGGTTGGGTTGAATTCTGGCTCATCTGGGTCGCCGTCGACCTGGTCGGCGTGCCGCTCCTGTGGAGCGCCGGCTACTACGCCACCTCCCTCATGTACGTGTTCTACGGGGCCTTCACCCTGGTCGGCTTCTTCGTATGGTGGCGTACCCGCAACCTGGAGGCACAAAAAGCTCGGGTCCAAACCCGGTTCCCCGACGTAACCGTGGACGTGGCTGATCTATCTTCCGCCGCGTCCGTTGCCGAGTGTGAAGCCGTAACCAAGAACGCGCCAAAGAACGCATCCGCGTAGAAGGAGGACTATTGCCATGACCCCCAATAACCCCCAGCACGAAGCTCAGGGGCCGGCCGGCACCCTGCCCGAGCCCATCGCAGCCGTGCACGAGCGCCGCATTCCCGAGGATACAAGCCATCTGCCGGGCCTCAGCACCCCGCCCGTTGCCCTACCGGTCAACGATCTGGATTACTCCGCCGCCGAGTACGGACACTTAATCGGGCTGCCCCAGGCCCGGGCCCTCACCCTGCCCGATTCCGACCGCCCGCTCACCCACACCGAGGCCATGGCCCTAGCCCTCGATGCGGCGCGCCAGGGCATTCGCGGAGCTAACCCGCTCGTCGGCGCCGTCATTACAGATGCGCACGGGTACCTGCTACACGTGGGTTACCACCGAGGTGCCGGCACCCCGCACGCCGAGGCCGATGCACTCGCTGCCGCCCGAGCTGCCGGGACCGACCTCACCGGCGCCCGCATGTACGTAAGCCTGGAGCCCTGCAACCACACCGGCCGCACCGGCCCCTGCTCCCACGCCGTGGCCGAAGCCGGAATCAGCGAGCTTTACTACGCCTATAGTGACGACACCGAAAACGCGGCGGGAGGTGCCGCCTACCTGCGTTCGCGCGGCGTGGCCGTGCACGCAATGGAGGAATTCGCACGACCCTCCTACCTGCTCAATGAGCGCTGGTTTATTGCCGCCGCCGAGGGCCGCCCCTTCGTGACCGCCAAGAGCGCCTCCACGCTCGACGGGTTTATTGCCGCCGCTGATGGCACGAGTAGGTGGATTACCGGCCCTGCTGCCCGCGCTGACGGGCACCTGATCCGTCACCGCGCCGATGCCGTTATGATCGGCACCCGCACGACTCTCTTTGACGACCCGACCCTGGATGCCCGCGATGCCAACGGCAAGCGCTTTGAGAAGCAGCCCCTGCGCGTGGTTATGGGCAAGACCGAGATCCCCGAAAACTACCGCGTGCGCGGCCTCGACCCGCAGGATGGCCGCGAGCCCGACCCGCAGGATGGCCGCGAGCCCGACCCGCAGAACTTCCTGCAGATTTTCACCCACGATCCGGTCGAGTTGTTGCGGGAGCTTTACGACCGCGGCGTGCGGCACCTCATGATTGAGGGCGGCCCTGGCATGGTTGGTCTCTTCGCCGGTGAAGACCTCATCGACGAGATGGTCTGGTACCGCGCGCCGATCATCATGGGCCGTGGTAAGAGCGCCGTGTACCGCCTGCTGGTTGACACCCTCGCACAGGCACCGCGCCTGCAATTGGATGACCTAGGCATGTTCCCAGCCGTGCGTGTGCTGGGGCAGGATACCGCCACCCATATGGTGCCCGAACCGCGGGGCACCGAGAAGAATCCGGGGCAACGGCGCGTACTGCAGAAACTGGAGGAATGCCACGCCCCTGAGCCGCGGCTGGATTAGCTCTGCAGCAGGGCACACCCGGCAATGCTCGCGGGAAAGTGCTTCCTTAAGCGACTCCCTCAAGAGCAGATAGCTCAGGGACCTCGAATCTGGAGACCCCGCCCCGCATGATCGTGCCCGGCTGGTTCGTATCCTGGCACGTCATCGCATCGACTACAGAGAAAAATCGAAAAATACGTATAGTTATACGTAGAACAAACTATCGCCGTCCGTCGCCTTCAACGACGACTACCGGCGGACACGGCGAGAAAAGGAAACCCACATGTTTACCGGAATTATTGGTGCCCTCGGCACCGTAGAATCCCTCAAGCCCATCGAAGGTAGCGACGCCGCATACCTGACCCTTAATGCCAGCGATATTGTCGCCGACCTCGAACACGGTGGCTCCCTGGCTGTTAACGGCGTGTGCCTGACCGCCATCGACCTGGATGAGCTGCGCCCCGGCCAATTCCGCGCCTACACCATGGGTGAGACCCTGCGCCGTACCAACCTCGGCAACCTGGCACCCGGCGACACCGTCAACCTAGAGCGCTGCCTGCCTGCTGGCGGTCGCCTCGACGGACACGTCGTGCAGGGCCACGTGGATGCGGTCGGAACCCTCGCCTCCATTACCGCCCATGAGGTGTGGAGTACCCTGCGTTTCACCCTGCCCACCGAGCTTGCACCCCTGCTCGCTGAGAAGGGATCAATCGCAGTTTCCGGCGTTTCCCTGACCGTCACCGCCGTCTCCGCACCCGGCGAGAGCCCCGCATGGTTCGAAGTCGGCCTCATCCCCGAGACGCTTAAAGCCACCAACCTGGGTGCCCTGTCTGTAGGGGACAGCGTGAATCTTGAGACCGATGCGCTCGCCAAGTACGTTCAGCGTCTGACCGCTTTTGCCGGTGTGCCTCAGTCTTCGGTGGCAACGAAATCCACCGAAATTATTGCGCCCCGTCGTACCGATGCCGCCAGCGTGCTCGACAGCGTGCAGACCGCCGTGGATGCCATTGCAGCTGGCCGCGCCGTGGTTGTGGTGGATGACGAGGACCGTGAGAATGAGGGCGATATTATCTTTGCCGCCGAGCATGCCACCGCCGAGCTTATGGGCTTCGCGATTCGCTACACCTCCGGGGTAATTTGTGCGCCCATGAGCAGTCGTCGTGCCGACGAGATGCAGCTTCCCCCGATGGTTACTCATAACCAGGACCCCAAGGGTACCGCCTACACCGTCTCCTGCGATGCTTCCACCGGTGTGAGCACCGGTATTTCCGCAGCGGATCGCGCCCGTACTGTGCGTATTCTGGCTAACGCCGCCTCGACCCCGGCGGATGTGACCCGTCCCGGCCATATCTTCCCGCTGCGCGCTGTGGATGGCGGTGTGGCCCAGCGTCCCGGCCACACCGAGGCCGCCGTAGAGCTCTCCCTCGCCGCTGGCCTCTCCGGGGTGGGTGTTATCGCTGAGCTCGTGCATGACGACGGCTCCATGATGCGCTTCGATGCTCTGCGCGCCTTCGCCACCGAGCACAACCTGCCCATGATTTCCATCGAAGACCTCATTAAGTATGTGGCGCCCACCTCAGCGGCGGGGGAGAACGCATGAGTGGCGCGATGAACGCGGCTGAGCCCCAGAATATTGGGGATCAGAATAGTGCGACGCAGGATTGCGAGGACTTTTGCCCCGAGTCTGGGAC